>NZ_JBBBNY010000003.1:0-379270 GCF_037137055.1 Fulvimonas yonginensis
CAATCTTCTCGATCGCGGCACATGCCGGGAAGGAAAGAAGGATGAGAAAAGCAGTTGCGAGAACTTTCATATGGGGCCTAACGCTGGAGTTAAGCGGCGCGCGGTACGCGCGTCCGCCTTGAACGAGTTGTTAGGTGCGGCGATGGATGCCCAGGCGCACCTTTGCTGCGTACGGAAGATACCTTTGCTGAAGCTCGTACTGGACTGCTGAAATTGTTCTCGGCAGCTCTTCTGGCTGCCACCCCTCGAGTTCACGCACGGCGATGAAGCCCATGGTGAGCTCTTCGAGGCGCTCGGGCGGCTCAGTGCCAGAGAGCACCGCCTGACAGTACTGAAGCTGGCGCAGGACTGAAGCACGCCAAGACAGCTCGTGCGGGAGCGCCTCAACCTGCTTTGCTGCCCATTCGATTTGCTGCGCAGTGTCCATTGCACCTAACGCTTAGTAGACCCCAAATCGGGGCATATGCACCGATCCTCACCTCATCGACGGGCCCGGGTCAAGTTGGCGAAACCCAGGTAAGATCAAACACCTGGACTCATGGCACCGGCCACCATAGGCACAGAACGCTCGGTGCATATCTGCGGATCCGCGTCACTATCACTTATCCCGGTGGAAACGGGGAAATAAGTAGCCCTCTATCCAAACGATCGCGCACCGATCCCTGCATTCCCCCGGCAGGCTATCGCCGATGCAGACGAGCCACCCAGCCGAGGGGTCTGGGGCAAACCGAGTGCGAACCCGTTCGTCCGCATCGATCGTTTGCTCTTCGCCCGACTCTCGTCGGCTCGCTCGCAGGACCTTTTGACTCGCCGGACCTTTTGAAACGCGCTCGGCTCTCGCGCCCCCGCTCGTGGGTCTCTTTGCCCGTCGCTTGGCTCTTTTTAAAGGGCAAGCGGGTCTTTTTTCGGTGGGGCGAGGCTCTCCGGGCCAGGCGTTCGGGTGTGCTTGCCTGGCGCGTGGGTCTATCTGGTTCACGCTTGGCTCTTTTTGCCCGGCACTTGGGTCTCATGGCTCAGGACATGGCTCTTTCGACCCGCGCCTGGGTCTTTTCCCCCGGCACGCGGGGCTTTTTGCGCCACGCGTGACACTTTTCCGTCGGCGCGTGGCTTTTGCAGAGCCAACCGGGCACCCCGTCAGCCGAACCTTGGACAAAGACGCGCTCACCGCGATGGACAACGCGCTCGGTGCGCTGGAGGCGAGCATGACCGGCCTGATCGCGCTGACGCCGGAGCAGCGCCACCAGCTCACCAAGATGGGCGACAAGTCCGAGGCGTTCTGCCGGCAGGC
Organism: Fulvimonas yonginensis; assembly: GCF_037137055.1. Taxonomy (NCBI): domain Bacteria; kingdom Pseudomonadati; phylum Pseudomonadota; class Gammaproteobacteria; order Lysobacterales; family Rhodanobacteraceae; genus Fulvimonas; species Fulvimonas yonginensis. The sequence goes on from NZ_JBBBNY010000003.1 coordinate 1,289, forward strand.
GGGCCACGTGTTCGGCGAGAACCCGGGCGTGCTGCCGCGCAACTTCGACCTGGAGGGTTACCAGCGCGACCTGGCCGCGCTGAATGCGCTGCGGCCGCGGCTGATGCGACTGGCGACGCTGCACCAGCGGGCGCTGGATACCGAGATGGCGATCGGCAGCGACTTGATGACCAACGCGCTGGAGGGCTACGCGATGCTCAAGGTGGCCGGCAAGGTCAGGGCCTGGACGAGGCACGCAAGGCGCTGTCGGCCCGGTTTGCCCGCAAGAGCCGGGTTACGGAAACGCCCGAGCCGGCGACAGCATGAGCTACCTCGAGGGCCCGATCCACGGGCCCTCCTTCCAAAGGAGACGCGTACATCGCGGGCGATCGGTAAACAACCACGCCGCTTCCATCGAACGGCCCTCCCTTGGGTCGCCCCACAGCGCCCGCTTTTGGTCAGGTCGGCGCGGCATTCTCGTTGAGTGCGATGACCGAACGGAGGACAACCTATGCGTGTCATGCTGATTGCGGCGGTTCTCTCCCTGGCCAGTGGGGGCGCAGCCGGCCAAGACGCCCGGTGCACCGATCGGCCGGAATGCTGGCCCACGGGAAGTGCCATGCATGAAGGGCTTGCAGCGGGACAAAGACTGGCTCGCACGCAGAAGCACCTCGATGCGCAGCAGGAAGCCCTGGTCGCGCTCGTGGAGAAGAGCCAGATCGACGGCTTCACGGACGAGCGCTTGATCGCCGCCATCAAGGGAGACTACGTCGCCTGGGTGGCGTATCGGCAGGCGCAATGCCAGTTGGAGGGTACGTTGACCCAAGCTGGCGGGTCACGGCAGACCACTTACGCCGTCCTGTGTGAGGAAAGCTGGGTGAGCAACCGCATTCGGCTCGTATCCGGCATCCTGGCGTGCATCCAGCAGTTGCCGGAAAAGACGAGGCCGTTCGATCAACAGACCTGCCTTGAAAAGCTCGAGACCGTCGTTCCCAAGAGCTGAGCGCAAGGCACCGGCAGGCAATGAAAAAGGCCGGCGCAACGCGCCGGCCTTTTCGTTTCAACTCTTGGTGGGCGGTACAAGGATCGAACTTGTGACCCCTACCATGTCAAGGTAGTGCTCTACCGCTGAGCTAACCGCCCAAGAGCCGCGAAGTTTAGCAAGGGTGGGTGGGGATGCCAAGCTTTTGGGCCTGGCGGGGGTAGAGCGGCCCCTCGCCCCGGCCCTCTCCCTTAGGGGAGCGGGCGCTTAAAGGCGGGTCAGCTTTGCATGACCTGTTCGCGCAGCTTGTGGATCTGGTCGCGCAGGCGGGCGGCTTCCTCGAACTCCAGGTTCTGGGCGTGCTTGTACATCTGCGATTCGAGCTTCTTGATCGCGGCGGCGGCCTGGGTGGCGCTCAAGTTGGCGTACTCCCCTGCCCCTTCGGCCACGGCTTTGCCGCGCGCGCCCTTGGCGGCCTTGCCTCTCCCGCGGGCGGCGGGCTCGGCGCGGGCGCCTTCCATGATGTCGGCAATGCGGCGCACCACGGTTTGCGGGGTGATGCCGTTGGCTTCGTTGTAGGCGATCTGTTTCTCGCGACGGCGGTTGGTCTCGTCCATCGCCGCCTGCATCGAGCGGGTGACCTGGTCGGCGTAGAGGATGGCCTTGCCGCGCACGTTGCGGGCGGCGCGGCCGATGGTCTGGATCAGCGAGCCGGTGGAGCGCAGGAAGCCTTCCTTGTCGGCGTCCAGGATCGCGACCAGCGAGACCTCAGGCATGTCCAGGCCCTCGCGCAGCAGGTTGATGCCGACCAGCACGTCGAACTCGCCCAGGCGCAGGTCGCGGATGATCTCGGTGCGCTCGACCGTCTCGATGTCCGAGTGCAGGTAGCGCACCTTCACGTCGTGCTCGGAGAGGTATTCGGTGAGGTTCTCGGCCATGCGCTTGGTCAGCGTGGTGACCAGGATGCGGTCGCCCATGGCGATGCGCTTCCTGGCCTCGCCGAGCAGGTCGTCGACCTGGGTGCGCACCGGGCGCACCTCCACTTCCGGGTCGACCAGGCCGGTGGGGCGCACCACCAGCTCGACCACGGCGTCGCCGGATTTCTGCAGCTCGTAGTCGCGCGGAGTGGCGGAGACGTAGATGGTGCGCGGCGCGCGCTGCTCCCACTCCTCGAAGCGCAGCGGGCGGTTGTCCATCGCCGAGGGCAGGCGGAAGCCGAACTCGACCAGCGTCTCCTTGCGTGAGCGGTCGCCCTTGTACATGGCGCCGAGCTGCGGGACGGTAACGTGCGATTCGTCCACCACCAGCAGCGCATCCGGCGGCAGGTAGTCGAACAGGGTCGGGGGCGGCTCGCCGGGGCCGCGGCGCGTGAGGTGGCGCGAGTAGTTCTCGATGCCCTGGCAGAAGCCGACCTCGGCCATCATCTCGATGTCGAAGCGGGTGCGCTGCTCCAGCCGTTGCGCCTCGACCAGCTTGTTGTCGCGGTAGAGCTGCTCCAGCCGTTCCTTGAGCTCGATCTTGATCGTCTCGATCGCGTTCAGGACGCTCTCGCGGGTGCTGGCGTAGTGGGTGCGCGGGTAGACGGTGTAGCGCGGGATCCTGCGCAGGGTCTCGCCGGTGAGCGGGTCGAACAGCGAGAGGTTCTCGATGTCGCCGTCGAACAGCTCGATGCGCAGCGCTTCGGTTTCCGATTCGGCGGGGAACACGTCGATGATCTCGCCACGCACGCGGTAGGTGCCACGGCGCAGTTCCATCTCGTTGCGCGTGTACTGCAGCTCGGTGAGCTGGTGGATCAGCTTGCGCTGGTCGATGTGCTCGCCGACCGAGAGGATCAGGCGCAGGCTGAGGTAGTCCTCCGGGTCGCCCAGGCCGTAGATGGCCGAGACGGTGGCGACGATGATCGAGTCGCGCCGCGAGAGCAGCGCCTTGGTCGCGGCCAGGCGCATCTGCTCGATGTGGTCGTTGATCGAGGCGTCCTTCTCGATGTAGGTGTCCGAGGACACCACGTAGGCCTCGGGCTGGTAGTAGTCGTAATAGCTGACGAAGTATTCCACCGCGTTGTGCGGAAAGAACTCCTTGAACTCGCCGTAGAGCTGCGCGGCCAGCGTCTTGTTCGGCGCCAGGATCACCGCGGGGCGCTGCACCCGCTGGATCACGTTGGCGATGGTGTAGGTCTTGCCCGAGCCGGTGACGCCCAGCAGCGTCTGCGCGGCCAGGCCGGCCTCGAAGCCCTCGCTGAGCTTGGCGATGGCCTGCGGCTGGTCACCGGAGGGCTGGTACGGGGAGACGAGCTGGAAACGGTCGGTCATGGCTGACGGATATGCGGGCGAATGGGTCGATCTTAAAGCCGCCCTGCTGACAGGCCGTGTCAGCACAGACCCACGGCATGCTGGTGTCAAGGCCGATTCCCTCGGCCGCGCCGGTCGCCCGATGATGCCGGCTCCCCGCAGGGAGCGATGGCATGGAACCGAGGCAAGGATGCCCCCGGCGCCGCATGCGCGGCGTCACGCTGGTGGAACAGGTCGCGACGGTGCTGATCCTCGCCACGCTGACCTGCGTCGCCGCGCCGTCCCTCGCCGGGCTGGTGCGGCGCAACCGCACACAGGCGGCGCAGATGGACATGATGGAGGCGCTGGGCTACGCCCGCGGCGAGGCCGTGCTGCGGCGCACCCGCGTGCTGTTCTGCCCGACGCGGGATCGCCTGCGCTGCAGCAACAGCAACCGCTGGGAGAGCGGCTGGCTGGTCGGCATCGACCGCAACCGCGACAACCAGCCGGACGGTCCGCCGCTGCGCGTCGGCGAGGGCTACACGCAACTGGTGATCCGCAGCAGCCGGGCACGCCGCCACGTGACCTTCCTGCCCGACGGCAGCGCCGGCGGCAGCAACCTCACCCTGATCCTCTGCCCGCCCGGTCGCGCGCAGACGGCGCTGGGCGTGGTGGTGGCCAATTCGGGGCGGCCGCGCGGGAGCCGCCCGACGGCGCGACAGGCCGTGGACTGCGCGGCGGCGCGATGATCCCGCCACAGGTGGCCGCGAGCCCCGGCCAGGCAAAGAAAAAGGCCCTGCATCGCTGCAGGGCCTTCAAGATGGCGCCCGAAGTTGGACTCGAACCAACGACCCCCTGATTAACAGTCAAGTGCTCTAACCAGCTGAGCTATTCGGGCGGGGTGAGCTGCGTAGTTTGAATAGCGTCGTGCGGGCTGTCAAGCGAGCGGAGCGGTCTCCTTGCCCGCGGCGCGCACGCGGTAGCAGGGCACGTAGGCGGTGCCGCCCGGGAGCTTCATGCGCTGCTGGGTGACGAAGGCCTGCAGCAGCGCGTCCAGCGCCCGCATGATCTCCGGCTCGCCGTCGATGTCGAACGGCCCGTGCTGCTCGATCGCGCGCACGCCCTCCTCCTTCACGTTGCCGGCGACGATGCCGGAGAACGCGCGGCGCAGGTCGGCCGCCAGCTCGTGCCGCGGCCGCGCGCGATGCAGGGCCAGGCCGCGCATGGCCTCGTGGGTGGGACGGAACGGCAGCTGGAACGCGAACGGAATGTCCAGCGCCCAGTTGAAGAAGAACGCGTCCTTGGTGTCCAGCCGGTGGTTGCGCACCTTGTCCACGCCCTTGACCATGGCGCGCGCCACGGCAGCCGGGTCGTCCACGATGATCTGGTAGTGCTGCGCCACCTCCTCGCCCAGGGCGAGCTTGAGGAAACGGTCGATCTGCTCGAAATAGGCGGCCGACTGCTTGGGGCCGGTGAAGATCAGCGGGAACGGGATGCCCGCGTTGTCCGGGTGCAGCAGGATGCCGAGCAGGTAGAGGATCTCCTCCGCCGTGCCCACGCCGCCGGGAAACACCACGATGCCGTGCGCCATGCGGACGAAGGCCTCCAGGCGCTTCTCGATGTCCGGCATGATCACCAGCTGGTTGACGATGGGGTTCGGGGATTCGGCGGCGATGATGCCCGGCTCGGTGATGCCGATGTAGCGGTTGTTGCGCCGGCGCTGCTTGGCGTGGGCGATGGTGGCGCCCTTCATCGGGCCCTTCATCGCGCCCGGGCCGCACCCGGTGCAGATGTCCATGCCGCGCAGGCCGAGCTGGTACCCCACCGACTTGGTGTACTCGTACTCGTCGCGCGAGATCGAATGGCCGCCCCAGCACACCACCAGGTTGGGGTCGACGTGCGGCTTGAGGATGCGCGCGTTGCGCAGGATCTCGAACACCGCATGGGTGATGCCCACGGTGTCGTCGAGGTCGAAACCGCCCTGCTCGAGCTGGGTGGACACGTAGACGATATCGCGCACCACCGCCACCAGCAGCTCGTTGATGCCGCGGATGATCTGGCCGTCGACGAAGGCCTGCGCCGGCGCGTGGGAAAGCTCGATCTTGATGCCGCGGTCCTGCTGCAGCACCTGGATGTCGAAATCCGGGTACTGTTCGAACATCGAGCGAGGATCGTCGCTGATGTTGCCGGAGGTGAGCACCGCGAGCGCGCAGCGACGCAGCAAGGCGTGCAGGCCCGAGCCGCTGGCGTCGCGCAGGCGCGCGACCTCGTTGCGCGAGAGGATGTCCAGTCCGCCCGCCGGCGAGATGCGTGCACTGACGGTGGCGGGCTTGCCGGCGCGGCCGGCTTGGATGTCGTTCATTCGTACCTTCTCCTGCCGCTGACGGCCTCCGGCCTGATGCCGGCGCCGTGGCGGACCGCCTAGCTTCCCGCGTTGGGGTCCGAGGGGTCAAGCCGAAAAAAAACCGGCGCCCTCGCGGGCGCCGGTTTCCGGTCGTTCGAGGCGAAGCCTCTCAGAACGCGTAACGCAGCGTCAGCATGGCCGACCAGCGCGACACCACGCGGGTCGGGTTGCTGCCCGCGTCGTAGCGGATCAGCTGCTGCGGCTGGTAGTTGCCGTTCTGGTCGGTAGGCAGGAAGTACACGTACTGACCCTGCGCGTTGACACCACTGTAGCCGGCCAGCGTACGGGTGTTGAACTGCGTGTTGACCGTCTGTCCCCAGTCCTTGTTGAGGAAATTGAGGAAGTTGTAGATGTCCAGGCGGACCACGCCCTTGTTGCCCTTGAAGATGCCGGGCACCTCCTGCGAGAAGCTCATGTCGAGCTGGTTCACCCAGGGGTAGCGCGCGCCATTGCGGCTGGCGATCTGGCCGCGGTGCTTGCTCAGGTACTTGTCGTTGGAGATGAAGTCCTGGAACTGCTGGATCAGCTCGGGCGACGCGTTGCCGTAGCTCACCTTCGGGTCGTTGACGGTCGGGATGTAGGCCGGATCCTCGTAGGTGATGCCGTCGCCGTTGACGTCGCCGGAGAAGATCCAGCTGTACGGCAGGCCGTCGTGGCCGTCGTAGAAGGCCGACACGGTGGTGTTGTAGTTGCCGAAGAACGCGTGCTGCCAGGTCAGGGCGAGCTTGACGGTGCGGGCGATGTTGCGGTCGGCGGTCTCGGCCACTTCGTCGTTGACGTTCGTGCGCACCACGTAGGCATAGCCGGAGGACGCCTGCGAGCTGTTGCCCGGGTTGACCTCGGTGGCATGGCTCAGGCTGAAGGCCAGGCTGCCGGACCAGTCGTTGGAGAACGGCTTGGACAGAGCCAGGGTCAGCGTGTCGGACTTACCCTTGCTGGTATTGGTCAGCAGCGTGGAGGCGCGGTCGAACGCCTTGTTGCGATTGGCGGCCGCGTCACGGCTGTTCGGGAACTCGCCCGGCGTGGCCCAGTACTGGTAACGGCCGTCCGGCAGCACGCCGGTCGGTCGGCCGATGTTGATCGCCTGGTAGTAGATGCCGTTGCGCGTCTTGATGTGCTGCAGCTCGACCGATCCGATCATGCCCCACCAGGGCAGCTCGCGGTCGAACGCCAGGGTGGTCTTCCACACACTCGGAAGCTTGAAGTTGGGATCGATCGTGTCGACGTCCATCGCCGGCGGATTCTGCGGGCCCGTCGGGATGTTCTGGTTGTACGGATCGGGGCTGAACGGGGCATCGGCCGGATTGAAGGACGAGTAGCTCGCCACGGTCAGGCCGTTGTTCTGGTACGGATTGGTCATCCACACCGTCGGCGGGGTGGTCTGGAACAGGCCGAAGCCGCCACGCAGCTGGGTCATGCGCTCGGTGTCGAAGGCGTAGTTGAAGGCCAGGCGCGGCTCGATCACCTTGTTCTTGGCGCCGAGCTTGGTGTTGTTCGGATAGCCGAACGCCTGCTCGAAGGCCGGGTTGTACAGCGGCGCCTTGTCGGCCTGCGGGATGTCCACGCGCACGCCGTAGGTCAGCGACAGGTTGTCGTTGACCTGCCAGGTGTCCTGCAGGAACGGGCTGTACTGGGTGTAGGTCCACTTGGCGGCGACGTCGTCCAGCGTGTAGCCGGCGGCCGGCTGGTACAGGAAGTACGAGTCGTAGTTGCCGGCGGCGAAGTTGTCCAGGCCGTAGAAGGTGTAGTTGCCGTGCTCGGTGCGGCCGAACAGGTTGTAGATCTTCGAGCGCTGGTAGTCGATACCGCCCTTGAGGGTGTGGTCGCCCAGGTACAGCGTGCCGGCCAGGAACGCGGACCACTTCTTGGTGCTGATCGCGTTCTCGTGGCGGTACTGGTCCTCGCCCAGGTTGATCGACGCGCCGCGGCCCGACGGGTCGAGGTAGACCTTCACCTGCGGCTGGTTGATCGCGTTGCCCGCCAGCTGCTCGAACGACTGGTAGCTGACCTTCGCCTCGGTCGAGAAGTTCTCGGTCCAGTCGTCGAAGAACTGCAGTGCGCCGTTCTTGGTCAGGCTGTCCTTGGTGTACCAGTAGCTGCTCAGGCCGATCTGGTTGGAGCTGTTGCCCTGCACGATCGGCTGGGTTTCCTTGGTGTACTGGTAAGTCAGGCTGGCGCGATGGTTGTTGGTGATGTTCCAGTCGATCTTGCCCAGGTAGCGCTTGTCCTCCAGCGTCACGCCGCCCGCGCCGAACGAGCCCGGCTGCAGGCCGAGCGCCTTGGCGGTGTCGATCACGCGCTGCAGGTCCCCCGGGGAGATCTTGTTCGACGTCGACGGACCGTTGCCCAGCGAGGTGTCGAGGCCGTTGGCCGAATCGGCGCCGATGCCGGTGGTCTTTTCCTGCTCGGCCGAGACGAAGAAGAACAGCTTGTCCTTGATGATCGGACCGCCCAGCGTGACGCCGCCGGTCCAGTCACGGCTGTAGCCGGTGTACTTGTAGCCCGGGGCATCGTGGTCCAGCCAGCCGGCGTCGCCCACCATCTTGTTGGCGTTGCGGTAGGCGTAGTAGACCGAGCCGTGGAAGTCGTTGGTGCCCGACTTGGTGACCGCGTTGACGTCCGCGCCGACCGTGTCGGAGGTGACGTCGAAGTTGGCGGTGGAGATGTTGTACTCGGCGATGGTGTCCACCGAGATCGGCGAGCCCTGGTACGGCAGGCCGTTGGCGTTCAGGCCGAACGGGTCGCCCTGGGAGATGCCGTCGACGCTGATGTTGTTGTAGCGATTCGGCAGGCCGGCCATGGAGATCGAGCCGTCACCCTGGTCGGAGACGTTGATGCGCGGGTCGAGGCGCGCGATGTCGTCGATCGAGCGGTTGCCCTGCGGGGTGCTCTCGAGCTGGCGGCCCGAGACGTTGGTGGACAGGCCCTTGTTGTCCGGTGTGAAGGTCTGCATCAGCGCCGAGGCGGTGACGGTCACGCCGGCGAGGTTCTGCGCCTCGACCGGGGCCATCTTCAGGTTCACGGCGGAGCTCTGGCCCAGCTGCAGGTACACGTTGTCCTGCTCGGCCTGGGTCATGCCGGACTTGGTCGCGGTGATGTCGAACGGACCGCCCACGCGCAGGCCCTGCGCGGTGTAGCGACCGTCGGCGTCGGTGGTGACGACCTTGGTGGTGCCCGAAGGCTCATGCACGATCTGCACGGTGGCACCGGCGACCGGCTGGCCGGAGGCGTCGACCACGCGGCCGCTCACGGCGGAGGAGGTCACGTTCTGCGCGATGGCAGGCGCCCCGATCGCCAGCAGCGAGGCAATGGCGAATGGCAGGGCTTTGGCGCGGAAGGAACGGTTCATAGTCATGTCGACCTGTGTGTTTGCAACGGAAATTCGATGTCGGGACAAAAACGCACCCTCTGCCGGGCCTCGGGCCAGGCATGCGTCGGTGCGGTGATGTCTCCCCTAACGTCTTGGCGCAGCTATCGTCCAGCAGCGATGGGTCCGCCCCATCTACCGACCAGTTGTTAAGCAAACTTAACGACAGTGTATGACAAGACGGTGTCCGATTTCACGCTTCGGAAAGCTCAAACCGGGGTTTTGCCCAGGTAGCGCGCGCGTTTGGCCGGCTTGAGCGTGGCGAGGTCGAGCATGACAAGGCCGTCGACACAGCCGGAAAACCCGGGATCCTCGCCGAAATCCAGGAACTGCACGCCCTCGGGCTCGACCAGGTCGACGTACTGGCGGTAGAGCACCGGGAGGCTGACGCCGAGCGCGTCCAGATGGTGCTTGAGCTTGCCCAGCCCGGCTTGCGCGTCGAGCCCGTCCAGGGCACGGCGCACCATGGCGATCACGTCGGGCGAGATCACGAACGGCTGCCGGGCCGCGGCGAGCCCGGGCGCGCCGAAGTAATGCTGGTGCGCGGCCGCGATCCATTCGCGCGCCTCCCGCGGCAGGTTGACCGACATGCTGACCGGCCCGAACAGGTAGCGCAGCTCCGGGTGGCGCTGCAGGTACAGGCCGATGCCCTGCCACAGCTGGTCCAGCGCGCGCGAACGCCAGTAGGCCGGGGCGATGAAGCTGCGCCCCAGCTCCAGGCCCTGCGCCAGGCGGGAGTCCAGCGCCGGCGAGTAGTTGAACAGGCTCGCGGTATACAGCCCCTGCAGCCCGCGTTCGGCGATCAGCCGGCCGCCGTGGCCGAAGCGATAGGCACCGACGATGCGCAGGGCGGCCGGGTCCCACAGCAGCAGGTGCTCGTAGTGCGGGTCGAAGGCGTCCAGGTCGCGCCGGGCGTTGGTGCCCTCGCCCACCTTGCGGAAGGTCAGCTCGCGAAGGCGGCCGATCTCGCGCAGCACGGTGCTGTCGGCCGCGCCCTTGAACAGCCAGACCTGCTTGCCGTCGTTGAGGTCGGCCAGCTTCTCCGCCTGCGAGGCCAGCTCGGCGGCGACGCGGTCGGCCGGTTCCGGGTGCGCCAGCGGCACCTGGCCACCGAAGACCAGCCCGCGCCGGCGTCCGACCCGGTAGACGTGCCGCCGCATCAGGCGCGCGGCCTGCTCGGAGGAGCCGCCGCTGCGCTCGAACAGTTCCCCGGCACTGACCAGTGCGCCCACGCTGAAACCGATCCGCCGACTGACGGGCGCGACCGCCTCGCGCGGCAGCATGGCGGTACTCAACGGCTTGGCCAGCATGGACAGGCCGTAGAACATCGCCGAGTTGCGCGCGGCAATGTGCACCGGGAGCACGGGCGCACCGCTGCGCCGCGCCAGCCGCGCGAAGCCGTCGGACCAGCGGCCGTCGCGCACGCCGCCGGGGCCCATGCGGGACACCTCGCCGGCCGGGAACACGATCAGCGCCTCGCCACGTGCCAGCGCGCGATGGACCTCGCGCAGGCGCGAGCCGGCGCCCTTGCCGAAGACGTCGACCGGCAGCAGCAGCCGGCGCAGGGGCTCCACCACGGCGAGCCAGTCGTTGCCCAGCACGCGCACGTCGCTGCGCACCGAGCCGACCAGTTGCAGCAGCGCCAGCGCGTCCACCATGCCGAGCGGGTGGTTGGCCACCACCAGCACCGGGCCGTCCACCGGGATGTGCTCGCGTTCGCGCGAGCTGACGTGATAGCTGACGCCGAGCAGGTCGAGGGCCCGCTCGACGAAGTCGAAGCCCTCGGTCTGGCCGACGGCCCCGAGCACCCGGTTGAAGCCGGCCTCGTCGGCCAGGCGGCCGAGCAGCCCGGCGACCGGGCGACGGATCCGCGGATGCTGTGCCAGCCACGGCAAGCGCGCGGTGAGGGTCCGTTCGACACTGAGCATGACCGCCTCCAGATGTTTCGCCCATGCTGGGGCGCGAGTATGACAGCAGGGAGACGGGGAGCGGGGACCGGCGATGCGCGGACGGGCCGCTGCGGCCCTCCTTCAGACCCGCATGTGCAGGAAGGCCGCCACGCCGCCCATGAACATCTGCACGGAAAGCGCGATCAGCAGCATGCCCATCACCCGCTCCAGCGCGGTCAGCACGCTTTCGCCCAGCCAGCGGAACAGGTAGGTCGAGGACAGCAGGATCGCCGAGGTCGCCAGCCACGCCAGCAACAGCGCGGTCGCCCAGTCGGCGGTGCGGCCCGGCGCGGTGTTGGTCAGCAGCAGCAGTGCGGCCATCGCCGACGGGCCGGCCACGCCGGGGATCGCCATCGGCACGATGAAGGGCTCGCCTTCGCCCGGCTTGCCGAAGATGCCGCCTTCGGCGGGTGGAAAGACCATGCGGATGCCGATCAGGAACAGCACGATGCCGCCGGCGATGCTGATCGATTCCTGGCGCAGCTGCAGCAGCTTGAGGATGTGCTGCCCGCCCACCAGGAACCCCAGCAGCACGCCCAGCGCGATCAGCAGCTCGCGGATCATGACTACGCGCCGGCGCTTGGGCGGCACGTGCTTGAGCAGGCTCAGGAAGAACGGCACGTTGCCGAGCGGGTCCATGATCAGGAACAGCAGGATGCCCGCCGACAGGGTGGTCATCTGCGTTTCCATGGACGGGCTCCTGGCGGCGTGATCGGCAACAGGATGCCACGTGGCGGCATCCTGCGAGGGGGATTGCGACCGGTTACTCCGTAAGAGCGAGCTTGCTCGCGATGCCCCTGCTTCCGGAAAAGCCGGGGCAAAAAAGCATCGCAAGCAAGCTCGCGCCCACGTATTCGGCGCGGTGTTCAGGCCGGACGCAGGTCCAGTACGGCACCACGCGCCGCCATCCCCTGCGGGCCGAGCAACCACACGGCGGCCGCGGCCGCGGCATCGGGCAGTGGCTGGGTGTTGGGGTCCTCGCCGAAATAGGCCTGGTGGCGCAGCGCCGTGCGCATCGGCATCGGCAGCAGCGCATGGGTGCGGATGGCGGTGGTGTCGGTTTCCTGGTGCAGGATCTCGACGAGCCGCTCCAGCGCCCCCTTGGACACGCCGTAGGCGCCCCAGTGGGCTCGGTTGACCAGGTCCGGGTTGTCCAGCACGAACACCACTGCGGCATCCGGCGCCTTGCCCAGCAGCGCCAGGCAGGCCTGGGTCAGGGCGAACGGCGCCGACACGTTGACGTGCAGCGTGCGCAGCCATTCGTCCGGCTTGTGCATGCCGATCGGGGTCAGTCCGCCGAAACTGGCCGCGCAGTGCACGATGCCGTCCAGCCGGCCGAGGTCCTGTTGGAGTCCGTCGGCCAGCGTCTCGTAGTCGCGCGGCGTGGCCGCTTCCATGTCCAGCGGATGGATCACCGGCTCGGGCAGTTGCTCGGCCACGATCAGGTCGTAGAGCTGCTCGAGCTGGCGCTTGCGCCTGCCGGTGACCACCACGGTCGCGCCCGCGCGCGCCGCGGCCAGCGACACCTCGCGGCCCAGGCCTCCGTAGGCGCCGGTCACCAGGATCACGCGGCCGGCCAGGCTGTCGGCCGCAGGCGCCCGGTCCTGCGGCAGGCGCACGATCGGCAGGGTCATGCGCGTACCGTCCCGCTCACGTCGGCGGCCATGCGCGCCAGCTCGCCCGAAGCCTTGAGGTCCTCCACGATGTCGCAGCCGCCGATCAGCTCGCCCTGGATGAACAGCTGTGGAAAGGTCGGCCAGTTGGCGAAATGCGGCAACGCGGCGCGCACTTCCGGATCGGCCAGCACGTTGACCGCGTGGAACTCGGCGCCGGCGTCCTTCAGCGCCTGCGCGGCCCGGCTGGAAAAGCCGCACATCGGGAACTGCGGCGTGCCCTTCATGAAAAGCACCATGGGATGCTCGGCGAGCACCGCCTTGATTCGCTCGTTAACGTCCATAGGTGGGGAGTTCTACAATGCGTGCAGGACCACAAGTGTATCAGCCGCGCAAGGACTGCCGCCGCCTGGCAGCCTGACCGGTTTCCTTTCAAGCCGCAGCCCAAGGAGTCCCTCATGGCGATCGAACTTCCCCCCCTGCCCTACGAAAAGAACGCGCTGGAGCCGCACATCTCGGCCGAGACGCTGGAGTTCCACCACGACAAGCACCACCAGGCCTACGTGACCAACCTCAACAAGCTGATCGAGGGCACGGAGTTCGAGGGCATGCCGCTGGAAGAGATCGTCCGCAAGTCCTCGGGTGGCATCTTCAACAACGCCGCGCAGACCTGGAACCACACGTTCTACTGGAACTCGATGAGCCCCAACGGGGGCGGCGAACCGACCGGCAAGCTCGCCGACGCGATCAACAAGGCGTTCGGCTCGGTCGAGAAGTTCAAGGAAGAGTTCGCCAGGATGGGCGCCACCAACTTCGGTTCGGGCTGGACCTGGCTGGTGCAGCGTCCGGACGGCTCGCTCGGCATCGTCAACACCTCCAACGCGGGCACGCCGATCACCGGCAGCGACAAGCCGCTGTTCACCTGCGACGTGTGGGAACACGCCTACTACATCGACTACCGCAACGCGCGCCCGAAGTACCTGGAGGCGTTCTGGAACGTGGTGAACTGGGACTTCGCGGCCAGCAACCTGGCCTGACAACCCGAGCGCAGGGCGGGGCTCGCCCTTCCCTGCGCCCCTGCCACGACGTAGGAGCGAGCTTGCTCGCAGTGCTCCTGGCCCCGGCATGTGGGGTCAAAGGCATCGCGAGCAAGCTTGCTCCTACATTGCATTGCATCGGGCCGTGTCGCGGGTGCCTGGCGCCTGGGCAACCTGGCCTGGCAACCCGAGCGCAGGGGGCCCGGCCTTCCTGCATCCTCGTCACGACGCAGGAGCGGGCTTGCTGGCGAGCTCCTGGCCGGGCGTCCCGGGTTGAAGGCATCGCGGGCCAGCTCGCTCCTCGCGTCGGGGTGGCGTTAGAGGTGGCGCAGGAGGTCCAGCGCAGGGCCGGCCTGCGCCTCGCGATGCAGCGCGCCGGCGATGGTGGCCATGCGCTCGGCCAGCGTCCGCGCATCCGGTGCGCATACCGTGGCGTGCCCCACCTTGCGGCCGGGACGGGCCTGCTTGCCGTAGTCGTGCCAGTGCGCGTCCGTCGTGGTCAGCACCGGCGCGGGGTCCGGCAGCTCGCCGATCCAGTTGAACATGCACGACAGGCCGCGCGCGCCGGTATCCCCCAGCGGCAACCCGAGCACGGCACGCACGTGATTCTCGAACTGGCTGGTGTGCGCGCCCTCGATGGTCCAGTGCCCGGAGTTGTGCACGCGCGGGGCCATCTCGTTGCCGAGCAGCTCGCCGTCCTCGACGAACAGCTCCAGCGCGAACACGCCCACGTATTCCAGCCGTTCGGCCAGGGTGCGGGCCAGGCCGGTGACACGCCGCTGCAGTTCCTCGATATCCGGCGCCGGCGCCAGGCTCAGGCTGAGCACGCCGTCGGTATGCCAGTTGCGGGTCAGCGGCCAGGTACGGAAATCGCCCTCGCGGCTGCGCACGGCGACCACCGACAGCTCGCGCTCGAACGGCACGAACGCCTCCAGGATCAGCCCGTGCGCGGCGCCCTGCTCGCCCAGTGCGGCCCAGGCGGCGTCGGCGTCCTGCGACGTCCTCAGGCGGAACTGGCCCTTGCCGTCGTAACCCAGCCGGCGGGTCTTGAGGATGGCCGGCGCGCCCACCTCGGCCAAGGCGCGATCGAGATCCTCGCGCGTGTCCACGGCCACGAAGGCCGGCGTCTGCAGCCCGCATTCGCGGAACAGGGTCTTTTCGGCAAGGCGGTCCTGCGCCACCGCAAGCGCCCGCGGCACCGGCGAGACGGCCACGCGCTCGGCCAGCCAATGGGCGGTCTCGGCGGGCACGTTCTCGAAATCGAAGGTGACCACGTCGACCTCACGCGCGAAGCGTTCCAGTGCGACGTAGTCCTTCCAGTCGGCCACCAGCAGCGGCGCGACCTGGCCGGCACAGGCGTCGGCCGCGCTGTCGACCACCAGCGTCTTGACGCCCAGCGGTGCGGCGGCCAGCGCCAGCATGCGCGCCAGCTGGCCGCCGCCGAGGATGCCCAGCACGGGTTGGCGCCGACCGCTCATGCGCGCGGGTCCGGCTGCTCGAGCACGCTCTGCGTCTGGCGTGCCCGGTAGGCGTCCAGGGCCTGCGCGATGGCCGGATCGTGCAATGCCAGCACGGCAGCGGCGAGCAGGCCCGCGTTCACCGCGCCGGCACGGCCGATCGCCAGGGTGCCAACCGGAATGCCGGCCGGCATCTGCGCGATGGAGAGCAACGAATCCATGCCGTTGAGCGCCTTG
Organism: Fulvimonas yonginensis; assembly: GCF_037137055.1. Lineage (NCBI taxonomy): Bacteria > Pseudomonadati > Pseudomonadota > Gammaproteobacteria > Lysobacterales > Rhodanobacteraceae > Fulvimonas > Fulvimonas yonginensis. Next base: position 16,581 of record NZ_JBBBNY010000003.1, read on the forward strand.
GACTGCACCGGCACGCCGAACACCGGCAGCCGCGTCTTGGCCGCGAGCATGCCCGGCAGGTGGGCGGCGCCGCCGGCGCCGGCGACGATCACCTGGATGCCGCGTGCCGCCGCCTCTTCGGCATAGCGGAACAGCAGGTCGGGTGTGCGATGGGCGGAGACCACGCGTACCTCGTGCGGCACGCCCAGTGCGTCCAGCACGCTGGCCGCATGCTCCATGGTCTCCCAGTCGGAACGGGAGCCCATCACCACGCCCACACGGGCCGGCTCGGCGGTCGATGTCATGGTTATGCCACCCCAAAAAGGCTATTGTACGGGCTTTCCGCAGCCCGACACGACCTGCCCATGGACAAGCGCCTGCTCGACATCCTGTGTTGCCCGGTAAGCAAGACGCCCGTCCGTCTGCTGGGCCGCAACGAGCTGGACGCCCTCAATGCCGCGATCGAGCGCGGCGCCGTCGACACCGTGGCCGGTGCGCCGGTGCGCACGCGACTGGACGAGGGCCTGATCACGGTCGACCGCAAGGTCATCTACCGCGTGGACGACGGCATCCCCGTGATGCTGCCCGAGGAGGGCATCGGCACCGTCCAGCTGAACGACTTCCCCCCCGCCGCCTGAGGGATGTGTCGAAAACAGCGACGGACTCCATGCTTTTCGACGAAACGTGCACTAATGTGTACGTCAGTGCATGACCAGTTCACGTTTTGCCGTATATCTTCCGGCTTTGCGCGGCCGCGGAGGCCGCGATCGTCAGCAGGGGATGCGTCAGGGGTGTGGCGATGAAAGAAGCCAATGAATCTGGCAAGGTGGTGAGCCTCAGCCAGCGTCAGCCGCCAGCCGAACACGTCGGTGACCTGCTCGGCGCCGTGCGCTCCATCGCGAGCCGCCGCCTGCAGCAGTTCCTGGGCAACATGTTCGAGCACGTCGACGACGCGCTGTTCGACCTTGCCGAGAAGGCCGAGAACAACGCCGCCCAGATGCACTACTTCGACGGCATGCGCGAGGTGCGCAAGCGCCGTCCGATGATCGAGCGCGCCTACCTGGTGCAGGTCAGCCGCGAGCTCACCGTGCTGAACACGCGCCCAGCACCCGCCCCCGCGGCCCCGCCCGCGTCCACCGGCCCGGTCGAGCTGTCGCTGGTGGCGGAGAACGAGCTGGAGGAATCGCTCGCCATCACCAGCATGATCAGCAAGAACGAGTCGCGCCTGGCGCGCGACCTGTTCGCGGTCAACCAGCGCCTGTCGGTGATCTGCGGCGGCATCAAGCTCGACGACGCGACCAATCCGGTGGCGCCGGCGACGCTGGCCCAGGCGTTCCGCCAGGCGATGCGCGAGCTGTCCGCCGACATGCGCGTGAAGCTGATCATCTACAAGCTGTTCGATCGCTACGTGCTGTCGGCGCTGGAAGAGCTGTACCAGGAAATCAACGCGGAGCTGATCCGCGCAGGCGTGCTGCCGCAGCTGCGCCACCAGGTGGCGCGCGGCGAGGGCGAGCCCGCGCAGCCGGCGGAGGCGACCGCCGCCGCGCCGGAGGAGGCCCCGGTCGTCGCCGACCAGGACGCCGAACTGGCGAGCGAGCTGCTGCACACGGTGCGCGCGCTGTTCAGTGCGCGCCGTGCGCACGCCGGCATCGGCGCGGTGCCGGCGGCCGGCGGCGTGCGTGGCGCCACCGGTGGCGCCGTCGCGGTGCCGACCGCCAACGAGTTGCTCGGCGCGCTGAGCGTGCTGCAGAGCCAGCTCGCCGCCGGCCCGCTGCCGAGCGTCCACACGGCGGACCCGGCGGCGATCAGCCGCGAGGTCACCCAGCTCAAGGAGCATCTGCTCGGCCAGCTCGGTGCCCTGCGCGGCGAGCGCCCGAGCCAGGTCTCGGCGATCGACGAGGACACCATCGACCTGGTCGGCATGCTGTTCGAGTTCATCCTGTCCGACAGCGCACTGCCCGCGGAGATGCAGGTGCTGCTGGCACGCCTGCAGATTCCCTATCTCAAGGCGGCGATCCTCGACCGTCGCCTGTTCGGCCACCGGCAGCACCCTGCGCGCCGCCTGCTCGACGGCCTGGCGGAGCTGGCCAAGGGCTGGTCGGAGGAGTCCGACCGCGACCACCGCGTCTACGACAAGATCAAGTCCATCGTCGAGCGCCTGCTGCACGAGTTCGACGACGACATGAGCCTGTTCGAGCGCCTCAACGCCGAACTGCAGGCCTTCCAGGAACAGAGCCGCCGACGCGCCGAACTGGCCGAGCAGCGCGTCGCCGAATCGGCGCGCGGCCGCGAGAAGCTGGAGCTGGCCCGCCGGCGCGCCGCGCGGGAGATTCTCGACCGCATCGGCACGCAGAACCTGCCGCACCTGATCCACGGCGTGCTGGCGCGCGCCTGGGCCAACCACCTGGTGCTGACCATCCTGCGCCAGGGCGAGGACTCGCCCGCCTTTGCCGAGGCACTGCGCTTCGTCGACGAGTTCATCGCCAGCGCGCGGCCGGTGCGCACGCCCGACGACCGGCGCACGCTGCTGCGCATGCTTCCCGGCGTCGAACGGGCGCTGCGCCGCGGCCTGGCCAACGTGGCCTTCCAGGAAAGCGACATCGAGCGCCTGCTCGGCCAGCTGCACGCCTACTACCGCCAGCAGCTCGGCGAACCGGCGCCGGCGACGCCGGAGGATGCGCCGCTGCCCATTCCCGACAGCATCCAGCCGCTGCTGGACGGCGAAGCGGCCGAACCCGTCCCCGAAGCCAGCGAGCCGTCCACCGCGGAAGCCCGTGGCGCCGACGGCGACACCATGGAACGCGTCCGCCAGCTCAAGCCCGGCACCTGGCTCGAGTTCTGCCCGACCGGCGACGCGGTCACCCGCGCCAAGCTGTCGTGGGTGAGCCCGATGAGCGGGCGCTACCTGTTCGTCAACCGCCGCGGCCTGAAGGTGGGCGACTACGCGCCGCATGAACTGGCCGAGGCGCTGGTCGCAGGCAGCGCCCGGATCCTGCCCTCCGAGCCGCTGTTCGATCGCGCGATGGGCGCGATCGTGGACCGGCTCAGCCAGGAAGCCGGCGCCGACGACCTGGCCTGACCCGCCCGCGAACGATCCGCGGGCGTGCGTCCCGCGGGTTCACTCCAGGTGCGCGCGCCGCGCCGCCACCTGCGCCAGCGCCGCCCAGTCCAGCCCCTCGCCGCCGGCGGCCAGCGCCTCGATGAGCGCATCGCGCAACACGCCTGCGAACGGCAGCGGCACCCGCGCGGCCTCGCCGGCGGCCAGCGCCAGGTTGACGTCCTTCAGGCCCAGCGGCAACGCGAAGCCCGGCGGCGCGTAGCGCTCCTCGGCGATCAGCTTGCCGTAGCCCTGGTAGGCCGGCGCGGCGAACAGGGTGCTGGTCATGATCTCCAGGAAATCGGCGGCGGCCACGCCATGCGCGCGGGTGAGCGCGCTGGCCTCGGCCATGCTCTCGATTGCGGCGGCCAGCATGAAGTTGCCGGCGAGCTTGACCACGTTGGCCCGCTCGGGGGCCTCGCCCACCGGCCAGATGCGGCTGCCCAGCGCGTCCAGCAGCGACCGTACCGAGTCGACCACGCTGGGGCGGCCGGCCACCACGATGTTGAGCCTGGCCGCCGCGGCCATGTCCGGTCGACCGAACACCGGCGCCGCGACGTAGCCCAGCCCGCGCTGCGCGTGCGCCTCGGCCAGCTCGCGCGCCAGCGCCACCGAGATGGTCGCGTGGTTGACGTGCACGGTGCCGCGGTCCATGTCGTCGAGCGCGCCGCTCTCGAGGAATACCTCGCGTACCGCCTGGTCGTTGGCCAGCATGCTGTGCACCACGGCGCACTGCATGGCCCTACCGGGCGTGCGGGCGACCTTAGCGCCCAGTGAGGCCAGCGGCTCGGTGGCCGCCTCGGAGCGGTTCCACACGGTGACGGCGTGCCCGGCCGCGAGCAGGTTGCTCGCCATGGCGCTGCCCATGGCACCCAGGCCGATGAATCCGAGGTTCATGCCGTTCTCCGGAAAGTCGTCTGCGGCCACTGTAGCCGGCCGATGGGCAAGAAAGCGTCCCGACGGATGCTCGCGAGCCGCCGCCCCTCCCGTGTAGGAGCGGGAAAGCGTTGGCCTAGGCGACCTCGCCCGCGGCGTGCCCGGACGCCCATGCCCACTGGAAGTTGTAGCCGCCGAGCCAGCCGGTCACGTCGACCACCTCGCCGATGAAGTACAGCCCCGGCACGAGCCTGGATTGCAGGGTGCTGGAGGAAAGCCCGTCGGTATCCACGCCGCCCAGGGTGACCTCCGCGGTTCGGTAGCCCTCGGTGCCGCTGGCGACCAGCGGCCAGGCGTGCAGGCGCGCGCCGATGGCGACCAGTTCGGCCTCGCGGTACTGGCGCATGGGGCGGTTGTCCAGGTGAAGCTCGCCCAGGCGCTGGGCTAGCCGCCTGGGCAACAGGTCGGCCAGCACGGTCTTCAGCTCCGCGGCCGGCCGCGCGGCACGCTGGGCGACCAGCCAGGCGCCGGCCTCCCGGTCGGGCGCCAGATTCAGGCGCAGCTCCCGCCCCGGCTCCCAGTACGAGGAGATCTGCAGGATCGATGGGCCGCTCACCCCGCGATGGGTGAACAGCAGGCCGCCGCGGAAGGACTGCCGCCCGCACTGCACCTGCGCCGGCAGGGCCACCCCGGCCAGGTCCGCATAGTGCTCCAGGTGCTTGCCGCTCAGCGTCAGCGGCACCAGCGCGGCGCGGGTCGGCCGAATGGCGTGACCGAACTGCCGCGCGAGCTCGTAGCCGAAGCCGGTCGCGCCCATGCTGGGGATGGACAGGCCGCCGGTCGCCACCACCACCGCTTCGGCGTGCAGCTCGCCGCGCGAGGTGGCCACGCTGAAACCGGCCTCGCCGTGGCGCACCCGCTGGATGGCGCAGCCGGTTTCCACCCGCACGCCCGCCGCCACGCACTCGTCCAGCAGCATGCGCACGATCTGCTTGGACGACTCGTCGCAGAACAGCTGCCCCAGCTCCTTCTCGTGGTAGGCGATGCGGTGCTTCTCCACCAGCGCGACGAAGTCGGCGGGCGTGTAGCGGGCCAGCGCCGACTTGGCGAAATGCGGATTGGCCGAAAGGTAGTTGGCCGGGCTCGTATCCAGGTTGGTGAAGTTGCAGCGCCCGCCGCCGGACATCAGGATCTTCTTGCCGGGCTTGCTGGCATGGTCGAGCACCAGCACGCGCCGGCCGCGCCGGCCGGCGGTGATGGCGCACATCAGGCCGGCGGCACCGGCGCCGAGGACCAGTACGTCGGTTTTCATCGGTATCAGCGACCCACGGGAGCACGGCGAATCGCGCATTATCGCCGAGCGCGTACACTTTCCCCTCCTTTTGCCGGGCCATTCCATGCCTTCCTTCGACGTCGTCTCCGAAGTGGACAAGCACGAGCTCACCAACGCGGTCGACCAGGCCAACCGTGAGCTGGCCAACCGCTTCGACTTCAAGGGCACCGACGCCACCTTCGAGCTGGACGGCTACGTGATCACCCAGCGGGCGCCCAGCGAGTTCCAGCTGCAGCAGATGCTGGACATCCTGCGCGGCCGGCTGACCTCGCGGAAGATCGACATCCGCGCGCTGGACGTGGCCGCGCCGGAGGTCAACCTGGGCGGCGCGCGGCAGAGGATCTCCGTCAAGCAGGGCATCGAGCAGCCGGTCGCCAAGAAGCTGGTCGCCGAACTGAAGGCGGCCAGGCTCAAGGTCGAGGCGCAGATCAACGGCGAGAAGCTTCGCGTTACCGGCAAGAAGCGCGACGACCTGCAACTGGCCATCGCGCTGCTGCGCAAGTCCACGGTGGAGGTGCCGTTGCAGTTCGACAACTTCCGCGACTGACGGCCCGCCGGGCTAGGAACCCTGGCCGGCCACCACGTTCACGCTCACCGCGATGATGAACACGTTGAAGAAGAACGCGACGATGCCGTGGACCAGCACCATGCGGCGCAGGTAGCGGCTGCTCACCTGCACGTCGGACACCTGGAAAGTCATGCCGACCACCACCGCGAAGTAGGCGAAGTCCCAGTAGTCCGGCGGCTGGCCGCCGGGAAAGTCCAACCCCTCGTGCTGCTTGCCGTAGTCGCCGTAGTAGCCGTGCGCGTAGTGCAGCGCAAACAGCGTGTTGAGGAAGCCCCAGCTGAGCACGATGCTCGCCGCCGCGATGAGGATCGCCGCCAGGCCGCCCGTCTTGCCGGCCTGCAGTTCGGTACCCAGGGCGACCAGCACCACTACCGACAGCGTCACGCCGCTCCACAGGATGCCCCAGCGCCCGGCATCCTGGCGGCGGGCGGTCTCGCGCATGGTCGCGGGCGTGGCGTGACGGAACTCGCGCACCTGCAGTGCGATGAACACCAGGGCGCCGGCGTCGAAGCCGAGCAGGAACGCCGGCGCCGGGTGCATGCCGAGCAGCCAGGCGGCACCGGCGACCAGCAGCAACAGCGTGCCGCCGATCGCCAGCGAGGGCCGCGCGCTCAGCGCGTGCCAGGGCCCGCGGCGCCGCGGGGTACGGGATTCGCTCATGCCTGCCTCCTGCGTCGGACGCTGCGCAGTGTGTGCCGGCGCCGTGGCAGGCACAACGGCCCCGGCTACGCCTGCAGGTCGGCGAATTCGGGGTGCCGGCGCAGCCACGCGGCCGCGTAGGCGCAGGCGGGCACCACCTTCCAGCCGCTGGCGCGGGCCGTCTCCATGGCCGCCTGGGTCAGTGCGGAAGCGATGCCGCGCCCCTCCACGGCCGACGGCACGCCGGTGTGGGTAATGGTCATGACGCTGCCGGCCAGGCGGTAGTCCAGCTCGCAGAGCTGGCCCTCCACCCGGGTCTCGAAGCGCTGCGCACGCGGGTCGTGCCTGATCTCGTAACCCATGCCGTCTCGCCGTGGCGGAAATCGCGGAGCATACGACGGCCACCGGCAAAACACGCGTGAAACGGCGGCCGCTACCCGTTCGCACCGTCTCCATGGGCGCCGCACCACACTGGGCATCCACGTTGGGAGAGCGCCATGAAGAGATCCGCATCCGCCGTCTGGACCGGCGGTCTGAAGGATGGCCAGGGCACGCTGTCGACCGAGACCGGCGTCCTGCGCGAGGCACCCTACGGCTTCCGGTCCCGCTTCGAGGACGGCCCCGGCACCAACCCGGAGGAACTGATCGCCGCGGCCCACGCGGGTTGCTATTCGATGGCCCTGTCGCTGGGCCTGGGCAATGCCGGGCTGACCGCCGAGCGCATCGAGACCCGCGCCCGGGTCACGCTGGACAGGCAGGGCGAAGGCTTCGCCATCACCGCCGTGCATCTGCGCTGCCGCGCCCGCGTGCCCGGCGCCGATACGGCCGCCTTCGACCGCATCGCGCAGGAAACCAAGCAGGGTTGCCCGGTCTCCAAGGTGCTCAGGGCGGAAATCACGCTGGACGCCGCGCTGGAAGACTGAGCGCCGGCCCTACAGGCTGGCCACGACCGAGCTCGGCAGCGGCTCGGGCCGCTGCGGGTCCGGCGCCATCACGCGGTTGCGCCCGGCGCGCTTGGCCGCATAGAGCGCCGCGTCCGCGCGCCGCAGCAGCCCTGTCACGTCGCGCTCCCCCGGCAAGGCGGCGGCGGCGCCGATCGATACCGTCAACTGCAGCATGTGGCCGTCGATCGCCAGCGGCGTGGTCTCCACCGTCGCGCGGATGCGTTCGGCCAGCACCATCACCTGCTCCTGCGAGCTGTCCGGCGCCAGCACCACGAACTCCTCGCCGCCGATGCGGCCGATGACGTTGCCCGCGCGCAGCGTGCGGCGGATGCTTTCCACCAGCGCCAGCAGCACCTTGTCCCCGCCGCCGTGGCCGAAGCGGTCGTTGACGCTCTTGAAGTGGTCCGCATCGATCATCAGTACGCCCAGCGGACGGCCCATCCTGGCCGCGTGCGCCAGCATCTGCGTCGCCGCTTCGCTGAGCGCCAGCCGGTTCTTCACGCCGGTCAGCGGATCGACCCGCGCCAGCAGGTGCATCTCGCGCTGGAGCACCTCGCTGTACAGCAGCAGGAAGCCGATGCTCAGGAACAGCGGCTGCATGCCCGAAAGCAGGACATAGAGGTAGTTGACCGTGTCGGGCTGGACGATGCCGGTGGGCGGGTTGAGGTCGAACCACAGCCGGCCGCAGCGCCACGCCAGCAGCAAGGCGGACAGCACGCACAAGGCCAGCAGGACCAGCCGCGCCCGCGAGCGGCGCCGCACCTCGCCGTTCAGCAACGCGTGCATGCGCAGGCCGATGTCGGCCAGGATCGCGATCGAGCCCCACAGCACGCGCAGGCGGTAGTCCTCCTGCACCACGCCGAACCAGCCGACCCCGAGCCAGCCGACCACGCCGATCGCCAGCGCTGCCCGCCAGTACAACGGCACGCCGAGCAGCATGCGCAGGGCGATCACCGACATGCCCTGCGCCAGCAGGTTGAGCGCGTTGCCTCCCAGCACCAGCTGCGCGGGGTGCATCCACGCCTGCATCGCCAGCATCCACCAGCCGCCGGACTCCACCGCGAGGGCCGCGGCGCGCAGCTTGAGGCTGGTGCGGGCCGGTCCGGGGCTGCCCTGGGTCCCTACCCACAGCATGGCCGCCAAGGCCAGCGACTGGATGGCGGCAATCAGCGACAGCGTTTCGATGTGCATGGGCATGCTGGGCTCTCCCCGCGCCCGAACGTGACGGCCGGTTCCGGAAGCCTTGCTGGCGGCGGATCCGTCGTCCTCGCCCGTCGTATCGGCGCTGGCAAGCACGACTTTAACGTTGACAGGCCGCGCAAGTCCGTTACTTTCCACGCAAAATTATGAATGGACGCGCCATGGCTTCGCTCATTCCCACCCGCAACAGCTGCCTGCCGCGCATGACAGCCGGCGAGAAGCGCTTCTCCGAGCGACTGGAGCAGAAGCTGGAGGACGACTACCTGCTCTGGTACGACGTGCCGGTGGGCCTGAAGCAGCGCCGGCCGGACTTCGTGGTGTTCCACCCGCGCCGGGGCCTGCTGGTGCTGGAAGTGAAGGACTGGAAGGCCGAGACCATCCGGCATGCGGACAGCACCCAGTTCACCCTGGTCACCGAGCGCGGCCTGGTCAAGGAGAACCACCCGCTGCTGCAGGCACGCGCCTATGCGCTGGAGATCGGCGTGGTGCTCGAGCGCGATCCGGCGCTGCGCTTCCCGCCGGGGCATCGCCATGCCGGCAAGCTGATCATGCCCTGGGCCTGGGGCGTGGTGCTGTCCAACATCAGCCGCAAGCAGTTCGAGGAAGGCGGGCTGGACGCGGTGATCCCGCCGCACCTGGCGCTGTGCCGCGACGAGTTCTACGAGTCGGTTGACGCCGAGGATTTCCAGGAGCGGCTGTGGGCGATGTTCCCGCAGGTGTTCCCGGTGGCGCTCACGCTGCCGCAGATCGATCGCGTGCGCTGGCACCTGTTTCCCGAACTGCGGGTCGAGCCGGGCAGCGGCCAGTTCGGCCTGTTCGGACCGACCGACGCGGCGATACGCCCGCTTCAGATCCCCGAGCTGGTCAAGGTGATGGACGCCCAGCAGGAGCAGCTGGCGCGTTCGCTCGGCGACGAGCACCGCATCATCCACGGCGTGGCGGGCTCCGGAAAGACCATGATCCTGGGCTTCCGCGCCATGCAGTTGGCGCGCGTGATGAACCGGCCGATCCTGGTGCTCTGCTATAACAAGACGCTCGCCGCGCGACTGGAGCAACTGATCGGCGAGCGCGGCCTGGCCGAGAAGGTGCAGGTCTACAACTTCCACAAGTGGTGCCACAAGATGCTCACGGCCTACCACGTGGAGCTCCCCCCGAAGGGCAGCGACGACTTCTTCGGGCAGATGGTCGAGCGGGTGATCGCCGGCGTCGATCGCGGCCAGATACCCCGCTTCCAGTACGGTGCCGTGCTGGTCGACGAGGGCCACGACTTCGAGCCGGACTGGTACAAGCTGATCGTGCAGATGATCGACCCGGCGACCAACTCGTTGCTGGTGCTCTACGACGACGCGCAGAACATCTACGGCAAGGCCGACCGGCGCAAGGTGAGCTGGAAGAGCCTGGGTATCCAGGCGCAGGGGCGCACCACCATCCTCAAGCTCAACTACCGCAACACGCTGGAGATCCTCGCGGTGGCGCGCGGCTTCGCCAACGAGCTGCTCATCGAGCGCGCCGAGGACGAGGACGGCGTGCCGCTGATCGCACCGGAGAGCGCCGGCCGGCGCGGCCCGGTGCCGGAGCTGATCCGGGTCGATACCGCACCCGCCCAGCTCACCGTCCTGATCGCCCAGCTGCGCGACGAGCACGCACACGGCCGGCCGTGGTCGCAGATGGCGGTGATCTTCCGCAACCAGTGGGAGGGCGAGAAGCTGCACGAGGCGCTGGAGCGCGAAGGCATTCCCAGCCGGCTCGCCGAGGGCCGCGGCAAGGGCGCCCTGTTCGCCGTCGGCGACACGGTCAAGCTGGTCACCATGCACTCGAGCAAGGGCCTGGAGTTCCCGTTCGTGATCATCCCGGGCCTGGGCTCGCTGCCCAAGGAAGGCAAGGACGAGGCCGAGGAGGCACGGCTGCTGTACGTGGCGATGACCCGCGCCACCGAGCGGCTGCTGCTGATCCACCACGACGACTCGGTGTTCAGCAAGCGCATCCGCGATGCGATCAACGACGTGCAGGGACAACTGGAGGCGGTGCCGGCCTGACGGCCGTCCCTGCTGCGGACGCCCATCGGGCTGCACGGAAGCCGACACCCGTGCCTTTGGGCACAGTCCCGCCCCGGTGCCAGCCGCTAGGCTGGGAGCTTTCGTTCCAGGGGGAATCTCCACGTGCGCAAGACCCTGCAAGCCACCCTGCTGGCCGCCTCGCTACTGGCCGGCACCGCCGCTCCGGCCTTCGCCGCCGACGCCGCGAAGCCCGCCGCCGCGGACCACGGCGACTACCACCTGCCGCCCTTCCCGGCCGACGCGCACGTGCAGCAGAGCGCGCAGATCGACGGCCGCACCCTGAAGTACACGGCCACGGTCGGCTCGCTGCCGGTGCGCGACGAGAAAGGCAACGTCGTCGCCGAGGTGGTGTTCACCGCCTACACGGTGGACGGCGGCCGCGACCGCCCGGTGACCTTTGCGCTCAACGGCGGCCCGGGCGCGTCCTCGGTCTACCTCAACCTCGGCGCGATCGGTCCCAAGCGGGTCGCCTTCGGCATGGACGGCGACCACCCCTCCGACCCCGCCACGCTGCACGACAACCCGGGCAGCTGGCTGCCCTTCACCGACCTGGTGTTCATCGATCCGGTCGGCACCGGGTTCAGCCGCGCGCTGGTGGACGACAAGAAAGCCACGGAGCTGTTCTACAGCACGACAACGACATCAGGTACCTCTCCAGGATCATCTACGACTGGCTGGTGAAGCACGGCCGCCTGCAGTCGCCCAAGTACCTCGTCGGCGAGAGCTACGGCGGCTTCCGCGGCCCGCGTATCACCGACTACCTGCAGACCCGGCTGGGCGTGGCGATGAAGGGCGTGGTGCTGGTCTCGCCGTACCTCGATCCGGCGGCCTCCAGCGACGAGAACGTCTCACCGCTGCCGTGGATGCTCACCCTCCCCTCGATCGCGGCCGCCCACCTGGAGCGCGAGCACAAGCTCACCGCCGAAGCGATGGCGCCGATCATCGAGTACACCCGCGGCGAGTATGCGGTCGACCTGATGCGCGGCCGTTCCGACCCGCAGGCGACCGAGCGGGTGGTCAGGAAGGTGACCGAGCTGACCGGCCTGGATCCGCTGTTCGTGCGCCGCTCCGGCGGCCGGCTGGAGACGCAGGCCTACCTGCGCGAGGTGTACCGCGCCGAGGGCAAGCTGGGCAGCCGCTACGACTCCAACGTCACCGCCTGGGACCCGTTCCCGTACGCGCCGCGGCAGATGACCGGCGATCCGATCCTCAACGGCATCATCGCGCCGACCACCACCGCGATGGTCGACTTCGTCACGCGCACCGTGGGCTGGAAGTACGACGGCCGCTACAACGCGCTCAGCTACGAGGTGAACAAGCTCTGGCACGAGGACGACGACGCCATCGAAGGCTCGGTCTCGCAATTGCGCGAAGCGGTGGCGAACGACCCGGGCCTGCGCGTGCTCATCGCGCACGGCTGGGACGATCTCTCCTGCCCGTTCATGGCCTCGGTACTGATCGTCGACCAGATGCCGCCGATGGGCGACCCCACCCGCGTGCAGGTCAAGGAGTACCCCGGCGGCCACATGTTCTACGCCCGCCCGGACAGCCAGGCGGCGCTGCTGAAGGACGTCAAGGCGCTCTACGGCGCCCGCTGATGATGTAGCTTGGGCGGGCGAACGTGCGTCCCAACCACCCAGTGCGGTGCCGCCATGCCCGATCTGCTCACGCCCGAGGTTCTCGCCGCCCAGCCGCTCGACCATGCGCACGCGTTGGCGGCGCGTTGCTACACCGACCCGCGCATGCCCGCGCTGGATGCGCGGGCGGTGTTCGCGCGGAGCTGGCAACTGGTGTGCCACCAGTCGGAACTGGCCGGCGTCGGCGACCACCGGGTCACCACCATCGCCGGCCTGCCGCTGCTGGTGGTGCGCAGCGACGGCTCCACCATCCGCGCCTTCCACAACGTCTGCCGGCATCGCGCCGGCCCCGTGGCCAGCTGCGACGGCAAGGGCGCCAAGGCCCTGCGCTGCCGTTATCACGGCTGGACCTACGGCCTCGACGGCGTGCTTCGAGGCGCGCCGGAAATGGGCCGCGCGCCCGATTTCGACCCCTCGTCGATCCGCCTGCCGGAAGCGCGCGTGCAGGTCTGGCAGGGGCTGGTGTTCGTCGCCACCGGTGACGCGCCGCCGTTCGCCGAGTTCGTCGAGGGCATCGACGCGCGGCTGGGCGTGGGCCGCTCGCTGGCCGGCTTCGAGTTCCACCATCGCGCCGCCTGGGACGTGGCCTGCAACTGGAAGGTGTACGTGGACAACTACCTGGAGGGCTACCACGTGCCGCACATCCATCCGGGACTCAACAGCGTGCTGGACTACCGCAGCTACGTCACCGAGACGGCGCGCTGGTACTCCTACCAGTACAGCCCGCTGGAAAGCGGCACCGACCTCTACGGCAGCGGCGAGGCGCTGTACTACTTCCTCTACCCCAACACCATGCTCAACATCCTGCCGGGCCGGCTGCAGACCAACCGCGTGCTGCCGCTGGGCGTGGACCGCTGCCGGGTGGAGTTCGACTTCTACTACGCGCCCGATCCGGGCGAGGCGGCGCGCGCGCGCCGCGAGCGCGACGTTGCCTTCAGCGACGAGGTGCAGGACGAGGACGTGACCATCTGCGAGGACGTGCAGCGCGGGCTGGCTTCCGGCTCCTACGAGACCGGCCGGCTGAACCCGTTGCGCGAGAACGCCGTCCACCATTTCCACGAATTGCTGCGGCGCGCCTACCGCGAGTTCGCGTGAATCGCCGCCCGTCCGGCCCCGTTGCCCGCGCGGGAGCAGTCAGGGCGACGGGAGATCGTCCACAGGAGGCAGAGCCATGGGCAGTGACGTGAAGCCGCTCGGCCAGGCCGCGCTGATAGCGCTGGTGGTCGGCAACATGATCGGCTCGGGCGTGTTCCTGCTGCCGGCGGCGCTCGCGCCCTACGGTGCGGCGAGCCTGCTCGGCTGGACGTTGACGATCACCGGCGCGCTGCTGCTGGCGACGGTCTACGCCTGGCTCGCGCGCACGATCCGCAACCACGGCGGCGCCTACGGCTACGCACGACGCGCATTCGGCGACGGGGTCGGCTTCGTGGTGGCCTGGAGCTACTGGGTCTGCACCTGGAGCGCCAACGCGGCCATCGCGGTGGCCTTTGCCGGCAGCCTCGGCGCCGTGTGGCCCGCCGCCACCGCCACGCCGGTGCGCGCGGCCGCCTGCGCACTGGGCGCGCTGTGGGCCTGTACCGCGGTGAACCTGGCCGGCGTGCGCGAGGCGGCGCGGGTGCAGATGCTCACCACCCTGCTCAAGCTGGTGCCGCTGGTGCTGTTCGGCCTGATCGGCCTGGGCTGGGTGCATGCAGCGGCGTACCGCCCGTTCAACCCGAGCGGCCTGCCCCTGTTCGGCGTGGCCACCTCGGTGGCTGCGCTGACGCTGTGGGCGATGCTCGGCTTCGAGGCCGCCACCGTGCCCACCGGCGTGGTGCGCGACCCGGAACGCACGGTGCCGCGCGCCACCGTGATCGGCATGCTGGTCGCGGGCCTGGCCACCATGCTCGCCTGCACCGTGGTGATCGGCCTGCTGCCGATCGGCGAACTGCAGCGTTCGGCGGCGCCGATGGTGGCGGCCGCGGCGCGGACCTGGGGCCCCGCGGCGGGATTCGCGTTGGCGCTGGTCGCCACGGTCTCCTGCTTCGGCGCACTGAACGGCTGGGTGCTGCTGCAGGCGCAGACGCCGCTGGCGGCGGCACAGGATGGCTTGTTCCCGCGCCGCTTCGGCCGGCTGGACGCGCGTGGCACGCCCGCCTTCGGCCTGCTGCTGAGCAGCAGCCTGGCCAGCGCACTGATCGTGGCCAACTACAGCCGCACGCTGGTGGCGCTGTTCACCTTCTCGATCCTGCTCTCCACCGCCACCACGCTGCTGCCCTACGTGGTCAGCGTGCTGGCATGGTGGCGCGTCGAGCCGGGCGCACGCTGGCCGCGCCGACTGGTGGCGGCGGGCGCGCTGGCCTACGCCTTGTGGGCGCTGGCCGGCACGGGCACCGAATCGCTGCTGTGGGCCGGCGTGCTGGTCGCCCTGGGGGTACCGGTGCTGTTGTGGCAGCGCCGTCCGCGGCTCGCGCGCAAGCCCTAGCGACGCCGCCGGCCCGACCTAGCTGTGATCTCTCAGTAGGTTGTTCACCCGGGGCGATCCCGGGATTCTGGAGGTGCGACCCAACCAGCACACCAGGAACCCCGGATGAACCTGCATAAACATGCCCGTCTTACGCCTCGAGGTCGAGCCCTGCTCGTGCAGCGGGTGCTTGATCACGGCCTGCGGGTGGAGGAGGCGGCCCATGCAGCTGGGGTCAGTGTGCGCACGGCATACAAGTGGCTGGCGCGCTTTCGCGAGGAAGGGCCTGCCGGGCTGCTCGATCGGTCCTCCCGGCCACACCGTTGCCCGCATGCGACGGACGCCGCCGTCGCGGAGCAGGTCATGGAACACCGTCGCGAGCGCTGGACCTATCGGCAGATCGCCCAGCATCTGGCGGTCGCCCCCAGTACGGTCGGCCGCCTGGTCAAGCGCGCCGGGCTCCACCGGTTGGCCGAACTGGAGCCGGCGCGCCCGTCCAAACGGTACGAATACCCCTCACCCGGTGACCTGCTGCACCTGGACATCAAGAAGCTGGGGCGCTTCTGGCGCCCGGGGCACCGCGTCACCGGGGACCGCCAAGGCGCCTCGGACGGCGCAGGCTGGGAATTCGTCCATGTGGCGATCGATGACCATTCCCGGGTCGCCTTCGGCACCATCGAGCCTGACGAGCGTGGCATGACTGCAGATTCCGGTCACCCCTGACCAGCCGTCCGACTAGGGTTGATCACACTGCCGGTGTTGAGCACCGTGCTGGTGCTGCGCAGGTAGGCCAACTGTTGGGCCATCACGATCGTCGTAGTTACTTACTCCATTTTTAAGATTACGGGCAGAGGCTCTGCTAGCTCTAGCTAAGGCTGCTCGCCATGACTGCGATGCTCAATCACTATGTGATTATCAGGGTCGCCGTTAATGTCTAGCCCGGTCAGGCCGCACTCAGACAGGCTGATTCCATACGAATAATTATTCGCACGAAACAAGCCCGTAATCTCGACATATTTACCATTATATAAATCTTCCTTGTTGCCGAGATCGCCAGTGTTTAGAAGGCTTAGGCAGCCAGAATCTTTTGCCCAATAGTCCTTGTCATATCCTAGACGTTTCACCAAGTACATCGACTCCGGTCCAATAACAAGGAAGCCGTGCAGGGTCAATTGCTTGCCATCATATTTTGCGCGATTGGCGTTTAACGCCTGTATGTCCAATGAGTTATCTGTCACTGAACCGAAACTGGTTATTGGTACCAGTAAAAATGCCAGGAGTAGTGAGAGCATTTTCATTCGGCTGGCCTTACAGCATCAATTGCTTGCTGCTGTGCGTTCACTGATTGCTCGAGCTTATTCGCCTCGCGAGGAGTGAATGAGCCCTTGATTGCTGTAACCTGAATTCGTCCACCTACGATTTCGTATTTGGCTACGCGTCGCTCACTTACAGCATAGTTGAGAACCCCATGACCCAGTGGCTGAGCGTCACCCGGGCTGACGAATCCGTCTGAAGAAACGCCGGGAGTCTTTCCATCAATGTGACTATGTTCCACGGCCGTTGTTCCTGGCGGTAAGTTACTCAGATTCACCCCATCTTTGGCGGTCGTCTGGATGATCTGACCATTCACAGGTTGCGCGGTGACGTTCGTGGTCCCTATAAGGGCCAAAACCTTCTCCGGCTTTGAGACGTTTCCACCTTGGATTTGTTCGCTATTGCAGCCGAGTCTTGTTGGGGAGTTGAGCGAAGATCGCGCGCTGTTCCTGAATCAGAACGTATGCACTGCGACCGACTTTGCCCTGGGCAGTTGTCGCGACCATCTGGATCAATATTATTGGCCGGATTGTTATTTGCGTAGTCATATCTGTTAAAGCCAAACAGCGCACCCGCGCTCGGCACCACCGGGTCGATGCTTAGAAAGCGCCCGGCGATCGGATCGTAGTACCGCGCCTGCATGTAAACGAGTCCGGTGTCAGGATCATTTACGTGTCCTGTATACCCCGGCCCTGTGGGCGGAGTGCCCAGCGCCTGACCATATGGCTTGTAATCGAAAGTCGCTGTGATATTCCCGTTGGCGTCCGCCTCCGCGAGGGGCGTGCCCTGTGGATCGGTGTACACATACGTGACCTTGCCCGGCTGTGCATGGGCGGTGCCCATTGCCAGTAATAGCGGCAGGACAAACCCGCCAAGTCCCTTTCTCATCGCTACTCCCCTGTAGATTGCCGCCTCATGCTCACCCGTCAGAGGGTGGTTCCGCAAGTGGCACCGGACCATCGCTAAGCTCGGGCCAGCGCCCTTCGGGATCACCCATGTAAGCGACCCAGTCGTCCATAAACGACCGCTTAGCCCATTCCGCCTGAGTGATGTAGTCCAACGCCTTCCACCGCACAAACGCGTCCCTCTGGAAGGCGAGATACCGCGCCGGGTCCGCATGAAGCGCCTCAGTCGCCCTCGTCGGCAGCCCAAGGGCGAACAGCAGGTCAAACCCATAGTCTCCGCGCATGAGCTGAAGTCGGTAGCGCACCCAACTGTTCCAACGCGGATCCAGTAGTCCCCGATCTTCCCGAGCCAGGCAGTGGTGCCTAAGAATCTGCTCATAGAGCCGCACCGGTGCCGTGGCGATCTCGACTTGCTCGTCATCGTGCTGGACATGGTCAATCAGCGCCTCTCCCGCCAAGGCCGCCATCGCGGGCAGAAGATTGATGAAGGGCACCGTTGAGCCGATCAGCAGCAGAATGACCCAGAACGACTGGGCACACTGATAGGCCAACGATTCGTGGCCCTCCGCCTGCGCCTCGCGCAGCAGCAATGCCGTCGCGGCCAAGGCCTCGAAACTGCCCAGCTGCTCCAGCCGCCGCAACAGGCGGCGTGAGGTTTTTTCACGATCGACCATGAACTCGCTGGCCCTGGAGCCGGAGCGATGCAGGACCCGCTGTGTCTCCGGCCCCAAGCCGGCCAGCCATCGAGGCCGGTGCGTCATCAGGTCCTTTTCCGGGTCGATGATGTCCCAGTACACGTGTTCCAGCAGGGCTCGACTGCGAGGGAATGCGAGTTCGGCCCGCTCGATCAGGGCGCTACGCGGCACATGTTTGCCCTGCGCATAGCGGGCCATTCGATGGCGGTGCGAGAGCACGCCCTCTGCATTGCGACCGAAGCCGTCGCCGATCAGCTGCTTTTCCAAGGCGTAATAGGTCGCGCCCTGGGAGCGCAGCTGAATCCATTGAAACCACAATTGAACCCGCTGCTGGTCGATGCGCTGCCGCAGGGGCGACCGACCACGCCCTGGTGCCGATTTTCCGCAGGCCTCTGAGAGAATCATCGGTTCTCCGGTATTTCAATCACTTAGGCGCAAGAATAGGGTAAAACGAAGGCCGCATTTACCGGCTACCCGTTCTGGCTCGGGCGCCCTAGCATCGGTCGTGACCCGACGTGACCGAGCCGATGGCCGCACCTCACAGTCCCACGCTGACCGATCTGCTGGAGCGCGACCTCTTGATGCGCTTCGGCACACCGCTGATTGGGGGCGAGGAGCTTCGGGCAGCGCTGGGATACCCCACCGCAGAGGCCCTGAGGCAAGCCATTTCGCGAGGGACCGTGCCGGTTCCCGTGTTCGCCGTGCCGCACCGGCGCGGGAAATTCGCTCTGATTCGGGATATCGCGGCCTGGCTGGCAGCCTTGCGGCAAGGTGCTGTCGATCCTGCCGATGCACAGGAGGTGCCGATGCGTTAGCGCTCAAGTCCTCCGCCCAGTTTCCGTTGCGGAGCGCCAGACGCGAAAGCCCGAGAGCTTGCGACTCTCGGGCTTTCAAGGTGCGATGGATGCGAACCCCATCAGCGCCTAATGTCCTCCTCCCGCCTCGACCGGTCAAGCCCCTCGCTTGGCAGTCATGCAGGCAGGACGGACGGCGTCGCGCCCGCTGATATCCATGTCACCACCTAATCGCGGTGGCGCAACTTTGGAGTCAGCATGTCTTCCCTCAAGGAAATCCTACGTCTCGTTCTGACCACCTCGTGGTCCAACCGTCAGATTGGCCGCGTGGTCGGCCGGTCGTACAACACCGTGGCACGCTACCGCCACTTGGTGCGCATTCACTCGCTCACCTGGTCCGATCTGGCCGAGCGCCCCCTCGACGAGCTCGATGCACTCTTCAATCGCGTCACGCACCGCACCGAGGAAAAGCAGCACCCTGACTGGGCATGGGTTCACGAACAGATGCAGCATCGGGGCATGACCCGTACGCTGCTGTGGGAGGAATACCGCCGAGCGTGTCCGGAGCACGCCTTGGCCTATTCCCAGTTCTCGCACTACTACCGGGCCTACCTGCGCAAACTCCATCCCGTGATGCGGCAGCACCACGCGCCGGGCGAGCGGGTCTTCGTGGATTTCTCCGGACGCCGTCCGACCTACATCAAGCCGGAGACCGGCGAGCGTGTCGACGTCGAGTTGTTCATCGGGGTCCTGGGCTATTCCAACTACGTGTTCGCCCTTGCCTGTCCGAGCCAGCAAGTCCCGCAGTGGATCAAGGCGCATGTCCAGATGTTCGAGGCCTTCGGCGGGTCACCGCAGGTGATCGTGCCGGACAATTTGCGCAGCGCAGTGACGCGAGCCGGTCGCGATCCGATCATCCACCGCACCTATCAGGAGATGGCCAGCCACTACGACAGCGTCGTGCTGCCGGCTCGTGCCCGGCGCCCGAAAGACAAGGCCAAGGTCGAGGGGAGCGTCCTGATCGTGCAGCGCTGGGTGCTGCTGCGCCTGCGCCACCGCACCTTCTTTTCCCTGACCGAGCTCAACCAGGCCATTGCCGAGCTGGTCGCCGAGTTGAATCGCCGCCCGTTCAAGAAGATGGAGGGCTCCCGCCTTGAGCGGTTCGAAGCCAGCGAGTCTGCAGCGCTTCGCCCGCTGCCGGAGCAGCCTTACGAACACGGCGATTGGACCGCTTCCCAGACTGTCCCAGCCGACTATCACGTGCGGCTCGACAAGCACTGGTACTCGGTGCCATTTACCTACATTGGGTGCGCGGTGGAGGGACGCTTGTCGGCCGATGCCGTGGAGATCTACTGCAGCGGGGTCCGTATCGCCAGCCATCGCCGCGGCGCCGCGGATGGCACCACCACCGATCCTGGGCACCTGCCCAAGCACCACGCGATGTATGCCGCGAGGACGCCGGAGCACTTTGCCCGATGGGCCGAAAGCATCGGACCGGCGACGGCGGCCTTCGTCCAAAAGCAGTTTGAGCGGCCCCACCCAGGTCTCGGTCTGCCTTGTTGCGACCGACTTCAGGCCTTGACACGCAAACATGGTGCGGCGGAATTGGAGTCCGCAGTGCAGCGTGCCCTAGATATCCGCTCACCTTCGGAAAAAACCGTGCGCGCATTGCTGAGCAGCGGCCGGCATCACGCCAGCGGCGATGTCGTAGAAGAAGCTGCCACGGCACTCCCTGCGCATCGCAATATCCGTGGTAGCGCCTATTTCGCTTCGGCCAAGGAGGTCAGCGCATGAGCCGGCAACACACCCTCACCGCTCTGCGAGAACTGAAGCTGGATGGCATGGCTGACGCCCTGGAGCGGCAGCATGCCAGCCCATCGCTGCAGGACAGCCCCTTTGATGAACGCCTGGCCGTCTTGGTCGACAGCGAGCGCGTGACTCGCGAGAACCGTCGGCTTGCCCGCCTGCTCAAACAAGCACGACTGAAGGTCGAGGCGTGCGCCGAGGACATCGATTACCGGGTGGGGCGAGGGATCGATAAGCAACAAGTGCAAGGGCTCCTCGCCTGCGACTGGATCACCCAGCACCAGAACCTGATCATCACCGGACCCACCGGGGTGGGGAAGACCTGGTTGGCATGCGCGTTGGCGCATCAGGCGGCTCGGCGGGGCATGCCGGTGGTCTATCGCCGGCTTCCCCGCCTTCTGGAGGAGCTGGAAATTGCACGCGAGGCAGGCAATCTCACTACGGTTCGCACCCAGCTCGCTCGCATGAAGCTGCTGGTGTTGGATGACTGGGGCGTCAACCCGCTAGGGCGCCGTGCCCGGCAGGATCTGTTGGAGGTCATCGACGATCGTGTCGGCAGCGGCTCGGTTGCCATCACCTCGCAGCTACCGATCACCGAATGGCACGCCTACCTGGGCGAACCGACGATCGCCGATGCCATCCTCGATCGTCTCGTGCACAGCGCCCACCGAATCCAGCTTCAGGGAGAGTCCATGAGAAAGCTCAAGAGCAAGACGGCGAACCGCCGAAGCTGAGGGGACGATATCGAGGCTCAAGGATGAGCCACCTGCTCAACACCAGCGACCTGCTCAACACCAGCGACCTGCTCAACACCAGCGGCATGATCAGCCTTCACTGGATGAGGTGATCAACTTCCCCGGAATACGCACATGACCGCCTGCCGTGCCCTGCTCAAAACCTTGCGCCATTACCGCACACTGGGCGTGCGGTTCACCCGTGTCATGACCGACAACGGCTCCTGCTACAAGTCACGCATCTTCCGGCGGCTGCTGCGCCGCCTGGGCCTGCGGCACGTACGCACGCGCCCCTACACCCCCCGCACCAACGGCAAGGCCGAGCGCTTCATCCAGACGGCCCTGCGCGAGTGGGCCTATGCGCGCAGCTATGAACACTCGGGCCAGCGCGCCAACCACTGGCTGACCTGGCTGCATCAATACAACTGGCACCGTCCGCATGCCAGCGTTGACTACCAGCCTCCTATCACCCGCATTGCCATGAACAACCTGGTGGGTTTACACACCTAGCGGCCGGCGGCCTGCCAGCGCAGCCAGTCGAGCACCGCGGCCACCGCCGGGCGCGGTGGTGCGGCCTGCGGCCGCACGATCCAGTAGGCGGTCCCGAGCGGTACCTCCAGCGCACCGAAGGGGCGCACCAGGCTGCCCGTCTCGATGTCCTGCGCCGCCAGCCGGTGGCGCGCCAGGGCGACGCCCTGGCCCTGTTGCGCCGCGCGCAGCACCAGGTCCGAGGAGGCATAGCGCGCACCGCCCTGCAGGGACAGCCCCGCCGGACCGTGGACGCGCCGCCACGCCTCCCACGACGCCTGCGGGTCGCGGTCGTGCAGCAGGCGCAGGCCGCGCAACTGCGCAGGACGGGACGGTCGCCCATGGGCCTGCCAGAACGCCGGGCTCATCACCGGATACAGCGCCTCGTCCATCAGCGGTTCGCAATGCAGCTGCGGCCAGGGGCCCTGCCCCATGCGGATGGCCAGGTCCACCCGCCCGCCGTCGAAGGCCTCCAGCTTCTGGTCGACCAGCACCGACAGCTCGACCCGGGGGTGCGCGCTCTCGAAGGCCGGCAGCCGCGGCAGCAGCCAGCGGATCGCGAAGGACGGCGTGGTCGACAACGCCACCGCATGGGCCGGACGTACCTCGCGCAGGGACGCCACCGCCTGCTCGATCTCGCGCAGTCCCGACTGCACCGCGCGGCCCAGCGCTTCGCCCTGCGGCGTGAAGACCAGGCCGGCGCGGCCGCCCGCCGCATGCAGCAGTGGCACGCCCAGCCAACGCGCCAGCTCGCCCAGGTGGCGGCTGACCGAGGAATGTGCCAGCCCCAGTTCGCGTGCGGCGGCGCGCACCCCACGGTGCTCGTAGACCAGCCCGAAGGCGCGCAGGGCGTTGAGCGGCAGATCGGTCATGGTCGGAATTCTAGACCGATGAGGGTCGCCTCTGGACCACCCTGCCGCGCCAAGCTGGCGCCTGTCCGGCCTGTCCGCCGGTGTACCGAGCCGACCATGAACGATCTTTTCGCCCCCGCCGGCCTGCTGCTTGCCGCCGCGATCACCCCCGGTCCGAACAACCTGGTGGTGCTGCGCATCGCGAGCCGGGCCGGGGTACGCGCCGCCCTGCCCGCCATCGCCGGCATCGTCGGTGGCAGCCTGGCGCTGCTGGCGCTGGCGCTGTCGGGCCTGGCCGCGGTGACCGGCAACCATCCGGCGTGGCGCACCTGGCTGGGGGCCGGCGGTGCGGCCTACCTGGGCTGGCTGGGACTGCGCCTGCTCGTCACGAGCCTGCGCGAGACGCCCGCCGACGCCCCGGCGGACGCACTGCCCGCCACCGCCCTCGGTCTGTTCGGCTTCCAGCTGCTCAACCCCAAGGCCTGGGTGATGACGCTGACGGTCGTCGCGGCGTGGGGCGCCTCCGGAGCGCGCGGCTGGATCCCCCTGGCCGTGCTGTTCGTGGCGATCCCGCTCGGTTGCCTGTTGCTGTGGAGCGCCTGCGGCCGGCTGCTGACGAAAGGGCTGGCCCACCCGCCGTTCCGTCGAGGCCTCGACGCCGGCATGGGCGCCCTGCTGCTGGCCAGCGCCGGCCTGCTGCTGATCGAACACTGACCCTGGAGACAACCATGACCCCGACCCGCCACCTCCTCTGCCTCGCCGGCAGCCTGCGCCGCGAATCCTGGAACCGCCGCCTGCTGCAGGCGGCCACCGGCCTGGTTCCGGCCGGCGTCCACGCGACCGTCTTCGCCGACCTGGCCGCCGCCGCCCTGTTCGACGAGGACCTGGAGCAGGCCGATCCGGCCGGCCCTGCGGGCGTACGCGCCCTGCGCCAGGCGATCGCCGCCGCCGACGGGCTGGTGATCGCCACCCCGGAGTACAACCACGCCATGCCGGGCGTGCTGAAGAACGCGCTCGACTGGCTGTCCCGCGAAAGCCCGCAGGGCGAGGTACTGGCCGGCAAGCCGGTCGCCGTGCTCGGCGCGAGCAGCGGGCCCTGGGGCACGCGTCTGGCACAGGCCTCGCTGCGCCAGGTGCTGCACACCTGCGGCGCCCTGGTGATGCCCTCGCCCACGCTGTATGTCGCCCACGCGGCGCAACGCTTCGACGCGCAGGGCGACCTGGCGGATGCCTCGCTGCGGGCGGCCCTGTCCGCGTTCATGGGCGCCGCGGCGACCTGGACCGCAAGGATGGCCCCGCCTCCGGCACGGGAGCCGGTTCATCCGGCGGTGCCGCAGCACGCCTGAGCCGTCCATCCTGGGCCGTCCGCGTCGCTTTTGGGCCCGGCGCGGCACCTTCCGCCATGCTCCCGTTCGCCTCGGTCGCGCGGCAGGCGGCTGCGCGTCAAGCAGATCGAGGCGCCCGCCGCCGTGCCGTGGTTCACAGAACTTGCGCGGCACGTGAAATGCATGTGTATAGTGCGCCACCTCGGCGCCTGCCTGCTCCCCCGGCAGACAGGCACCTTTCGCACGCGGGGACGAGCGTGCGCCAACCCAAACCAGGCACACCGACGCATGACTACCGATCTCCTCGAGCCGCCTGCGCCGGCGGTGCCCAAGGAAGGCGCCCCCACGGCCCCGCCCCCGGGGATACCGGGACCGGCCCGGCGCCGCTACCTGCCGGTGCGTTTGAAGTTCACGCTGACAGTGCTGGCCTCGCTCGGCTGGGCACTGCTGTCGTACCGGCTCGCGCATCGCTGGATCGGGGACCTTTCCGCCCTCGTCGGCGCTCCGCTGGCGCACCTGGTGATCTTCGGCATTGCGATCCTGCCCGGCTTCATGAACGCCTTCCTGGTGGTCGGCCTGCTGCTCGACCGCCGCCCGGCGCGGGCGCGGATCGAGCACTATCCGGGCGTCACCGTGCTGGTCGCCGCCTATAACGAGGAGGAGTCGATCCTCGCCACGCTGGCCAGCCTCGACCAGCAGGACTACCCGGCGCCACTGGAGGTGCTGGTGATCAACGACGGCTCCACCGACGGCACGCTGGCGAAGCTGCACAGCGTGTCCTATCCGTGGCTGAAGGTGATCGACCTGCCGCGCAACGGCGGCAAGGCGAACGCGCTCAACCAGGGGCTCAAGCAGGCCAGCTACCCGCTCACCATCACCCTTGACGGCGACTCCTACCTCTATCGGGGCGCGCTGCGGCAACTGGTCGGCCGCTTCCTCAGCGACCCGCCGCACACCGCGGCGGTCGCCGGCACCGTGCTGCTGCGCAACTCGCGCCTCAACATGGTCACGCGCATGCAGGAATGGGACTACTTCCACGGCATCGCCGCGATCAAGCGGCTGCAGAGCCTGTTCCAGGGCACGCTGGTGGCGCAGGGTGCCTTCTCGCTGTACCGCACCGACGTGCTGCGCGAGGTCGGCGGCTGGCCCGAGTGCGTGGGCGAGGACATCGTGCTGACCTGGGCCATCCTCGCGCGCGGCGACCGCGTGGGCTACTGCGAGGACGCCATCACCTTCACCAACGCGCCGACCACCTTCCGGCAGTTCATCCGCCAGCGCCAGCGCTGGTCGCGCGGTCTGATCGAGGCCTTCAAGGCGCACTGGCGGCTGCTGTTCGCGCGGCGCATGAGCACGCTCTTCGTCTGGTGGAACCTGCTGTTCCCCTACATGGACGTGGTCTACACGCTGTTCTTCATCCCGGGCCTGGTGCTGGCACTGTTCGGCATCTACTGGCTGGCCGGGCCGATGACGCTGCTGGTGCTGCCGATGGCGTTCGCGGTGAACTACCTGATGTTCTTCATCCAGTCGCGCATGTTCCGCGCGCAGGGCCTGAAGGTCCGTCGCAACCCGATCGGCTTCCTGGTCTACGCGCTGTTCTACGGCGTGGTGCTGCAGCCGGGCTGCGTACTCGGCTACCTGGCCGAACTGCTGAACCTGCGCAAGCACTGGGGGACCAAATGAAGCGGCGCCTGCTCGGCCTTGCCCTCGCGCTGGCGCTGCCTGCCGTGCATGCCCAGACCGGCGCCGCGGACATCCGCGCCGGCCGCGCGGCGCTGGCCGCCGAACAGCCTGTCCAGGCGCGCGCACGCTTCGCCGCAGCGCTGGCCGATCCCGGCCTCGGCCGCGAGGACCGTTGCGCGGCCCAGCTCGGCCTGGGCCAGGCCACGCTGTGGCTGGGCGACTACCGGGCCGCGGCCGAGGCCTATCGCGCCGCCCTTGCGCAGGCACCGGACGAGGCTTCGCGCCAGGTGGCGGCCACCGGCCTGGCGCAGGCGCTCAACGCGCAGGATCGCCCGCGCGAGGCGCTGGCGCTGGTGGCACCGTTCGCCGCGGGCCAACTGCGGCCCACCGTCGAAGTGCTGCGTTCGCTGCGCTCGCTCGACCAGGCGCCGCGCGGCCGCCCCTATCTGGACGCCGCGCCGCCGGCGCCCGCCGGGGGCTACCTCGGTACCCAGTTCCGCCTGCTCAGCGACGACATGGCCTACGCGCTGGCACCGCACATCGACGCGACGTTCGATGCCAGCCACGACAGCGAGGGCCTGGACACCTGGCACGTCGGCGTGGGTGCGCTGAGCGCCCCTGCCACGCGCGGCAGCGCCAGCCTCGCCTGGGGCGCGCGTGCCGACACCCTGGAGGTCGACGACGGCCGCCGCAGCCGGCGCGTATACGGTGCGAGCGTGCTCGGGCAATGGCACGCGGATACCCAGCGGCTCGATCTCGTGCTGGGCAGCGGCCGCGCCGGCGACTGGCACTTCCTGCAGGGCTCGGCCGCCTGGACCGTGCAGCCGAGCGACGACTTCGGCCTGTCCGCGGGCGTCGAGCGCGCGCCGGTTCCCACCCCGACCTCGCTGGCGCAGCGGCTGATCGGCAACCGCTACGCGCTGGACCTGAGCCTGCGCGCGAGCACGCACTGGTACGTGCTGCCCGGCGCCTACCGCCAGGTGTTCAGCGACGGCAACCACCGCGACGGCGGCGGCCTGCGCTTGCTGTTCAGCCCGCTCGACGTGGCCGATACGCGCGGCGCGCTGGGCGCGGAGCTGTCCACCCGGCTGTTCCACGACAGCCGCCCCAGCCGCGGCGTCTACTTCAATCCCGCACGTTACCGCGCGACCCAGGCCGGGCTGATCGGCGTGTACGGCCTGGATCCGGGCTGGAAGCTGCGCGCCAACGCGGACGTGGGCCGGCAGTGGATCGACGGCAACGGCGCCTCGACCTACACCGTGGGCCTGTCGCTGGAAGGGCGGTTGCCAGGCAACGGGCGCCTGCGGCTCGGCGTGGGTCGCAGTTCGGTCGCCTCGGTCAGCGGGGGCGGCGCCGGCTACTGGAACGACAACGCGTCGCTCTCGCTCAGCTGGACGCTGTAGCGCCCGCTTGCACCGGGGGCGGCGACCGCCATATGGGCGGCAGGCCCCCGGAGCAATGCCATGACTACGCTGACCATCGCCTGCCCGCACTGCGCCGCGCTCAACCGCGTGCCCGCCGAGCGTCTGGGTGAGCAGCCCCGCTGCGGGCGCTGCAAGGCACCGCTGTTCACCGGCCAGCCGGTCGAGCTGACCGGGGCCACCTTCGACGCCGTCACCGGACGTGGCGACCTGCCCGTGCTGGTCGACTTCTGGGCGCCCTGGTGCGGCCCCTGCCGCGGCTTCGCGCCGGTGTTCGCGGAGGCGGCCCGCCGCTACGAGCCGCGCCTGCGCCTGGCCAAGGTCGACACCGACGCGCAGCCGCGGCTGGCCCAGCGCTTCGGCATCCGCAGCATCCCCACCCTGGTGCTGTTCGAGCGCGGACGCGAGGTCGCGCGCCAGCCCGGTGCCCTCGGCGCGGCGCAGCTGGCGCAGTTCGTCGAGGGTGCCCTGCAGCGCGTGCGCTGAGCGACCGCGCCGTCAGAGCGACCGGGCGTCGCCGTCCCCGTGGAAGTGGCGGCTGTCCGGGGGGGCCTGCCGTCGCTCGTGCATGCCGTAGTCGCGCAGCACCGTCGCCACGCGCAACCGGTAGTCGGCGAAGACCGTCTCGCGTCCCTCGCGCTGTGCCGCGCGGTGGGCCTCCAGCGCACGCCAGCGCGCCACGGCCGCCTCGTCGCGCCAGAACGAGAGCGAGAGCAGGCGGTCCGGCTCGGCCAGGCTGCGGTAGCGTTCGATCGAGATGAAGCCGTCGATGCGCTCGAGCAGCGGCCGCAGCCGCGCGGCCAGGTCCAGGTAGCGCTCGGAGCGGCCTTCCCGCAGGGCGACCTCGAAGATTACCGCGATCACGGCCGCGCCTCCGCCGCCTCGATGAACGCCGCCACGCTGGCGTAGAGCGAGTGGCGCGCGCGTTCCAGGTGCATCACGTGCGTGCCCGGGTCGATGCGCAGCTTCCAGCGCAGCGGACTGCCGGTGAAACGGGCCAGGAAGGCGGCGGCGCCCGTGTCGTCCACCACCGTGTCGTAGTCGCCGTAGACGACGAACAGCGGCACGCGGACCTCCTTCGCGGCATACGGGTAGCGTCCGGCCTCGGCGTCGGCCAGGTCGGCCAGCGGCCCGGAGGGAATGCGCAGCTGCCCGGGCGGATCGCCCGCCACGTGCGGAGCGGAGGCCGCGAAGCGGCCGGCCCAGCGCGCGTCGACGGCCGGCTCCAGCAAGACGGTGCCGTGCGGCAGCACGTCCGCGTAGCGCAGCTGCCGGTAACGCTGCTGTGCGGTGATATTCCACCACGCGCTGCGCACCGGCTCGTCCGTCACGCCCGCCTTGGGCACGATCGGCCCGAACAGGGTCAGCGACGCCAGCGCCGGCGGCCGCGTCGCGGCATAGGCGGCCGCCGGGATGGTGCCCCACGAATGCGCGACCAGGTGCACCGTCTTCATGCCGCGCACGGTGCGCAGCCAGTCGACCGCCAGCGCGATCTGTGCCGCGGCCTGCGACGCCCGCGTCAGCGGTTCGCCGGCAGCCTCGCCCGCCATGGCCGGTGGCCGGCTGGCGTCGCCGAAGCCGAGGAAGTCCAGGCCGCAAGCCAGGTAGCCGCGCCGCGCCACATCCGCCAGCCAGGAGTCCCCGGGCGCGAACGCGAAGCCGGACGCGAGCAGGGTCGGGAAGCTGGCGCCGTGCACGAACAGCACGCTGCGGTCGGTGGGGCGGGCGGGCGCGACGCAATGCACCGCCAGGTGCTGGTCCGGCGTCTGCGGCAGCGGCAGGTGCACGGTCTGGACGGTCGCGACGGACAGCGCGGCGGCGAGCAGTATGGCAGGCATGGGGGCTCCTCGTGGATGGGGATGCCCATGCTGGGTGGTCGGGCGGGGAGATGTTTCGCGCCGCATCGAAGCATCCGGAACCCTTCCTGTCCGATGCGCCCATGCGTCCGCCTGCAGGAGCGAGCTTGCTCCCGATGCCTTTGCTTGGGCCCACGCCCGGAGCGCATCGCGAGCAGGCTCGCTGCTACGCGCGGCGGAGGCCCGCTTCACGAGCTGCAGGAAAGCATCGAGCAGCCCGGGCGCTGCTTCGCCCAGTCCGGCCGCTTGCGTGCGTAGCGCTCGCGGCCCGGCTGCTCGTCGTAGGGGTGGCGCATGATGTCCAGCAGTTCGTGCACGCGCGTGTAGTCGCCCTGCTCCGCAAGGTCGATCGCCTCCTGCGCGAGGTAGTTGCGCAGCACGTACTTCGGGTTGGCCGCACGCAGGTGCGCGTGCCGCGACTCGGGCGGCAGCGGGTCTTCGCGCAGCCGCCTCGCGTAGCGTTCCAGCCAGTCGCGCAGCAGCGGCTCGGCGCCTTCGCGCCGCGCCTCGTCGTAGCAGACGTCGGCGAACGGTACGGGCGATGGTGCCGCCGGATCGACCGCGAGCAGCGCACGCCAAGTCAGCGTCATGTCCGCGCTGGCGGCATGCATCCAGGCATGCAGGCCGTCGCGCAGCGCCACGTCGCCGTCGCGGCACTGCGCCAGGCCGAGCTTGGCCGCGACGTTGGCGCGATCGGCCGCCTCCCACGCCGCCGCGTAGCGCTCCAGGCCCGCCTGCAGCGGCGCGGTATCGGCGAACAGGGGCGAGATCGCGCTGGCCAGCCGCGCCAGGTTCCACCATGCGACGCTGGGTTGCTGCCCGAAGCGGTAGCGTCGGCGCAGGGCGTCCGTCGTGTTGGGCGTCCAGTCCGGGTCGTAGTCGTCGATCCAGCCGTAGGGGCCGTAGTCGATGGTCAGGCCCAGGATGGACATGTTGTCGGTGTTCATCACGCCGTGCACGAAGCCCACGCGCATCCACTGCGCCAGCAGGTGGGCGGTACGCTCGCAGACCTCGTCGAACCAGTCGGCGTACAGCCGCTCGCCCTCGCCGTGCAGGTGCGGGAAGTCGCGCCGGAGGGTGAAGTCGGCCAGCCGGCGCAGCAGCGCCACGTCGTTGCGCGCGTAGGGCAGCTCGAAGTGGCCGAAGCGGATGAAGGACGGCGCCACGCGGCAGACGATGGCGCCCGGCTCGTCGCGCGGGTGGCCGTCGTAGAACATGTCGCGCACCACGGCCTCGCCGGTCGCGACCAGGCACAACGCGCGCGTGGTCGGCACGCCCAGGTGATGCATCGCCTCGCTGCACAGGAACTCGCGGATCGAGGAGCGCAGCACCGCGCGCCCGTCGGCGCCGCGCGAATAGGGCGTCGGGCCCGCGCCCTTCAGTTGCAGCTCCCAGCGGTGTCCCTGCCCATCCAGCACTTCGCCCAGCGAGATCGCGCGACCGTCGCCGAGCTGGCCGGCCCAGACGCCGAACTGGTGGCCGCCGTAGTTGCTCGCCCACGGCTGCATGCCCTCGGCCAGCGCGTTGCCGCCGAACACGGCGGCGAACTGCGGCGTGGCGATGTCCTCGGGCGAGAGTCCCAGCGTGCCGGCCATTTCCGCCGACCACGCCACCACGTGCGGCGAACTCACCGGCGTGGGCTGCACGCGCGAGTAGAGCGCGCCCTCGACCTGGCGCAGGCGCGCGCCGTGCTCGGGATCGCCCGGCAGTTCGCGCAGGAAGGCGTTGTCGAAGCGGAAGCGCATGGTTCGATCTTCTCACGGGCGCGCGCCACGGATGCATGGACCGGTGCGCTCGCGCCCGTCGCCATGTTCAGCGCAGGACACGGTCGCATGTCCCATACTGGCGCGTGGATACCGAAACCGAACCGTACGCCGCGAGCGTCGACCCCTCCGTGCAATGCACGGCCTGCGACGCGGTCTGCTGTCGCCTCACCGTGGTGCTGATGCCCGAGGACCACGTACCCGCCTGGCTGGTCGACCACGACAGCCACGGCCTGGCGACACTGTCCAAGGGCGAGGACGGCTGGTGTGCGGCCGTCGACCCCAACACCTCGCGTTGCACGATCTACGAACAGCGCCCCGTGATCTGCCGCAAGTACGCGATGGGCAGCCCGGGCTGCCAGGACGAGCGGCGCAAGTGGTACGGCACTGCGCTGCCCACGCCCGTGCGGCTGGTCTAGCGCGGCACGGGCGCGCGGCGCGCCGTGCTAGGACGCGGGCGGCTCGAACACCCTGGCGACGGCGTCGGCGTCCAGCACCCGCCATTCGCCCGGCGCCAGTCCCTCCAGCGTCAGCCGCCCGATCGCCACGCGCTCGAGCGCTTCGACGTGGTTGCCGACGGCGGCGAACATGCGGCGCACCTGGTGGTAGCGGCCTTCGGTGACGGTCAGGCGCGCACGGCGCGGCCCCAGCGGCTGCAGCCGCGCGGGCGCCAGCGGCGTCGTCTCGGACTCGAGCAGCAGCGTGCCGCCGGCGAATACGGCTTCCTCGTCGCCGCGCAGGTCGCGCGCGAGCGTGGCCTCGTAGACCTTGGCGACCTCCGCGCGCGGCGAGATGATCCGGTGCAGCAGCGCGCCGTCGTCGGTGATCAGCAACAGGCCCGAGGTGTCGCGATCGAGCCGCCCCACGGTGGAGAGCGCAGGATCGCGCCGGCGCCAGCGCGGCGGCAGCAGGTCGTACACCAGCCGGCCCGCATCCTTGCGCGAACAGGTCACGCCCAGCGGCTTGTGCATCAGCAGCACCAATCCGCTCGGCGGATCCAGCGGCTCGCCGTCGAGCCGCACCTGGGCATGCTCGACCCTGTCGTCGGCGTAGAGCACCTCGCCCGCGGCATCGGTGACGCGCCCCTCGCGGAACAGCTGCAGGACTTCCTTGCGGCTGCCGTAACCCAGGTTGGCGATCAGGCGCAGCAGCTTCATGCGCGCACCGCCTCGATCACCTTGAAGCCGTCCTGCACCGCCACCGTGCGCACCTGTGCGAAGCGCGAGGCCAGCGTGGCCTCGTAGGGCAGGTGCCGGTTCGCCACCAGCCACAGCCGGCCGTGCGGCAGCAGCGCCTCAGCCGCCGAGGCAATGAAAGCGCGGCCGAGTTCCGGCAGATCGGCGCGCCCCTGGTGGAACGGCGGGTTGGTCACGATGGCGTCGTAGCGCTGCGCCAGGCCGGCGGTCACGTCATGCCAGTGCACGCTGCCCGCCATGTCCTCGCGCCCGCTCGCCTGGCACGCCTCGGCCAGGTTGACGCGGGCCGGCTCCAGCGCGCGCGCCTCGGCCTCGTAGAGATCGATCGCCTGCACCTGCGGGCAGCGCGCGACGACCTGCGCAGCGAGATAGCCGTAGCCCGCGCCCAGGTCGGCGACACGCCCGGCGAGATCGGCGGGCAGGTGTGCCGCCAGCAGCGCCGAGGCCGCATCGATGCGATGCCAGGCGAACAGGCCGGGGCGACTCAGGTAGCCCCCTTCGATGCGTTGCGGTGCGTCGAGGGCCAGCCACGCCTCGAGCAAGGCCGACTCGACCGTTTCCGGCCGCGGTGTCGCCCAGAACACCCGGCACTTGTACTTGGACAGGCTGCGCAGCGCTCCGGCCAGCCGCGCGAGATCCGCCTCGGCCGACTTCGCCCCCGCGTTGTTGGCGGCCGCCGCGAGCACCACGCCGCCGGGTTCCAGGTGCCGCAACGCCCGCGCGAAGGCTGCGCGCGCCTCGTCGCGCTGGCGCGGTGGCAACAGCAGCACCAGCGGGTAGCGTCGGTCCGGCGCCGGCTCGCCGACACGCCGGCCGGCGCGCTGCAGCGCGTCGGCGAAGGGCTTGAAACTCTGCTGGCAGAGCCAGCCGGCCCCCGCCGTCTCGCGCAGCCGGAAGCCGTCGCGGGCGTGCAGGAACAGGGCGTGGCCGTCGGCCGGCAGGCGCAGAGCGCCAGCGGCGAACGGCAGGAACAGGGCGTCGAGCAGGCTATCCGGGACGGCCGCGGAAAAGCTGGTGGTCACGGCGGGGGCTTCGGCGAAGAGGCGGAAAGTCTACCGCGGCCGCCCGTTCCCTTCCCGTGCCCGCACCTCTTCAGCGGGCCACCACGCCCGCGCGCACCAGGTAGTGCACACTGAACATCCGCTCGGGGTCCATCCATACCCGCAGCACCTCGAGCCCCGCCTTGGCGGCCAGCGCGGCGAAGTCCTCCAGCGAGTATTTGCAGCTGATCTCCACCCGGACCGGCTCGCCCTCGCCGAACTTCGCCAGCATGCGGCCCACCCGCACCTGCTGCGCCCGCTGGCTGACCAGGCTGGTCTCGATACGCCCGGCCAGCGCGTTGTAGTGCGCCCGATGGCGGAACGCGGACAGATCGAAGTCGCTGCCCAGCTCGCGATTGAGCCGGGCCAGCAGGTTGAGGGTGAACTGCGCGGTGACGCCGGCGGCGTCGTTGTACGCGGCCTCGATCAGCGCCGGATCCTTCTTGAGGTCCGCACCCACCAGGATGCCGCCGTTCTCGCCCATCTCCCCGCGCATCTTGCGCAGCAGGGCGACCGCGTCCCGCGTGGCGAAATTGCCGATGGTGGAGCCGGGGAAATAGATCACCGTGCGCCGCGGCGCGCGCGGCGGAATCGGCAGACGCAACGGTCGGGTGAAATCGGCGCCCAGCGGCTGCACCGGGAGGCCGGGAAAGCGCTCGGCGAAGCGCGCCACGCTCTCGCGCAGCGGCTGGGGCGAGATCTCCACCGGCACATAGCTCACCGGCGAGGCCATGTGCTCCAGCAGCAGCCGGGTCTTGGTCGCGCTGCCGCTGCCGTACTCGACCAGGCGCACGTCCACCCCGAGCGTGTCGGCGATGCTGGCCGCGTGCTCTCGCATCAGCGCCGTTTCGCAGCGCGTGAGGTAGTACTCCGGCTGTTCGCAGATGCGCTCGAACAGGGCCGAGCCACGCTCGTCGTAGAACAGCCAAGAAGGCAGCGATTTGGGCTGCGCGCGCAGGCCACGCTGGACGATCTCCAGCAGCCCGCTGTCCGGCGGGGTGCGGCCGTCGTCGCGCAGGTCGAAGACGTGCATGCTCATGCGGTGTCGGTCTCCATGGTGATCAGCGGTCCTGCGCGAGGCGCAGCCCGGCGAACTGCCAGCGTGCGTGCGGCGGGAAGAAGTTGCGGTAGCTGGCGCGGACGTGGCCACGCGGCGTGGCGCAGGACCCGCCGCGCAACACCCACTGCCCGCACATGAACTTGCCGTTGTACTCGCCAAGCGAGCCGGGCAGCGGACGGAAGCCCGGATAGGCGACGTACGGCGAGGCGGTCCATTCCCACACGTCGCCGTACATCTGCAGCAGTCCGCTGCCGCGCGCGGCGCGCGGCGGACGCGGCACGTCGTCGAGCAGGTTGCCCTCGACTGGCAACGCGGTGGCGGCCGCCTCCCATTCCGCCTCGGTGGGCAGCCGCGCGCCGGCCCAGCGCGCGAAGGCCTCCGCCTCGTAGTAGCTCAGGTGGCAGACCGGCGCGGCCGGATCGAGCGCGCGCACGCCGCCCGGGCCGAACGCGCTGGCCAGGTCGGGCTGCCAGTACAGCGGCCGCTGCCAGCCCTGGCTCTGCACCATGGCCCAGCCGTCGGAGAGCCATAGCGATGGCTCGCGGTAGCCGCCGTCGTGCACGAAGGCGGCATACTCGGCGTTGGTCACCAGCCGGTTCGCCAGTGCATGCGGCGCCAGCATCACGCGGTGGCGCGGTGTCTCGTTGTCGAAGGCGAAGCCCGGGCCGGCATGGCCGATCGCCGCCACGCCCTCGGCGCCCGGCAGGAACTGCAACGGCACGGTCTCGCCCGCCGGCTCGGGCGCCCCGTCCTCGCGCCATGCCGGCAGCAGCGGGTTGCACCACAGCGCATGCAGCACATCGGTCAGCAGCAGTTCCTGGTGCTGCTGTTCGTGCTGCAGCCCCAGCTCCACCAGCGCGGCCCGCGCGTCGTCGTCATCGCGCGACAGCGCCTCGCCGACCGCCTGGTCGACGTGGCGCCGATAGGCAAGCACCTCGTCGAGCGTCGGCCGCGAGAGCAGCCCGCGCCGGGGGCGCGCGTGCATCGGCCCGACGCTTTGGTAATACGAGTTGAACAGGTAGTGCCAGGCCCGATCGC
Organism: Fulvimonas yonginensis; assembly: GCF_037137055.1. NCBI lineage: Bacteria > Pseudomonadati > Pseudomonadota > Gammaproteobacteria > Lysobacterales > Rhodanobacteraceae > Fulvimonas > Fulvimonas yonginensis. Next base: position 51,360 of record NZ_JBBBNY010000003.1, read on the forward strand.
GCGGACGGTAGCGCGGGTCGCGACCGAGCACGAACTGCTCGAAGAACCAGGTGGTGTGCGCCAGATGCCATTTCGCCGGGCTGGCGTCGGGCATCGACTGCACCATCATGTCCTCGGCCGAAAGGCCTTCGCACAGCGCGAGCGTATGCTGGCGGGTGCGCCGATAACGCTGCGCCAGCGCGTGGCCAGGACGCAATTGCGCCATGGCCTGTTCCGTGCGGGGTGCCTGGTCGTGCGCACCGGTACCGGCACCATATCCAAGGAAGGACGGCTTCGCTGGCATGGTTCAAGCATGCCGCAGCGATCGTTCAATGACCGTGATCGGCCGATGGCAGTTTTCTTGCTGCCGCCACTGGCGCCGCCGCCCCGCGCGCGCGATGCTGGATGCGGCCCCTCTTTCCCCAGCGAGGTAGAACCCATGAAACGCCTGCCTTCCCTGCTGACCTTCGCCTTCGCCGCGACGGCCGCGGCCTTCGCCGGCCATGCCTCGGAGCACAAGCCGCTGCCGTACGCGCAATGCATCCAGACGGACAAGATCAACGAGTGGTACGTGGTCGACCAGCGCACCGCCCTGGTCCGCACCGGGCCTTACCGCTACCGGGTACGCCTGCAGGCCGATTGTCCGCGGCTGGGCATCGGCGTGCCCGGGCTGTGGCTGCATGCGAACGAATCCAACAAGGCCAACGCCAGCGGCCGCATCTGCGGCGAAGTCGGCGAGACGGTAAGCGCGCGCGATCAGCCGCCGTGCGGGATCGCTTCGGTCACGTTGATCGACAAGGGCGAGTTCGACCGTATGCGCCTGCACGCCAAGCGCCAGGGCACCGGCGCGGAACCGCCTTCCTCGCCGTGACGGCGAACTGCACGAAAAAGGCCCGGCGTCGACCGGGCCTTTTCCTTTCGAGCCGAGGGCGGCGTCAGTCGTCGTCGCCGTAATAGCCCACGTAACGGGTGGGTGGGTAACGGTCCTCGTAGACGGTGCGGGTTTCCACCACGCGGCGGGTCACCACCGGCTCCTCGTAGATCACCCGCACCGGACGGCGGTAGACCGGCCGTTCGTAGATCACGGTGCGCGGCGGCGGATTCAGCGCGTTGTCGACCAGCCCGATCACCGCGCCGGTGACGATCGCACCGGCGATCCAGCGGCCGCCGCTCCAGTAGCCGTGGCGGTAGCCGTCGCGCCAGCCGCGATCGTAATGGCCCCGCCCGTGCCAGCCGTGGTCGTGCCAGCCGTGCGCCGCGGCCGCCGTCGGCCATGCCGTGGCCGCGGCCAGCAGGAGCGCGGCGGTTGCCAGGACGGGTTTGCCGAGCCATCGCTTGGTCATGTTGCGTACCTCCGTCGGGCGGTGTGCCCTTGGCGCCGATCCTCCCGCCGGCGGGCTTAATCGCCACTTAAGCGGACGCGAGCGCAACGGGGCTAGAGCTGCCCGCTCCACGCCCGCCAGGCGAACATGACCGCCGCACTGCCGAACAGAACCCAGCCCATGCCCAGCCGCAGGCGAAGCATCGCCACCAGCGCCAGGGCCGCCAGCGCCGCCGCCAGGCCATGCACGCTCGACCACTGCGGCGCCTCCAGCCGGATCGGCCCGAAGCGATGCTCGACCACACCGGCGAAGATCGTGTGCAGGGCGAACCACACCGAGAGGTTCAACACCACGCCGACCACCGCCGCAGTGATGGCCGAAAGCGCGGCGTGCAACGCACGGTTGTTGCGCAACGCCTCGATGTACGGCGCGCCGAGGAAGATCCACAGGAAACACGGCGCGAAGGCCACCCAGGTGGTCAGCACCGAACCGGCGATGCCCGCACCCATCGGCGACAGCCCGGCCTGGTGGTAGTAGGCCCCCAGGAAGGCCACGAACTGCACCACCATGATCAGCGGCCCCGGCGTGGTCTCGGCCAGCGCCAGGCCGTCGAGCATCTGGCCCGGTGTGATCCAGTGGAAGCTGCCCACGGCGCGCTGGGCGATGTAGGCGAGCACCGCATACGCGCCGCCGAAGGTCACCACGGCGGTCTGGCTGAAGAACAGGCCCTCGCGGGCCAGCACGCTGTGCGGGCCGAACCGTGTCATCACGGCCAGCACCGGCCCCCACCAGATCGCCAGCCAGAGCAGCGTGACGCGGATCGCGCGCGGCGCCGAGGGGCGGGTGTGCGTGAGCCGGCCCTGGCCGAGCAGCCGGTCGATCAGGAAATCGGACGACGCATCCGCGGCGGCCGAGGCCGGCTCGGGGAAGCTGCGCGGCATCCACCAGCGCCCAGCCAGGCCCCACAGGCCCGCGCCGAGCACGATCAGCGGGAAGGGCACCCGGAAGAAATGGATCGCCACGAAGGCCAGCGCGGCGACCGCCACCATCATTCTGTTCTTCAGCGCCTTGCGCCCGATCCGCACCACCGCCTCGACCACCACGGCCAGCACCGCCGCCTTCAGGCCGGCGAACACCGCCAGCACCCAGGGCACCTGCCCGTACAGCGCATAGGCGATGCTCAGCGCCAGGATGGTGATGAAACCAGGCAGTACGAACAGGATGCCTGCGATCAGCCCACCGGCGGTGCGGTGCAGCAGCCAGCCGATGTAGATGGCCAGTTGCGTCGCTTCCGGCCCCGGCAGCAACATGCAGTAGTTGAGCGCGTGCAGGAAGCGCGCGTCGCTGATCCAGCGGCGGGTTTCCACCAGCTCGCGGTGCATCATCGCGATCTGCCCGGCCGGGCCGCCGAAACTCAGCAGGCCGATCTTGGCCCAGACGCGCGTCGCCTCGCCGAGGGAGACCGCCGGCAGCGTGTCATCGGCCACGGCGAACCCGCCGGGCAGGAGCGGGCGGACACGACCGGCGATCGGGCCTGCACGGGACGCGGGGGTTCATGGACGCTCCTGGGACTCGCCGGAACAGCCAGCGGATGATCGGCTTGATGCGCTGGATACCACAGGGGCGGTATAAGCGCCACGATGCCGACGGATCGTGGAGGCGCACCATGTTTCCAGCCCGGTTCCGACGCCAGTATTCGGCGGCCGTCGGCGCGGCCCTGTGGGCCGCCGCCGCGGCCTGCGCGAGCACGCCCGATGCCGCCTGGCCACTGCGCGTGCTTGCCGACGTCCCGCTCAGCGGCCACGCCACGCGCTGGGACTATGCCAGCATCGACCCGACCACCCACCGCCTGTTCCTCGCCCATCTCGGCGACGACGTGGTGACCGTGTTCGACCTGGACAGGCGGCGGGTGATCGCCGATGTCCCCGGCGTGCGCCGCGTTCACGGCGTGCTGGCCGTCCCGGCACTGGGCCGCATCTATGCCTCGGCGACCGGGACCGACGAGCTGGTGGCGATCGACGCCCACAGCCTGAAGGTCGTCGCCCGCACGCCGGCCGGTGACTATCCGGACGGCATCGCCTACGTGCCACGCGCGGGCAAGCTCTACGTCTCCGACGAGCACGGCGGCACCGATTCGGTGATCGACGCGCGCAGCCACCGGCGGCTGGCCACCATCGACCTGGGCGGCGAGGTGGGCAACACCCAGTTCGACCCGGTTTCGGGTCACGTCTTCGCCAACGTGCAGACGCGGGGCGAACTGGCCGAGATCGATCCGGCCACGGACACGGTGGTGGCGCGCATCCGCCTGCCGGGCGCCGAGGGCAACCATGGGCTGTTCATCGATGCCCCCGCCCGGTTCGCCTTCATCGCCTGCGAGGGCAACGACAGGCTGCTGGTGCTGGACCTGCGCACGCGCCGGGTCGTCGCCTCCTTCGACACCGGCGGCGATCCCGACGTGCTGGCCATGGACCCCGCGCTCGGCTGGCTCTATGTGGCCAGCGAATCGGGTGAGGTGGCGCTGTTCGAGGTGAAGGGGCGGCAGGTGCGCCCGCTCGGCCGCGCGGTGCTCGGACCGAACGCGCACGTGGTCGTGGTCGACCCGGCCACCCACCTGGCCTACTTCCCGCTGAAGGCGTGGCGGGGCGCGCCGGTGCTGAGGATCACTGCGCCCAGGCCCGCCAGGCCGCACGCCTGATCCGCGTTCGGCGCGCCGGGCCTCCGGCTCCGACCCTGGCCGCCGCGAGGGCGCCCGCCGCTCGATCCCGTCAACGGCGCCCGTGCAGGTGGTCGAGGCTCTGCTCCCACGGCGAGGCCGGCGCACGCGGCCGCAGCAGCCAGCAGCCGTGGATGTCGGCACGGCGGGTGAAGTCGAACGGGATGCTGGCGGCGCTCCAGTCCTCGATCGTGAAACGCTCCTCCAGCGCCGCGCGATCGAGTCTGAAGCGACGGAAGTTGTTGGAGAACACGATCACGCCGTCGCCCGTCAGCCGGTCGGCGCAGGCGAGCAGCAGCGCCGCGTGGTCGCGCTGCACGTCGAAGTCCTCGGCGCGCTTGGAGTTGGAAAACGTGGGTGGATCCACGTAGATCAGACCGTAGTGCCCGCGGTCCTGGCGCAGGAAGGCCATCGCGTCGGCCTGCACCAGGCGATGCGCGGCGCCGCTGAAGCCGTTGCGTGCGAGGTTGCGCGAGGCCCACTCCAGGTAGGTGCCCGACAGGTCCACGCTGGTGGTGTCACGCGCGCCGCCGGCGGCGGCGTACACGCTGGCGGTGGCGGTGTAGGCGAACAGGTTGAGGAAGCGCCGGCCGCGGGCGAGCTCGCGCAGCCGCGCGCGCACCAGGCGGTGGTCGAGGAACAGGCCGGTGTCCAGGTAATCGGTGAGGTTGACCAGGAAGGTCAGTCCGCCCTCCTCCACCTCGAGGAACTCGCCGCGCTGGTCGAAGCGGCCGTATTTGGCGCCGCCCTTGCCGCGCTCGCGCGTCTTCAGCGCGATGCGCTCGCGGGGCACGCCGAACACCTCGCCGGCCACGCGCACGATCTCGCGCAGGCGGGTGCGGGCCACGTCCACCGGCACGTCCGCCGGTGCGCGGTACTCCTGCACGTGCAGCCACGGCTCGACGCCTTCGCCGCCGTAGACGTCGATCGCCGCGGCGTACTCGGGCAGGTCCTGGTCGTAGGCGCGCCAGCAGAAGATGCCCTCGCGTACCAGGCGCTTGCGCTGGTGGCGCAGGGTCTTCTCCAGCCGGTTCTTCAGCATCTGCGCGCCGGCCGAGAGCGGCTTGGGCTCGCGCGGCGCGGTGGCCTGGGGCGAGAGATCGAAGGTCAGCAGCACCGTCTCCAGCGCGCCGTTGTAGAGCGTGTAGCGCTTGCGGGCATGCAGGCCCAGCGCACGGCCGAGTTCCGCGTCGCCCGCCAGCACGGCGGCGTGCCAGCCGCCGAAGCGGCTGCGCAGCACATCGCCGAGCGCACGGTAGAGCGCCGGCATCGCGGCGCGCTCGCCCAGCCGCTCGCCGTAGGGCGGGTTGGTGATGAGCAGGCCGGCAGCCTGCCCCGGCGGCGGAGCAGCGTGGGCGACGTCGTGCTTCTCCAGCGTGAGGAAACCCGCCACGCCCGCCGCCTGGGCGTTGCGCTTGGCGGTCTGCACCATGCGCGAGTCGGCGTCGGCGCCGAAGAACGCCGGGCGCAAGCCGCGCAGGCCTGCCTCGGCCCGCGCCCGCGCCTCGTCCAGCAGGCCGCGCCACAGGACGATGTCGTGCTGCTTCCAGCCGAGAAAGCCGAAGTAGTCGCGGCGCAGCCCGGGCGCCACGTCCGCCGCCATCAGCGCGCCTTCGATCAGCAGCGTACCGGAGCCGCACATGGGATCCAGCAGCGCGCCGCCGTCGGCATGGATCGCGGGCCACTGCGCGCGCAGCAGCATCGCCGCGGCGAGGTTCTCCTTCAGCGGCGCCTCGCCCTGTTGCTCGCGCCAGCCGCGGCGGTGCAGCGGCGTGCCGGCAAGATCGAGCGAGAGGGTGGCACGGTCGCGCTTGAGGCGCAGGTTGAGGCGGATGTCCGGCTCGTCGGTATCCACGCCGGGCCGCGCGCCTTCGCGCTGGCGGAACTGGTCGACCACCGCATCCTTGGTGCGCTGGGCGATGAACTGGCTGTGCGTGAGCTTGCTCTGCGCGGTGTGTGCATCGATCGCCAACGTGCCGTGCGGCGCCAGGTGCGCGGACCAGTCGATCGCCTGCACACCGGCGTAGAGCGCCTCGTCGTCGGCCGCGTCGAACTCCGCCAGCGGCAGCAGGATGCGGCTGGCCAGGCGCGACCACAGGCAGGCGCGGTAGGCGGTCTCGAGCGTGCCGGCGAAACGGACGCCGGCCAGCGCCTCGTGCGCCTCGGTCGCGCCCAGCGCGAGCAGTTCGTCGCGCAGCAGGTATTCCAGGCCCTTCGGGCAGGTGGCGAAGAAGGCGTTCATGCGAGCGTGTCGAGGAACAGCGCGAACTGCCGCTCGATCGCGGGCAGGCTGGCGCCGAGCCGATGGTCGTCGTCCAGCACCAGCAGCGGCAACCGGCGGTGGCCGGCGAAGGCGCGGATGGCCGCCAGCGGGCAGAGCTCGTCGCGCCAGCCGTGGATCAGCAACGTGGGTACGTCCCGGCGCAGGTCCAGGGCGTTGTCCGAGCCGGGGATCGCGCCCGGCATGGCCAGCAGGAACAGGCCGGCGACCGGGTGCTCCAGCGAGGCCAGCGCCGAGACGAACGCGCCCATGCTGGAACCGACCAGCACCGGCGGCGCCTCGCAGCCGCCGATCGCCGCGCGCAGGCGCGCGAGCCGCGGCGCGACCGAACCCGCGTATCCGCGGGCATCGTCCTTGCGATAGTCGAGGCGGTGCGTGCGCCAGCCGCGCGCCTCGGCCACGGCCGCCAGCGCGCTCACCTTGGTGGCGTCCGGGCTGGAGTCGGCGCCGTGCGAAAGAAGGATCGTGCCGCGCATCGCGAGGTCTCCGGCCGTGGGACCGCGCATGATAGCCGGTGCCGTGCGAGACTTCCTTTCATGCCCGCGATCATCGACCAGCCGCTTCCCTACGTCGAACGCCTGCCGGAACGGCCCGCGGCATCGGTGACGCTGGTGGTGATCCACTGCACCGAACTGCCGGACCTCGCCACCGCGCGGGAGTACGGCGAGAAGGCGCTGTACGACAGCGGCGCCGGCAACAGCGGGCACTACTACATCGACCGCGACGGCCGCGTGCTGCGCTACGTGCCCGGCACCCGCATCGCGCACCACGTGCGCGGACGCAACGCGGACTCGATCGGCATCGAGCTGGTCAACCGCGGGCGCTATCCCGACTGGTTCGCGGCCGGCAACCAGACCATGAGCGAAGCGTATCCGCCGGCGCAGATCGAGGCGCTGCTCGCCCTGCTCGCGCAGCTGCGGCGGGAGTTCCCCAACCTGCGCGCCATCGCCGGTCACGAGGACCTGGACACCGCGCGGGTGCCGGCGAGCGACGACCCCGGCGTCCTGGTGCCACGCAAGCTCGATCCCGGCCCGCTGTTTCCCTGGGACGCGATCGTTCCCGCATGCGGGTTGGAGCGCGTCAGGGCCTGACCCGCCCTCGCGCGAACGCAGGCACACCTCAGCCCTCTCCCCAGGGGCGGGGGCGCAAAGGCGCCTATAATCCGCGCTCCCCCTTGCGCCACGGACCACCGATGCGGGAAGAACACGTCAACGAACTGGTCGAGCTGCTGCAGCTCGAGCGGCTGGAGGACAACCTGTTCCGCGGCCAGAGCCGGGACATCGGCACGCGCTTCGTGTTCGGCGGGCAGGTGCTGGGGCAGGCGCTGTCGGCGGCACAGCAGACCGTGGATCCCAAGCGCGAAGCGCACTCGCTGCATGCCTACTTCCTGCGCGCCGGCGACATCGACGCGCCGATCGTCTATTCGGTCGAGCGCGCGCGCGACGGCGGCAGCTTCTCCGCGCGCCGGGTGGTGGCGATCCAGCACGGCCAGCCGATCCTCAACGGCGCGATTTCCTTCCAGGAACCGGAAAAGGGCTTCGAGCACCAGGTCGCCATGCCGGAGGTGCCGGCGCCCGAAGACGTCGAACCCATGCGGCACCTGCCGCCCGACGAGCTGGCCAAGCTGCCGGTGAAGCTGCAGCGCTGGCTGGGCATCGACGGCCCGTTCGAATTCCGCCAGGTGTGGCCGCGCGACGAACTGCACCCGACCAAGCGCCCGCCCATCCAGCACATCTGGTTCCGGCTGACGGCCCCGATCGGCGATTCGCCGGTGCTGCACCGCGCGATGCTGGCCTACGCCTCGGACTTCCACCTGATCGGCACGGCCACGCTGCCGCACGGCATCTCCTACCTCACCCACAACGTGCAGATGGCCAGCCTCGACCATGCGTTGTGGTTCCATCGGCCCTTCCGCGTAGACGAGTGGCTGCTGTACTCGTTCGACAGCCCCACTGCGCAAGGCGGACGCGGGCTGGCGCGCGGGCAGATCTTCCGCCGCGACGGGCAGCTCGTCGCCTCCACGGCGCAGGAAGGCCTGATCCGCCTGCGCGGCGGGTGATGTCCCGCGATCGGGCACCGTGCCCGTCGGCACCGGCACGCGAGCTCCTACGGAACCGCGCGGGGGGCTAAACTCCCTCCATGCGTCCGCTCTACACCTCGCCCCGCCAGGAAAACATCGACCGCGTGGTCGCCCTGCTCGCCGAACACGGCATCGAGAGCACCGTGACCGGGCGTTCGAACTGGAACCGGCCCAGCTACCAGCGCTTCAGCTACTCGCAACGCAGCGAGAACCGCGAAAGCTGGCCGCAGGTGTGGGTCAACCGGGCGGACGACTACACCCAGGCCCGCGCCCTGCTGCGCGGGCTGGGCATCGAACCGATGGTGCGCCACGGCGAGGAGCTCGCCATGGCGCGCAACCCCACCCCGGAGATGCGCCGCGCCAGCGTCGCCACGCGCGTACGCCGCATCGTGCTGCTGGCGCTGGCGGCCGCCTTCGTGGTGCTGATGCTGCGCTACATGGGCAAGATCTAGCCGGCCGGCCTGACCAGGATCAAGGCGGCCTTCTCGGAAAATTTGCAACCCGACGCAGGGCCGGTCATAGAATCGAGCCCATGCGCTCCGAACGCGTCCGCCTGTTCCAGACCCTGCCGCATGCCTGTGGCTACTACGCCGAGCGCACGGCGCAGAACCTGGTGATCGATCCGGCCGCGCCGCGGCTGGACCAGCTCTACGGCCCCGCGCTGGAGCGCGGCTTCCGCCGTGCCGGCGGCCACCTGTACTACCCCAACTGCCCGCAATGCCGGGCCTGCACGCCCTGCCGCATCGACGTGGAGGGCTTCGTGCCGGACCGGGCTCAACGGCGGTGCCTCAAGCGCAACGCGGACATCAGCGTGGTCGAGTGCATGGCCGGCTACAACGCCGAGCGCCACGCCCTGTACGAGCGCTACCTGCGCACCCGCCACAGCGGCGGCGGCATGGACGAGGCCGATGCCAGCGACTTCCGCCGCTTCCTCACGGCGCCCTGGAGCCCGACCCTGTTCCTGGAGTTCCGCCTCGGCACACGGCTGCTGGCGGTGGCCGTGACCGACGTCTGCCTCAACGGCCTGTCGGCCGTGTACACCTTCTTCGACCCGGACGAAAGCGCGCGCAGCCTCGGCACCTACGCCATCCTGCAGCAGGTGCAGCTGGCCCGCCGCCGCGGCCTGCCGTGGCTGTACCTGGGCTTCTGGATCGACGGCCACGCGAAGATGGATTACAAGCGCCGTTTCCGCCCCCTGCAGATCCGCACCCGCGAGGGCTGGGTGCCGATGCCGTAGCCGCCGCGGACTCACTTGACCGCGCGCAGCTCCCACAGGAAGTACACCTTGCGCCCGTAGCCGGCGGTGTCCTTGCCGCGCAGCTGCCGCGAGACCGTGCGCAGCCGGCGGGCGAGCCTTTTCAGGGTGCCGGGCGGGCGGCGGTTCTCGGCCGAGCCGGCGACCGCGCTGTAGGCGTCATGGATGTGCGCCCACTCGGCACGCACCACCTCGAAGCGGCCGCTGAACCCGTACATGCGCCCCGGCGGATGCTCGCCGCAGAAGTACTCGTGGGTGCGTTCGGTGACGATGTTGACGTGGGTGGGATCGACGAACGCTTCCGGGTTCGGGTAGGCCGGCGTCAGCGCATAAAGGCGACCGTCCGGGAGCAGTACTCGCCAGATTTCCTGCATCAGGCGCACGAACGGGAACACCGTGCCGTGCCCGTCCGGCGTGGGCAGCACGCGCGGCACGTGTTCGATGAAGTCATAGGCGGACACCGACGCGAAATTCGCGTCGGGGTAGGGAATGGGCTCCACCGCCAGGTTCGCCACGTGATGCTCGAACGCCGCCCCTGGCGGCGGCGGACGCACGTCGATGCCGTGCAGTTCCCCACGCCCGTAGGGGTTGCGGGGGAACTTGCCGCAACCGAGATCCAGATGGCGGTCCGCCGCGCTCACGCCTCGCCTCCGCGCGGCCGCGCCGAACCCGGTTGCGGATAGGGAAAGAGCCTGACCAGCGGCACCGACAGGCCGTCGTCGCCCACCACCCGGCAGTGCGTGCGATCGAGCTGGCGCGGGTCCTCCACGCCGCAGCTGTGCGCGATGATGCCGACCTCGTGCATCAGGTTGCGCGCGTAGTGGTAGACCTTCTCGGCCTTGTCGGTCACCACCAGGCCACGCTGCAGCCTGGGGTTCTGCGTGGTGATGCCGGTCGGGCAGGTGTTGCGGTTGCATTGCAGCGACTGGATGCAGCCCAGCGCCAGCATGAATCCTCGCGCCGAATTGACGAAGTCGGCGCCCATCGAAAGGGCCCAGGCCACATCGTAGGCGGTGATGCACTTGCCCGAGCAGATCACCTTGATGCGCTCGCGCAGACCCTTGGCGATCAGCGTGTCGACCAGCGCCGGCAGCGCCTCGTGCAGTGGCAGGCCCATGCCTTCCATCAGCGTCTGGGGCGCCGCGCCGGTGCCGCCCTCGGAGCCGTCGACGATGATGAAGTCCGGCGCGCTCTCGATGCCGCGCCGCCATACCTCGTCGCAGAGGTCGCCGATCCAGTCCGCGTTGCCGAGCACCGCCTTGAAGCCGGTGGGCTTGCCGCCGACCTCGCGCACGTGCGCGATGGCGTCGAGCAGTTGCGGCACGTTGGCGATGTCCAGGTGGCGGTTGGGGCTCTGCGAGTCCTCGCCGACCGGAATGCCGCGGATACCGGCGATCTCGGGCGTGACCTTGGCGCCCGGCAGCAGGCCGCCCATGCCGGGCTTGGCGCCCTGTCCCAGCTTGATGCTGACCATCTTCACCTGCGCGTGCGCGCAGATCGCGCGCAGCCGGTCGTCGTCCAGCCGGCCATCGCTGGTGCGCACCCCGTACTTGGCGGTGCCGATCTCGAACACCAGGTCGCAGCCGCCTTCCAGGTGGTACGGCGCCAGTCCGCCCTCACCCGTATCGAGCCAGATCCCGGCCTTGGCCGCACCATGGGACAGCGCGCGCACCGCCGGCGCCGACAGCGCCCCGAAACTCATCGCCGAGATGTTGAAGAACGCCGTGTGGTCGTAGGGCTCGCGCGCGTACGGCCCGATCCGCACCGGCCTGGGCGGCGCGTGCTGGCCGTCCAGCGCAGGGAACGGCGCGTTGACGAAGAACGGCACGCCCTCGGCGGACAGGTCGCGGGTGCTGCCGAAGCCGACCGTGGTGTCGGCGTTCTTGGCCGCGCGGTACACCCACACGCGCTGCGCCCGGTTGAACGGCAGCTCCTCGCGGTCGCTGGCGAACAGATACTGCCGGAAGAACTCGCCCAGTCGCAGGAAGCCGTAGCGGAAGTGCCCGATGACCGGGAAGTTGCGCAGCACTGCATTGCCGGTCTGGTAGCGGTCGCCGATCCACACGGCCACCACCATCACGGCCGCCAGCACCAGCGCCAGCATGAACAGCGCCGTGAGCGTCTGGACCAGCACGATCAGCCAGTGCGAGAAGCCTTCCGATGCCATCGACCGCCCCCCGGATGTGGAGTGGCAAGCCTAGCCCAACGACGCAGCCGATGGACCCGCGACGCCTGGTAGAGGCTAGAGCTCGACCTCGAGGTGGCCGGCGGCGCGCACCGCCTTGGCACGCGCGGCCTCGACCGTGGCGTCCCGCGCCAGCGTCACCGCCATGCGCCGGCGTCCCTTCACCTCGGGCTTGCCGAAGATGCGCAGTTGCGTGTCCGGCTCGGCCAGCGCCTCGGCCACGCCGTGGTAGCGCGGCGCACGCCCTTCGCCCTCGACCAGCACCGCGCAGGAGGCGGACGGCCCGAGCTGGCGGATCGCCGGAATCGGCAGGCCCAGGATGGCGCGCGCGTGCAGCGCGAACTCGGAAAGCTCCTGCGACACCAGCGTGACCAGCCCGGTGTCGTGCGGGCGCGGGCTGACCTCGGAGAAGATCACCGCGTCGCCCTTGACGAAGAACTCCACGCCGAATACGCCCCAGCCGCCGAGCGCCGCGGTGATCGCGGCGGCCTGGCGCTGCGCCTCGGCCAGTGCCGCCTCGCCCATCGGCTGCGGCTGCCAGGATTCGCGGTAATCGCCGCGCTCCTGGCGATGGCCGATCGGCAGGCAGAAGCTGGTGCCGTCGCGGTGGCGCACGGTGAGCAAAGTGATCTCGTAGTCGAAGTCGACAAAACCCTCGACGATGACCCGCCCCTGCCCGGCGCGCCCGCCCGATTGCGCGTAGGTCCACGCCTGCGCGAGTTCGGAAGCATCGCGTACGGTGCTCTGGCCCTTGCCCGAGGAACTCATCACCGGCTTGACCACGAACGGGTAGCCGACCGCCGCGGCGGCGGCGCGGTACTCCGCCTCGGTGTCGCAGAAGCGGTAGGGCGAGGTCGGCAGGCGCAGTTCCTCGGCGGCCAGGCGGCGGATGCCCTCGCGGTCCATGGTCAGCCAGGCGGCCCGCGCGGTCGGAATCACGCGCAGGCCCTCCTGCTCCAGCTCGACCAGCGTGGGCGTGTGGATCGCCTCGATCTCCGGCACCACCAGGTCCGGCCGCTCGCGTGCGATCAGCGAGCGCAGCGCAGCGCCGTCGAGCATGTCGATCACGTGGCTGCGATGCGCCACCTGCATGGCCGGTGCGCCGGCGTAGCGGTCCACCGCGACCACCTCGACGGCGAAGCGCTGCAGCTCGATCGCCACTTCCTTGCCCAGCTCGCCGGAGCCCAGCAGCATCACGCGCAGCGCACGATCGGACAAGGGTGTGGCGAACGGCTTCATCGGTGGCGGCTCCGTGGCAAAGGGCGCATTGTAGGGCTACGCTGCGCTGCGCATTGACGCGGCCTTCGCGAACGGTTCCACTGGGCTCGTCATCCGTCCCCGAGGCTGACCATGCGCCGCGTCCTGTTGCTCCTGATGCCCCTACTGCTGCTGGGCATCGCACCTGTCGCGCACGGCACCGCTACGCCGCAGACCGATTGGATGACCGTGCTGCTCGGCGGCCGCAAGGTCGGGCACGTCGAGGTCGAGCGCCAGCACGACGGCGGTGTCGTCGTCACCACGCAGACACTCGCGCTGGACCTCAGCCGCTCGGGCAAGCCCATGCACCTGGGCACCATGAGCCGCAGCCTGGAGGGCCCCGACGGCGAGCCGCTGGGCTTCGCCGCGCGCACGCACATGTCGTCGATGGACAGCACGGTGGAAGCGCAGGTGGACGACACCGGGCGCTACCGCGTCGTCACCACCGTCGGCGGCGATAGCCGCGTCGCACTGATGGACTGGCCGGGCGATGCCCTGCTCGCCGAAGGGCAGCGCAAGGCGATCGTCGCCGCAGGCCGCCGGCCCGGCGACGTCTACCACCTGCGCGAGTTCGATCCGTCCAGCCAGCAGGTGGTCGACGTGCGCGTGGAGATCCTGGGCGACGAGACGGTCGCGCTGCCCGGCGGCGCGATGCGGCTCAGCCATCAGCGCCAGACGCTGGCGCTGGCGCACGGGCGCCAGGACCTGGACCTGTGGGTCGACGACCGGGGCATCGCGCGCAAGGGGCTGATGTACCTGCTGGGGCAGCCGCTGGAGATGCTCGCCTGCGACCGTGCCTGCGCGTTGGCGCCCAACCAGCCGGTGGACATGCTGCGTGCCGCCACGGTGGATTCGCCACGCCTGCTGCCTCCCTACCTGCGCACCGTGCCGATGCGCTACCGCGTCCACATCAGCGGCAACATCGGCCAGCCGTTCGTGACCACCGACGAGCAGCAGGTCGCCCCGCTCGGCGGCGACGACTGGATGGTCGACGTGGGGGGCGCCCATGCCGGCCGGCAGGCACCACCGCAACCGGCCGACAGCGAGCCCAACGCCTGGCTGCAATCGGACTCGCCGGCGATCCGCCGCCTGGCCGCCCAGGCGGTCGGCAATGCGCGCGACGACCTGCAGCGCATGCGGCGGCTGCGCGCGTTCGTCAGCAACTACATCACCGCGCACGGCCTGGACGTGGGCTACGCCTCCGCGCTGGAGGTGGTCCGCAGCCGCGAGGGCGACTGCACCGAGTACGCGGTGCTGCTGGCCGCGATGGCGCGCTCGCAGGGGATTCCCGCGCGGGTGGTCAGCGGCATGGTCTATGCCGACCGCTTCGCCGGCGTGATGCGCACCTTCGTCCCGCACGAGTGGGTGCAGGCCTGGGTGGACGGCCGCTGGCAGAGCTTCGACGCCGCACTGAAGCACTTCGACAGCACCCACCTGGCACTCGCCACCGGCGACGGCGATCCCTGGCACTTCGCCGCCACCATGCGGCTGTTCGGCAACCTGCACATCAGCCAGGCGATGCCCGGGCCGGACCTGGGCACGCCGGTCGGCGGCGGCGGCAACCCGGGCGGCAGCGCCGGCGGTGCCGGCGGCGGCAACGGCAGCGGCGGAGGCGCCGGCCCGGGGCACTGACGGCACTTGCATGATGATATCGATTTGATATCTACTTTCCCGCACTTCAGGGAGGTAGTGTCATGAACGAACGCAAGGCTTTCTCGCTCGCCGGCATCCCCTTCGTCGGGTTCTGCCTGCTGCTGGCCGCCGCCGGGCTCACGCTGCTGGCAAGCGCCGACGGCCCGCAACCGGCCGTGCACGTGATCCCGGGGGCGCTGGTGCTGATGCTCACCGGCTTCCTGCTCAAGGGCTTCTTCCAGGTCGCGCCGAACGAAGCGCAGGTGACGCAGCTGTTCGGCAAATACGCCGGCAGCGTGCGCGACGAGGGCCTGCGCTGGACCAACCCCTTCTACAGCAAGCGCCGGCTTTCGCTGCGCGTGCGCAACTTCGAGAGCGGCCGGCTGAAGGTCAACGACAGCGACGGCAACCCGATCGAGATCGCCGCCGTGGTGGTCTGGCAAGTGGTGGATACGGCCGAGGCCGTGTTCTGCGTGGACGACTACGAGAACTTCGTGCACATCCAGAGCGAATCGGCGCTGCGGCAGATGGCACAGAGCTATCCGTACGACGCGCACGAGGACGGCCAGCCTTCGCTGCGCAGCCACGGCGAGGTGATCAACAACCACCTGCGCGACGAGATCCAGGCGCGGCTGGAGCGTGCCGGCGTGCAGGTGATCGAGGCACGCATCAGCCATCTCGCCTACGCCCAGGAGATCGCCCAGGCCATGCTGCAGCGCCAGCAGGCGGGCGCGATCATCGCCGCGCGCACCCGCATCGTCGAAGGCGCGGTGAGCATGGTGGAAATGGCGCTGGACCAGCTCAGCCGCCGCGGCGTGGTGGAACTGGACGAGGAGCGCAAGGCCGCGATGGTGAGCAACCTGCTGGTGGTGCTGTGCGGCGAGCGCGGCACGCAGGCGGTGGTCAACACCGGCACCCTGTACGGCTGAGGAGACCACGATGCCCATCTACGCTGCCGCCTTCGTCGTGGTCCTGATCGTTGCCATCGCGGCTTCGCGGCGGCGGAGGCGCCGCTGAGTCGATGGCGGACAAGAAGGCCTATCCGCTGCGCATCAGCGCAGCCGTACTCGAAGCGATGCAACGCTGGGCCGACGACGAGCTGCGCAGCGTCAACGCCCAGATCGAGTACGTGCTGCGCGAGGCGCTGCGCAAG
Source organism: Fulvimonas yonginensis (assembly GCF_037137055.1). Lineage (NCBI taxonomy): Bacteria > Pseudomonadati > Pseudomonadota > Gammaproteobacteria > Lysobacterales > Rhodanobacteraceae > Fulvimonas > Fulvimonas yonginensis. The sequence continues at coordinate 67,217 of NZ_JBBBNY010000003.1, forward strand.
TCCGGACGGCTCAGGCCCGGAACGCCACGCCCCGTGGCCGACGACGAGGCGGACGACGCGCGATCGTGATGGTGCCGCCACCGCGGGGAATGGCGAGCCGGTTGGCCTGGTGTCGGCATCGATGGGGGCGGCCGCCTGGCTCGCCACGATGCGGCATATGCAGTCGTTCCCCGGCAGCCGCCCGGCGCCGTCAGCGCAGCGGTTCGGCTTTCAGTCCGGGCAGGCGGACGACCCTCGGTCCTTCGTCGCCGAGCACCACCAGCCAACGGCCTTCGAGCACCAGGCGATCGACGTCGGCCAGGCCCGAGGCGCGGTCCAGCCGTCCCAGCGGCCGGCCGTCGCGGGCGTCGTAGATGCTGATGCGGTCGTGCTGGCGGTCGGCCACCAGCAGCCAGTCCTGGCCGGCGCCGGTCCAGCGCATCCATTGCGTCGCCGGCCGCTGGGCCGTGACGGGCGCCAAGCCGATCGCCACCACCGCCAGCAACGCAGCCGCCGGCCAGATCCACCGGGCAAGCCGGCGCGAGCGAAGCGAAGGGAGCGGAGCGTGGCGCATGCATGCAGCATCGCGCCGCGCCGTGACAGCCCTATGACGCCGCCCTGCCCCGGCCGAGCGCCAGGCCGAGCACCACCCATCCGACGATGAAGGCGAGCCCGCCCAGCGGCGTGATCGCACCGCACCAGCGCGGCGCGCCCAACGCCAGCGCGTAGAGGCTACCGCTGAACAGCACGATGCCCGCGGCAAAGGCCCATTGCGCCGTGCGACGCGCGCGCGACGGTGGCGCCAGGCAGGTCGCGACCAGCGCCAGTGCATGCCAGAAGTGGTACTGCGAGGCGGTGTGCCAGAGCCCCGCGGCGGCCGGGTCCAGCACATCGCGCAGGGCGTGCGCGCCGAACGCGCCCAGCAACACGGCGCTGGCGCCGGCGGCGCCCACCAGCCAGGCGTTCGGACGGCTCGTGGCAGGGACAGGTTGTCGCACAGGCTCCTCCTCGACCGCGCCCGCCGCGCCGGGTGGCGTATGCTGGTGCGATGCATCGCGACGATTCTTGCATGAAGCCCTGGCGGCCGGCCCGCCTCGTCCTGCTGCTGGCGGCCGCCCTGCTGCTGGCGGCCTGCCATCGCGCCGACGACCTGCCCTGGCGCCTGACCAACGTGAGCGGGCACATGCCCGACCTCGCCTTCCAGCTCACCGACGACAACGGCAAGGCGGTCACCGCCGAGGACTACCGCGGCAAGGTCGTGCTGCTCTACTTCGGCTACACGCACTGTCCGGATGTCTGCCCACTCACCCTGGCGCGGCTGCACGCGGTGTTGCAGCGCGTGGGCGAGAAGGCGGACGACGCGCGCATCCTGTTCGTGAGCGTCGACCCGGCGCGTGACACGCCCGCCGTCATGCACGCCTACGTCAACGCCTTCGACAAGCGTGCCGTGGGCCTGACCGGCCCGCCGGGCGCGATCGAGGCGCTGAGCAAGCGTTACCGCTCGGCGTTCACCCGCGAGCCCGACAAGGTCGACGGCCAGTACGAGGTGAGCCACAGCTCGGCCATCTATCTGTTCGATCGCCAGGGGCACGCGCGCCTGCTCGCCACGCCTGCGGCCTCGCAGGGCGACCTCGTCCACGACCTCTACCTGCTGCTTGCCACCGGAAACCGACCATGAGCTTTCGCCCCCTGACCCTCGGCCTGCTGCTCTGCGGCCTGCTGCCCGCCGGCAGCGCGATGGCAGCCCAGGCCGACCATGTACGCGCGAGCGGCGCCTGGATCCGCGTGCTGCCCGGCAGCCTGCCGGCGGGCGGCTACGTCACGCTGCGCAACGACGGCGACCAGCCGGCCGTGCTCGATGGCGCCAGCAGCGCCGCCTACGCCAGCGTGATGCTGCACCAGAGCTCGACCGAGACCGGCATGGGCCGCATGCGCATGGTCGGGCACCTGGACATACCGCCGCACGGCCAGGTCGCGCTGGCGCCAGGTGGCTACCACCTGATGCTGATGGAGGCGTCCAAGCCGGTGCAGCCCGGAGACACCGTGCGCATCGCGCTCCATTTCGCCGACGGCAGCACGCTCGCCACCGACTTCGTCGCCAAGCCGGCCAACGCGCTCTGAGCCCCACTCGCTATGTGGGAGCGAGCTTGCTCGCGACGCCCTTGCTCTGAACGCAAGTCCGCTCGAAGCGCATCGCGGACAAGCTCGCTCCTGCAGGATCGCCGGCCGTCAACCTTGCGGCCGGAGGGCGGGGCGCTGCGTGGCGGATGTACACAGTGCCCTTGCTCTGTACGCTAGCCCGGGCCAAAGGCATCGCGAGCAAGGCCAAAGGCATCGCGAGCAAGCTCGCTGCTGCATGGCGAGTCGGTCGTCAGCCTTGCGCGCGGCGGAGGGCGGTGCCGCTGCGCGGCCGTTGCACGCGGTGTTCGCGCCGGATCCGTCCGCGCCGCGACAGCGACAGCCACTGGCGCATCGCCAGCAGCCCGCCGATCGACTCGATCATCGCCGCCGGCACCCACATGATCACGCCACCGATCAGCTGTCCGGTCAGCACGTTGAAGGTGAACGCGCGACCGCAGATCTCGAAGATCGGATAGAGGTCGGTCTTGGCGAAGGTCACGATCGCGCCCGCCAGGATCTGCGGCGTCATGGTGATCGCGGGCGAGAGCACGCGCAGCCCCGGCGTCATCCGCCCCGGCGGCCGCGGCCGGTGGTCCAGCACCAGCGCCCAGTAGATGAAGCCGCTGGCGAGCATGGTCCAGTTCATGAACCGGTAGATGCGCCAGTCCAGCATCGCCAGCGTCTGCATCGACGGGATCAGCCAGACCAGGATGAAGGCGATGAACAGGAAGGTCGCCAGCGCGGGATTGAACAGCACCGCACTCGCCGCCCGCCACGGCGCCGACCGCCGCGCCGGGCGCAACCATCGCGCCCGCCACCGCAGCGGCAGACCGGCGCGCAGCGCAGCGCCCGGATACGAGGCGACGATCAGCAGCGGCGCCAGGTGGTGCAGCAGCACCTGCTGGATGCGGTGCATGAAGAACTCGTGCTCCGCGTAGTAATCCAGGTAGGTGTGCAGCGACAGGTAGATCATCGCCATGCCCACCCAGAACGACAGGCGCCGGCCGAAGCTCATGCCCAGCGCACGCGAGCCACGCCAGTACAGCACGGCAGCCAGCAGGAAGCTCGCGAGGAACACCCACGAGAACTCCCACGGCACGATCCATTTGAGCAACAGCGCCATCAGCGGCCCGCACATCCACCAGCCTGCAAGGATAGACCTCACGCCGGGGCACCGGGGCGCTTGCGGCAGATTGCCGCCCCGGCGACCGCACGGCCGGCGACCGGGGCTTCAGAGGCGGGAGCGGCTCCGGCGCACGCGACGCCAGCCGTAGAGCAGTCCGACCAGCGTCACCAGCGCCGGCACCAGCACGATGTTGATCACCTTCAACCGCAGCCCCAATGCGTCGATTTCCGCGTTGAGCTGGTGCTGCACGTCGCGCAGTTCCTTGTTGATCGCGAGGCGGCGCTGCTGGAACTGCTCGATCTCGCTCTTCTGCTGCGCGCTGCTCGACCCCGGGCGCCCGCCCTTGCCGGGCTGGAGTTCATCCAGGCGCTGGCGGGTCTCGGCCAGCTCGCGTTCGAGTTCCTGCTTCTTCAGCAGGAACTTCTGGTCCGCCGCCGCCTGCAGCGCGCGCACACGGGTGAAGGGACGCTGCGAGGCCGAACGGCCGCGGATCGACAGCAGCGCCGACGACCCGCTGAGGTTGTCGACCAGGTTGGTGACGAAGTCGCCGTTGTTGGCGAACACCGAGAGCATGGGCTGGCCCAGGAAGCTCTGCGACTCGACCCACAGGCGGTCGCTGAGCAGATCGGTATCGGCCACCAGCACCACTTCGGCGTCGGGTTGGGAATGCGCCAGGTGCCCCGGCGTGCCGGCGCGCTGCGGGAAGGCACTGGTGAGGGTGCCGTGCAGGCGCGCGGCGATCACGTAGTGCTGGTTGTCCGGCTGGTAGCCCTGCAGCAGCGTGGTCGGATCGCTGGCGGCCTCCACCACGCGCTGGGTGGGCACCTTCTCGGCCTCGGCGCTGCTCTGCATCAGCGGCAGCAGGCGCGTGTGCGCATCGGGCGCCAGGTCGAAGCTGCCTGCGGTGGATACGTTGATGCGCTGCAGGCTGGCGGTCACCACGTCGCTGTGGTTGAGCTCCTGCGGACCCAGGCCCAGCATCGCCGGGTGGTTGAGGTTGCTGCCGGCCAGCTCGATCTGCAGCGCGCGTGAACGGTCGAGCACGACCGAGCGTGGATCGAACACCACGCCCCAGGCGGCGAACAGGCGCGGCAGGTTGGAGTTGTGGTCGTCGGTGACACCGTTGCTGTCGACGTAAGGAGTGGTGTCGAGCTCGGCGTCGGGATCGACGAACACGACCAGGTGGCCGCCGCGCAGCACGTACTGGTCGATCGCATACAGCGCCGCCTCCGGCAGCCGCTTGGGATGCACCAGCAGCAGCACCTTGATGTCGTCGCCGACGCGGGTGAGGCTGTCGGCGTCCAGGGTCTTCACTTCGAACAGCTGCTCGAGCTGCTGCATGACCGCCCAGGGCGCCTCGCCGATCGCCGGGTTGCCGGCCAGCGGCAGGGGGCTGATCAGGCCGACGTGCGGCTTGCTCGAACGGTCCAGTTCGTAGAGCAGCTTGGCGATGTCGTATTCGAGGAAGGTCTCGCGTGCGGGGTCGAAGAACGGGATCGACAGGCTGCGTTCGCCGCCCTCGCCTTCGCCCCCCGGCAACGTGGTGCCGACCAGGCCGAAGAACACCCGCTCGCCGTTGCTGCCGCCGTTGATCGGCGTGAGGCCGCCACCTTCGGCGCTGGCCTCGTCGTCCGAATACGGCACCGGATCGATCACCTGCAGGCGGATGCGTCCGCGCGAGCGGGCCACCATCTCCTGCAGCATCTCGCGTACGCGCTGCTCGTAGCTGCGCAGTTGCGGCAGGTCCCGGGTGGCATGCTCGGAGAAATACAGGGTCAGCTTCAGCGGTCGGTGCACGTCGTCGATGATCTGCTGCGTGCCGGTGGTGAGCGTGTAGAGCCGGTCCGCGGTCAGGTCGATACGCGCGGCGCGCAGCCAGCGGCTGCTGGCCAGGGTCAGGCCGACGAAGGCCAGGATCAGCGCGACCAGCGCGGCGGCCAGCAGGGTACGGCGGCTGAGGTGCGGGCGGCGCATGCTCAGCGGCTCCGTTTCAGGTCGAGCACCAGCACGCCGGCGGTGAGCCAGGCGAGGATGGTGAACAGGAAGTACAGCAGGTCGCGCACGTCGAGCACGCCGCGGGCGATCGCCTCGAAATGGCGCAGGATCGACAGGTGGGCCACGCCGTTGACCAGCTTGCGCGGCAGCGCGCCCTGAAAGAAATCCAGCACCTGCGGCTGGCCGACCAGGATCAGCAGCACGCAGACCAGCGCGGTGAGGATGAAGGCCACCACCTGGCTGCGGGTGAGCGTGGAAAGGCAGGCGCCGATCGCCAGGAAGCCGCCGGCCATCAGCCAGCTGCCGAGGTAGCCGGCGAAGATCACCCCGTTGTCGGGGTCGCCCAGGTAGTTGACCGTGATCCAGATCGGGAAGGTCAAGGCCAGCGCCAGCCCCAGGAACAGCCAGGCGGCGAGGAACTTGCCCAGCATCGCCTGCACCAGCGTCACCGGCAGCGTGAGCAGCAGCTCCAGCGTGCCGGCCTTGGCCTCCTCGGCCCACATGCGCATCGACAACGCCGGCGCCAGGATCAGGTACAGCCACGGGTGCATCACGAAGAACGGCTGCAGGTCGGCCAGCCCGCGCTCGTAGAAATCGCCCACGTAGAAGGTGAGCAGCCCGGCCAGCACCAGGAAGATCACCAGGAACACGTACGCCACCGGGGTGACGAAATAGCTGCGCAGCTCGCGGCGCATGACGGCGGCGACGGGACTCAAGAGCGGGCTTCCTGTGAGGTGCCGGGAACCGGGAATGGGGAACGGGGAGCGGGCAGGCCCGTGCCGGGAGGCCGGTGCCCTGCACCGGCGTGGCCGAGCGCGGCACGCGGGTCTGCAAGGGCTCTGCGGGGCCCCATGGTCCCCGTTGCCCGTTGCCCGTGCCCCGTCCTCACGCGCCCTCCCCCGTCGTGATCTGGCGAAAGACCTCGTCCAGCCGTCCGCGCTCGAGCTGGATCTCCGAGACCTCCAGCCCCTGCTGGCGCAGCAGGTTCTCCACCGGCTCGAGGATGCGCGCGCCCGGACGGGGGAACACGGTGATGCGCCCGTCCAGCGGGTCCACCTCGATCGCGGCCACCTGCGGCAGGCGGCCGAGCATCTCCTGCGAGATGCCGCTGCCGGGCGCGCTGAAGGAGACCGCGCCGTGGTAGCGCGAACGGGCCTCCAGCTCGGCCGGGGTGGCATCGGCCAGCAGCTTGCCCTGCGCGATGATCACCACGCGGTTGCACAGCGCATGCACCTCTTCCAGCAGGTGGGTGGAGATCAGGATGGTGCGCTCGCGTGCCATCGCGTCGATCAGCCGGCGGACGGCGTGCTTCTGGTTCGGGTCCAGGCCGTCGGTCGGTTCGTCCAGCATCAGCACCGGCGGATCGTGCAGGATCGCCTGGGCCAGGCCCACCCGCCGGCGCAGGCCCTTCGACAGCGTGTCGATGCACTGCTCGAGCACGTCCTCCAGCTGCAGCCGCGCGACCACCTCGTCGAAGCGGCGCCTGCCCACGTCCGCGGGCAGCGCACGCACCCGCGCGATGAAGACGAGGAACTCGCGCACGGTCATCTCGCCGTAGCTCGGGGCGCCCTCCGGCAGGTAGCCCAGCGCGCGCTTGGCCTTCAACGGCTCGCGCTGCACGTCGTGGCCGCAGACCCGCGCCGTGCCGGAGGTCGGCGCCAGGAAGCCGGCGATCATGCGCATCGCGGTGGACTTGCCGGCGCCGTTGGGGCCGAGCAGCCCCAGCACCTGGCCCGGCTCGGCACGGATCGACAGCGCGTCGACCGCGATCAGGCGGCCATAGCAGCGGGTGAGTCGGTCGGCTTCGATCATGCGGCGGCAATCGGCTCCGGGGGATGGCCCGTCACTCTAGCGCACCCTCGGCGGCAAATTATCGCCCTGCGGGAGCGAGCTCGCTCGCGAAGCCTTTGCTCCGTTCGAGGGCAAGAGCCTTCCCGGGCAAGCTCGCTCCCACGGTCACGCCTGGGCTAGAAGCGCAGATCCAGCCGCGCGTAGTAGAACCCGCCGTTCATGCCGAACGGCATCGTCTCCCATCCATAGGTGAAGCCCAGTTGCGGGAACGGGGCGCCGGTCTGCGGGTTCCATTTGTCCGGGTAGGTGTCGAACACGTTGTCCGCGCCCACCGTCAGCCTGGCCGCTTCCGAGAACCGGTAGCCAAGCGCCACGTCGGCCAGCCACTTGCCGCCCCAGGTCTGCTTGATGCCCGGCGTGAAGCCCTCGCCGCTGACCGGGCCGAAGTAGTTGCCGCGCAGGGTGAAGTCCCATGCGCCGGTGCGATACACCCCCTGCAGGATATGGTGCACGCGGGGCTGGCCTTGCTCGACGAGGGTGACCTGGGTGTCGTCGAACAGCTTCTCCGGCGGCAGGATGGCCGACTGCGACTTGCGCTTGGTGACCTCGGTACGGTTGTAGCTGAGCAACGCGGTGAGATCCAGACTGCCGCCGCCCAACGCGCACCCCTTCTGCGCCACCACGTCGGCCCCCTCGGTACGGGTGTCGATCGCGTTGGTGAAGAACAGCACCTGGCCCACGCCCAACGGATCGAGGATCGCGCGGATGGGGCAATTCCCGTTGCCCGGCGCACAGGGCTGCCCGTCGGTGCCCACCGTCTCCGGCACGATGTTGCTGGAGAAGATGATGCGGTTGTCGATGTCGATGCGGTACACGTCGGCGGTCAACGTGAAGTCGCCCATCGGCTTGTAGACGATGCCCAGCGTGCCGCTGCGGGAAGTCTCCTGCTTCAGCGGCTGGATGCCGAAGGCGCGCGTCACCGGGCTGTCCTGGCGGGCGGTCAGGGTGTCGACCAGCACGCCGCTGGGATCGAGGTTCGTCGAGCGCTGGCTGTAGAACAGCTGCTGCACGCCCGGCGCGCGGAAGCCGGTGGCCAGCGTGCCGCGGATCGCGAAGCTGTCGGTGGCGTCGAAGCGGGCCGAGAGCTTGCCGGTCGTGGTGTCGCCGAAATCCGAGTATTTCTCGTAGCGGGCCGCGGCGCCGAGCAACCAGCGCTCGGTGAACTGCGACTCGGCATCCAGGTAGAACGCCCAGTCGTGCCGGCCGTCGTTCACCGCCTCGGTGGGCGAGAAGCCCGGGAAGCCCTGCATGCCCGGCTGCGCGATGGCGCCGGTCTGGCCGTAGATCGGAATGCTGCGATCGTTGCTGCGGCCGTAGGTATAGGAAACCGGGTCACCGGGGGTGATCGCATACTCGTCCTTGCGCCACTCGACACCGCTGGCGAGGTCCAGCGGATTGGCGCCGACGCCCCAGTCGACCGGACCGCGGAAATCCAGGTTGAAGGTCGTCTCGGTCAGCTTGAGCTTGCCGGTGTCCGCCTCGGTGGGCGACTGCGCGTAGATGCCGCCGCCGGGCGCCGGTTCGTACCACCAGCTCACGTTGACCGAATCGGCCTCGTGGAAGCCGAAGTGGTTGCGGCCGCGATTGAGCGATACGTCCATCTCCCAGTCGCCGAGCGGCCGGCGGAAGCCCACCGCCAGCGAGGCGTCCTTCACGGTCGTCACGATGTTCGGCAGGAAGCCGTCGGGATAGAGTGCCGGCACGGTGCGGTTGTCGCCCGCCGGGCGGAAGAAGCCATAGGAGCTGCCGTCACGCTTGGACACGCCGCCGAACCAGTACAGCTCGCCGCCACCGACCGGCAAGCCGCCGTTGAGCCAGAAGTAGGCGTCCTTGGCATCGGCGTCGCCCAACCGCTGGGTCACCCGGGGTGGATCCACGCGCAGGGTATCCAGGCCGGCGCGGTTGGTGGCGTCGCGCTTGCGCCATTCCAGGGTGAGGTCGAGGTAGCCGTCGCCACCCAGCTTGAGGCCGGTGTTGACGCTGCCCTGGCGCATCAGGCCGTCGCCCTTGTAGGTCTGGCCACCTTCCAGCGACACGTCGGTGTGGCCGGTCTGCTTCTTCAGCACGATGTTGATCACACCGGAGATCGCATCGGAGCCGTACTGGGCCGCGGCGCCGTCGCGCAGCACTTCGATGCGTTCGATGGCGGAGATCGGGATGGCGTTGATGTCGGTGCCGGCCGAGCCGCGGCCGATGGTCTGCTGCACGTTCACCAGCGCCTGCTGGTGCCGCCGCTTGCCGTTGACCAGCACGAGCACCTGGTCCGGGCCGAGGCCACGCAGCGTGGCGGGACGGATGATGTCGGTGCCGTCGCTCACGAAGGTGCGCGAGAAGTTGAAGCTGGGCTCGAGCATCTGCAGCGCCTGGCCCACCTCGACCACGCCGGCGTTCTGCAACTGCTCGGCGCTGATCACGTCGACCGGCGCGACCGCCTCGGCGGCGGTCCGGTCCTTGGCGCGCGAGCCGATCACCTGCACGCTTTCCAGCTCGGTGACCTTCCTGCCCTTCCCGGTATCCCCCGGCGGCGATTGCTGGGCCCACGCCGGCAAGGCCAGCCCAAGAGCGAGTACCGTCGCGCCCGTGCGCGACACCATGGACCCTGCGCGGCCCGGACGGACCACGTGACGTTGATGCGACATGCGTTCGCTCCCTCCCGAATGAACGCCGCGACATGGCGGCAGCCTCCCCCTGCGCGGAGCAGGCTGCCATGTCGGTCGCAAGGACGGCGTGTCCTGCCGCTCGATTTGAAAAGTTGACCGGGAAGGCCGCCGCGCGTCCCGGACAAAAAAAGCCCGCCCGCACGAGGCGGGCAGGCACTGGCTTGCGGTATGCGCTCGGCTTACTGGCCGGCGCTGGCCGATTCGGCCGGAGCGGCGGCGGAACCGGCGGCCGCCGGGGCCGAGGAGGAGGCGGCCGGGGCCGGCTCCAGGGTCGGCTGCGGGATGCCCGCGGCCTGTTCCGGCGTCTGCGCGGGGACGTCGTCGCCGAGCAGCGGCAGGTAGACCTGGTACTTGGCGTAGGTGGTGACCGCGCCGCTCTGGTCCTTGACCTCCGGCTGCACTTCGATGTCGTACAGGCGGTTGGTCACTTCGTCGAACTTGTAGCCGTGGGTCTGCGCGTAGGCCTTGAGCATCTCGCGGGTCTGCGGCACACCGGCGGCGGTGCCGTTCCACACGCCCATCAGCGCCGGGCCGCCGAAGGCCAGCGTGGCGCGCACGTTGTCGTCCACGATCAGGCGGCCGAAGCGGTCGTGATCGCCGGGCTTGGGACCGGCGGGCTTGGCCACCGGGGCGGCGCTGCTCGCGGCGGCGGGCGCGCTGGAGGCGTCGGCCGGCTCCTCGTCGCCGAGCTTCGGCGGCTGCGCCGGGGTCAGCTCCTGGGTCTGGCCGGCGACGGTCAGGCTGGTCGCGTCGATCGGCATCGCCACGTCGAAGGTGTAGTTCTGGTCGCCGTAGTTGGTGGTGAAGATGACGCGCGGGCCGACCACGTTCACGCCGAGCTTCTTGGCGGCGTCCTGGATCTGCTTGACCGCGGTGGCGGTGGCGTCGTCCAGCGCGGCCAGGCCGCCCTTGCGCTCGATCGAGGTCGAGACCAGCAACACCGGCGTGGGCTGGGTCTGCTGGATGTACGGGATCAGGTTGCCGTAGTCGGTGTTCGGCACCGCGGCGAGCACGTTCTGCAGGTTGTTCAGGCTGAACTGGATGAACGAGTCCGGGTCGCCGTGGATGTACAGGTTGGAATAGCGGTCGACCAGGTTGAAACCGTAGGCGACGTCGTACGCCCAGGTGACCTTGGTCAGCTGGTGGCGGCTGCCCTGGCGCTCCATGTCGATGGTGAAGTGCTTGTCCTGGCCGCGCCAGCTGTTGTCCAGGTTCCAGATGATCTTGGCCTGGTTGGCGGTCTCGTTGACCTTGAAGAAGGCCGGATCGGCGCTGGCGATGGTCAGCTTGCCGTCACCCACCTTCGGGTCGTCGCTGCTCCAGGTCAACTCGGAGCCCGGGCCGTAGGCGTTGCCCGAGAGCTCGAACTTGATCTTGGGGTCGTACTGGCGCAGTACTGAGTAGTCCCCGAAGCGGCGGAAGTTGTTGAGGATGTCGTAGACCTGCCGCATGTCCTTGCCGATGACCAGCGACCGTTCCACATGGCCACTGCTGGGCATGATCACGCCGACCACGACGCCGAGCACGGCGACGATGACCAGAGCCACAATGAGTTCAAGGACACGCATCATTACCAGGGTTCTCCGAGCGTTTTCCACGCAGCGCTAATGGTTCCCCGTCAATTCCGCGCCGCGGAGCATGGAGCCCCGGAGGAAGGCACGGGCGAGGGTCGGCAATTCACCGAAGTTCCGGATGGTACTTGCTCGCGAGCGGGAACGCCATCGGGCACACGGGCGCCTGCCTGCCGGCGGGCGCCCATACCCCGGCGCACGGGATCGACGGACGGCCGGACGGCTAGACGATGCCCAGTTCCAGCGCCTTGAGCACGGCGCGGGTGCGGTCCCGCACCCCCAGCTTGGACAGGATGTTGGACACGTGGTTCTTGACCGTGCCCTCGGCCACCTTCAGCGAGTTGGCGATCTCCTTGTTGGAGTAGCCGCCGGAGAGCAGGCGCAGGATCTCCGTCTCGCGCTCGGTCAGCGGATCGGGCTGCTCCAGGCTGGTGAACTGGTTCTGCATGCGCCCCACCCCGGCCAGCAGCCGCTGGGTGACCATCGGCGCCACCAGCGAGCCGCCGGCGGCGACCGTACGCACCGCCTCGACCAGTTGCTCCAGCGAGACGTCCTTCAGCAGATAGCCGCGCGCCCCGGCCTTGAGGCCCTGCAGCACCAGCTGGTCGTCGTCGAAGGTGGTCAGGATGATGGTCGGAGGCAGCTCGCCGCGCGCGGACAGCGCCTGCAGCACCTCCAGCCCGCTCATGTTGGGCATGCGCAGGTCGAGCAGGACCACGTCGGGCTTGATCCTCGGGATGTCGGCCACCGCCTGCGCCCCGTCGGCGCACTCGGCCACCACGCGGATGTCCTCGGCCAGGTCCAGCAGCGAGCGGACGCCCTGGCGCACCAGGTTCTGGTCATCGACGAGACAGACGGAAATCATCGCGGTTCCTCGTTGGCGGTGGCGGCCCGCGTTCCCACGCAGGTCCTGGTGGCGGCCGGGCGCTGCCGGCCATTCTCGCACGGCGGTGGCGACCTCGGCGTCACGGCACGCTCAGCGCCGGCGGCTCCAGGCGCGAGGGCGAATGGGCCAGCTCGGGGGACTCGCCCAGCGGCAGGCGCACGGTCAGCGCGAAGCCCTCGCTCACGCCGGTATCCACCGCCACGCTGCCACCGAGCTCGGCCAGTCGCTCACGCATGCCCGACAACCCGTTGCCGGGCTTGAAATGCGCCGCGCCGCGGCCGTCGTCGCGCGCGTGCAGGCCGATCTGGTTGTTGTCGGCATAGGCGAAGGTCAGCCACAGCTGCCGCGCGCCGGCGTGGCGGGCGCAATTGGTGATGATCTCCTGCGCGCAGCGCAGCAGCACCTGCGCTCGGCGCGGATCTTCAAGGCTGAAGCGCGGCGGCATGTCCACGTGCACGCTCAGCCCGGGCACGCCCTCGATCAGGCTGCGCAGCGCCTGGGTCAGGTCGATCGCGTCGTCCTGGCGCAGCTCGCTGACCGCCTCGCGCACGTCCGACAGCAGGTGCCGCGCGGTGGCCTGCGCCTTGCGCACGTGCTCGGCGGCCGCGTCGTTGGCCAGGTGGCTGGCCACTTCCAGGTTCAGGCTGAGCGCGGTCAGGTGGTGGCCGATCAGGTCGTGCAGCTCGCGCGCGATGCGCATGCGCTCGGCGATCCGCGTCGATTCGGCCAGCAGCGCCCGGGTCGCGCGCAGCTCCGAATTGAGCCGCCGCTGCGCCTCGCGCGCCTCGGTCTGCTGGCTGGCGACCACCGACGCGACGAAGCCCAGGGCGGAGATGCCCAGATAGATGCTGGTCTGCAGGAAGGCGAGCCAGATGCTGCGCTCGTACTCCGGGAAATTGATGAACACGAACACCAGGGTGGCGTTCTGCAGCACGATGCAGAGCACGCCCTGCCAGAACGGCAGCAACCACGGCAGTACCACCGCGGTCACCGCCATCAGCATGGCGGACAGGCCGCTGTGGCTGTACCAGCCCACGGCGACCGCCGCGGCGCTCATGACCGCCAGACCGGACAGGCGCAGGCCCAGGTAGCGCCGCGCCCCCAGATTGGCGGTCACGGCCCAGTAGAGCAGGCCGAAGATCAGGTAGCAGAGCGTCCACAGCAGCAGGGAGAAGCTGGGCCGGTGCAACTGCGTCAACCGCTCGGTCGCCCACTGCGTCAGCAGCGGGGTGCCCACGCAGAGGTAGGTGAACAGCCCCGCATAGCGCAGCAGGCGGATGTGGTTGAAGTTGCTGGTCGGCATGAGCGGCATCATAGGACCACGCCGCCCCCGCGCAATGCGCGGGAAGTCACCCCACCCCCGGCGCAGGGTCGCGTTTTACAAAGGTTTTACGGCGCACCGGAAGGTGTGCGCCCGGTCACCGCGTGCCATAATGCGCGCTTGCGGGCCGCCCCGGCGGTCCACCGGTTCATCGCCTTACCTGCGGAGCAACGAATGGCCCTAGCCATCCGCGACGTGCGCGAGCACGATCTGGATGCCGTGCTGGCGCTCAACAACGCCGCCGGCCGCTCCATCCTCGCTCTGGACGCCGTGCAGCTGCGCTTCTTCTACGAGCACGCCGAGTACTTCCGCGTGGCCGAGATCGACGGCCACCTGGCCGGCTTCCTGGTCGCCCTGCGCAACGGCGGCGACTACGACAGCCCCAACTACCGCTGGTTCTGCGAGCACTACGAGTCGTTCGTCTACATCGACCGCATCGTCATCGCCAACGCCTACCGCCGCCACGGCCTGGGCCGCGTGTTCTACTGCGACGTCACCAGCTACGCCGAAGTCCGCGTGCCGCTGCTCACCTGCGAGGTGTTCCTGGAGCCGCGCGACGACGTGGTGGTGCTGTTCCACGGCACCTACGGCTTCCAGGAGGTCGGCCAGCAACGGATGGGCGAGCACGGCCCGCACGTGAGCCTGCTTGCCAAGGACCTGCCGAGCTACGCCTTCGTGCGCGAAACCTGGCTCGACCACGGCGGCCTGCCCGACGTGCCCTGGCTGGCCGAACGCCAGTTGCCCCTGCTCCCCGAGTCCCTGCCGCGCCGCCTTGCCGGAGAGCGGCGCCCGTGACCCACACTCCTTCGTCCTTCCTTGCCCTGCGGGCAACCTGCCGCCGGCGCGAGGTGTCTGGCACATGAATGCAAGCTCCAAGATGGATACATCCGACGCCTGCGACCTGCGTTTCGGCCAGGTCGGCATAGCCTGCGTGCGCGTGCGCCGCGTCGACGCCGCCGCGCTGTGCGAGGAGCTCGAGCGCCGCGTGCGCTCGGCCCCGCAACTGTTCTCCCGCGCCGCCGTGGTGCTGGATCTCTCCCACCTGCTCGACCTGCCGGACGACGGCACCGTCGACGCCCTGCTCGAAGCCGTGCGCAGCGCCGGCATGCTGCCGGTGGGCCTGGCCTACGGCACCAGCGCCACCGAGGCGCTGGCCCAGCGCATGGGCCTGCCGCTGATCGCCAAGTTCCGCGCCGCCTACGAGCCGGCCGACGGCGGCAGCATCGCGCCGCCCGCCGCGGCGCCGGCGCCACGCGCGGCACCGGTGCGCGAGCCGATCCACGCCGCGCCGCCGGCCGGCCCGGTGCTGGGCGCGCAGCATCACGACGGCACCGTGCGCTCGGGCCAGCAGGTCTACGCGCGCGATCGCGACCTGGTGCTGACCGGCGCCATCGCCAACGGCGCCGAGGTGATCGCCGACGGCTCCATCCACGTCTACGGCAGCCTGCGCGGACGGGCCATGGCCGGCGCGCAGGGCGACGAGAAGGCACGCATCTACGTGTCCGACTTCCGCGCCGAACTGGTCGCCATCGCCGGGCACTACCGCGTGTTTGAACAGATCCCCAAGGACCTCGAAGGCCAGTCTGTGCAATGCTGGCTCGATGGTGAAAAATTGATGATCGCCCGGCTGTGACCGGCGATTCCCACCCAAGCATTCCCGGAGAACAGCCTTGACCGCTGAGATTATCGTCGTTACGTCCGGCAAAGGCGGCGTCGGCAAGACCACCACCAGCGCCTCGCTGGCCACCGGCCTGGCGATGGCCGGAAAGAAGGTCGCGGTGATCGACTTCGACGTCGGCCTGCGCAACCTCGATCTCATCATGGGCTGCGAGCGCCGCGTGGTGTACGACTTCGTCAACGTCGTGCACGGCGAGGCCACGATCAAGCAGGCGCTGATCAAGGACAAGCGCCACGAGAACCTGTTCGTGCTCGCCGCCAGCCAGACCCGCGACAAGGACGCGCTGACCCAGGAAGGCGTGGAGAAGGTGCTCAACGACCTCTCCAACGACGGCTTCGACTACATCGTGTGCGACTCGCCGGCCGGCATCGAGAAGGGCGCGCACCTGGCCATGTACTTTGCCGACCACGCGGTCGTGGTGGTGAATCCGGAAGTGTCCTCGGTGCGCGACTCCGACCGCATCCTGGGCCTGCTCGCCAGCAAGACCCGCCGTGCCGAGCGCGGCGAGACCGGGATCACCCAGCACCTGCTGCTGACCCGCTACAACCCCACGCGGGTGGCCGCGGGCGAGATGCTGAGCGTCAAGGACGTGGAGGAGATCCTAGGGATCACGGTGATCGGCGTGATCCCCGAGTCGGAGAACGTGCTGGCGGCGTCCAACGCCGGCGTGCCGGTGATCCTGGACGAGAACTCCAACGCGGGGCAGGCCTACCGCGACACGGTCGCGCGCATCCTCGGCGAGGCCCGTCCGCTACGCTTCACCGAAGTGGCCAAGAAGGGCTTTCTCCAGCGCGTGTTCGGAGGCTGATCGTGGGCATTCTCGATTTCCTGAAGCGCAAGCCGGAACCCACCGCCTCGGTCGCCAAGGAACGCCTGCGCATCATCGTGGCGCAGGAGCGCTCCACCCGCGGTGCGCCGGACTACCTGCCGCTGCTGCGCAACGAGCTGCTCGAGGTGATCAAGAAGTACGTCAACGTCGACCTCGACGCGATCAACATCAACGTCGAGCGCGACAGCGGCCACGAGGTGCTGGAACTCTCGGTCGCCCTGCCCGACGGCAAGGCCGGCGGCGCGCCGTAAGTCGCGGGTGGGCTCGCGCCCACCCGCGGACACCCGACCGGCGGGCGAGCCCCGCCCATGCCCATGAACGCTCCCCACGTCCTGCGCCTGGCCGACATCGGCTTCGACGCGCCCGCCGCCCTGCTCGCGCGCCACGGGCTCGCACTGCATCGCGTCCCCACGGGCGAACCGATCCCCGGCAGCTACTGGGGCGAGGAGGAGGCCGGCATCATCGGCAACGCCGTCTACGCGCGCGACGACACGCCGGTGCACTCGCTACTGCATGAGGCCTGCCACCTGCTGGTGCTGCCGCCCGAGCGGCGCGCGCGGGTGCACACCGACGCCACCGACTCGGTGGAAGAGGAAGACGCCACCTGCTACCTGCAGATCCTGCTCGCCGACCGGCTTCCGGGCGTCGGCCGCGAGCGGATGATGACCGACATGGACGCCTGGGGCTACAGCTTCCGGCTGGGTTCGACGCGGGCGTGGTTCGAGCAGGACGCGGCCGAGGCGCGGGCGTTCCTGCAAGCCCGCGGCCTGGCCTGATGCCTGGACGCCCTCGCCCGCCGCGGAGCGGGCCGGGGCGACCGCCCGGGTGCGGCAGCGTTGCCCCGGCTCCATCGCAAGCGCGAACTTGCGGGGGACCGCCGGGCCCGTCCATCCGCCGGCGTCACTTGCGGTGCCACTTGTCGTCATCGCCCTTCGCGTATTCGTTCTTCACCGCGGCCCAGGCGACCTTGAACGAGACCTCTTCGCGCGATTCCTCGCCGCGGCGCTTGTCCGGGTCCGCGTATTCGTCCCAGGCGCTGTTGAACGCTTCCTTGAAGATCTCCTGCGCGTGCTCGGGGAGGTTGTCGCGGACGGCATCGGGCAGGTCGCTGGTGGATTTGTAGGGCATGGCGGTTCTCCCGGGGGACCGCCGCCTACCGTCCGCCCCGCTCCATCAAGCGGGCGTCAAGCCGGCTTCACGGCGAAGCCGGACCCGCGGCTAGCGCGAGACGTGCCGGTCGCCCGGCACGAACCAGCGCCAGGGCGCGTCGGCCGCGCGGGTGATGCCGATCCGCGCCGACACGCCCGGCGCTGCGGGCGGGGGCGTGCCGTCGTCGACCAGGGTGAAGCCGCCGGTGCCCTCGACCAGGTCGATGCCGTCCTGCGCCCCGGCGATGCCCAGTGCCTGGCACAACCGCGCGGGGCCGCGGCACAGATCGCGGTCGTGCCGGCAGGCCGGGCGCGCGGTGCGCATGGCGGACAGGCCGGTCAATGGCGCCAGCGCACGCAGCAGCACCGCCACGCCCTCGCCGTCCTCGCCGCACACCGGGTTGCAGCACCAGTGCATGCCGTAGGTGAAGTACACGTACAGCCGGCCCGGCGGGCCGAACATCGTCGCGTTGCGGGCGGTGCGCCCGCGCCAGGAGTGCGCGGCCGGATCGCTCGCGCCGCAATAAGCCTCGGTCTCGACGATGCGCCCGCTGCGTCCGTCCGCAGCGAGCAGCACCTTGTTCAGCAGGGCCGGCGCCACCTCGCGCGGGTCGCGGCGGTAGAAGTCGCGCGGCAGGACGGCGGCCGGGCGTCCCAGCAGCGAGGCGATGAAGTCGGGCGTCATCCGCACAGCATGCCGTGCGCCACGTCGGCGGCAAAGCAAGAGGCGTCTCGCGGCAGCGGGCCCGCTCGCGGTGCCTTCTTCGATGAAGATGCGACAAAGGCATTGCGAGCCCGCTCCTGCACGCGCGCTACAGCTCGAAGCGGTAGGCCAGCTTGACCAGCAACTGCTCGCTGTCGCGCAGGTCGAAGGCGCGGCCGAACTGGGTGCCCGCGCGGTCGAAGCGCGGGTCGAAGGCATACCCGCCGCGCCCGTAGACCACGTACAGGTCCGACAGCGGCGCCAGCTCGTAGCGGTAGCGGATCTGGAAACCCAAATTGCGCACGCTGAAGTCGTTCACCGGATCGTCCACCGGCACCGCGCGCATGTCGCCGTTCACGCGGTAGGCCTGCAGCAGCCGCGCGTCCAGGCCCAACGCCTGCAGCTTCACGCGCAGCTCCTGGCGGTTGCCGATGTTCCAGTTCACGCCCGCATCCAGCAGGATCGAGTGGCCGTCGAAGCTGCCGATCAGGTTGTCGCGCTGCCAGATCAGCCAGTCGGGGCTGAACTGGTAGGTGACGCCGCTGAACACGCTGAAGGCATCGTTGACGAAGTAGGTGGGCTCGACCATCGCCTCGTAGCCGATGCGGTGCAGGCCGACGCGGTCGCTGCCCATCAGCGTGGCTTCCACGTCCCACGCCCAGTTGCCCTTGCGCGGGCTCTTGCGTTCCCAGTCCAGCAGCGCGCTGGGCGGCGTCCACAGGGCGCCGTGGCCGCGGGTGAGCAGGTCGTCGTGCGCGGCGGCATCCACTCGCAGCCGCCATTCTTCCTGGCTGCCGTCCCGTAGTTCGCTTTCGCGGACCACGCGGAACTCGCGCTGCAGCGACAGTCCGTGGTCGTTGTCCATGCCGATGATGCGCCAGTGCCACAGGTGCGAGGCGTAGCGCGATCCGGCCGGCAGGTCGGCGTAGCGCCGGCGCACCTCGTAGTGCAGGTAGTTGAGGCTGTTGCGCGGCAGGTACCCGAAGTCGTTGAGATCGAGCTTGTCGTCGAAGTGCATCGCCAGCCACTCCTGCGTCCAGCGCTGGTTCATCTCGTACTCGATGACGGTGGTCCCGCCGGTGCCGCGCACCGTGCGCCCGTGCTGGTCGATCGCGCTGCCGACCACGTTGCTGGTGACCGTGAGCTGGGCATTGGGTTGCCAGCGGTGGTCGATGCCCAGCACGTTCGCGTCGCGGTCCAGCCATGGGCGCTCCACGCGCGTGGCTTCCATGCCGAGGGTCTGCGTGCCGAAGTCGTGGATCAGGCGCAGCGCGGAGAAGGTGCGCCCGGCATCGCCGCTTTCCTGCGCGGCCATCACGCCGTAGCGGGTGGCGCCCACGCTGCCGTTGAGCTTGAGCGCCCCGGTGACGTCGCCGGCGCCGTTGCCGTCGTCGGCCGGGCCGCCCACGCGGCGCGTGTAGATCAGCTGGCTGTTGTCGATCAGCAGGCCGAAGTCGAAGATGCCCTGGTTCTCGGTGAAGAACGGGCGCTTGTCGGTGAAAAACGTCTCCTCCGCGCCGAAGTTCACCACCAGGTCGTCGCTCTCGACCTGGCCGAAGTCGGGATTGATGGTGGCGGTGAGCTGGGTCTGGCCGTTGGGCTTCCAGAAGATGTCGGCGCCCCCGTCGAAGGTGTTCCTGCCGTGCACCTGGTCACGGATGCCCACCACGTAGGGCGTCACCGCGAACAGCGACTGCGTGTAGGCCGGCAGCGTCACCGGGGTGAAGTCGGAGAGGAAGCGCGGCTTGTTGAAGCTGGCCACCGGCCAGGCGTCGCGCTCGCCGGTCGAGCCGATCACGCGGTCGAGGTACAGGCCAATGGTGCGCTCGCCGCCGACCGCCTTGCGCATCGGCGCGATGTACCAGGGAATCAGCATCTCCACGCTCCAGCCTTGCGCATCCTCGCTGGCGGCGTGCTTCCAGTTGCCGTCCCAGTCGGTGTTGAAGCGGCTCTCGTTGGTGATCACCGCGTCGTTGATGTCGTCGGTGAGGGTGACCATGAAGTTGTAGCCGGTGCGTCCGTCGTCGTCGAAGTCGACCATCAGGTTGACGCGGTCGACCTGCGCCTGCTCGTCGCGGCGGATGCGCTGGTGCGTGCGCGGCACGCCCGGCGGCTGGATGCAGCGGAACGCGATCGCCAGGCCTTCCGGCGTGGACAGCACCCAGGCCTCGGTCGGCAGGCTGCCGGGCTCGCCGTTGAGCGGCTGCACCTTGCGGAAATCGGTGATGTGCCGGGCGCCCTGCCACTCGACCGGGTCGATGTGGCCGTCCACCTCCACCGCCAGCGCCGGCAGGGCCAGCAGGGCGAGCGAGGCGATCAGGACGCGTGCGGCGCGCTGGCCGCGCGACCGGGCGTGGGATGGAACCGGAAAGCGCATGGCATCGAGTGAGCGTGGGGATGTCCTGCAGGATAGGAAGCGCCTGCGCGCCAGCCGACTGGCAAAAGTCATGCCGGCCGTGCTGTCCGCGGACAGCGCGGCGCGCGCCTAGCGCGGCTCGGCGATCTGCGCCTGCAGTTCGACGTCGCGCGGCGGCGGCGTGCGCGGCCGGGTCAGGCGGCCATAGATCATCCAGCCGAGCACGCCCAGCACGGTCATCGCACAGGCGCCCAGCGCCAGGTGCAGCATGTCCACCGCCAGCAGCGGCGAGAGCACCCCGGCCACCACGCTGCACAGCAGGAGGCTGGCGAACGCCTGTACCGAGGAGACGCCGCCGCGCTGCCGCGGGAAGCGGTCGAGCAGCAGCAGGGTCAGGGTGGGAAACGCCAGCTGCACGCCCACGCCGTGCAGCACCAGCGGCAGCATCGACCAGGGCAGCTGCGGTTGCGGCAGCCACCAGGCCAGCCCCAGGTGCAGCGCGCAGGCCAGCAGCATCACCGCGTAGCCCAGGTTGACGGTGAAGCCCACGCTGCGCCGGCCGGCCAGCCGCCCGGACATCCAGGCACCCCCCACCAGTCCGGTTACCACCGGGATGAACAGCCACGGGAAGCCTTGCGGCGACAGGTGCAGCAGCTCGCGCACGATGCGTGGCGCGGACGAGATGTACAGGAACAGCCCGGCGAAATTCACCGAGACCGAGACCAGCAACGGCCAGAACGGCCGGTCGCGGCCGAACGAGGCGTAGCCTGCCAGCAGCGGCGCGAGCGCGAAGCGGGTGCGTCGCTGCGGCGGGTGGGTCTCCTCCAGCAACAGCGTCAGCAGCAGTGCGAGCAGTGCGGTGAACCCGGTCAGCACCCAGAAGATGCCGTGCCAGCCGTCCAGACCGAGCAGTTGCGCACCGACCATGGGGGCGATCACCGGCGCGACCGAGAAGATCATCATGACCCGCGACATCAGGCGCTGCGCCGCCTCGCCCTCGAGGCTGTCGCGGATCACCGCGCGGCCGACCACCAGGCCGGCGCCGGCGCAGGCGCCCTGGATGCCACGGCAGATCAGCAGCATGCCGAAGGAGACCGAAAGCGCCGCGCCGACCGAGGCCAGCGAGTAACCCAGCATGCCGGCCACGATTACCGGCTTGCGGCCGACGGCGTCGGAGATCGCCCCATGGAACAGGCTCATCGCCGCGTAGGTGATCAGGTACACGCTGAGCAGTTGCTGCAGCGCGACCTCCTCCACGCCGAAGGCGGCGCCGACCAGCGGGAATGCCGGAAAGACCGCATCGATCGAGAACGGCCCGATCATCGAGAGCCCGGCCAGCAGCCAGGGCAGGCTGCGCCGGATGGGGGGTTGCGTGGTGGTCATGGAATGGGCGCCGGAAGCGCGGCGAGTATGCCATGCGCGCAAGGAGCGCCTGTGCGCCGGGTAGGCATTTCGAAAGGCCGCGCACAGGGACCTCCCCATCCGCCGTGCGGACGGCTTGCCGCGCGGGCGGAGCGCGCCGCCGTGACCGCCGTGGCGTACGCCTTTCCGCAGGATCGTGGGCGCCCGCAGCAGCATGCCCGCCCGGCACGCGGCACAGGCCCGGCACGCGCAGGCCCACCCGTTGGCGGCTCTTCGCCCATCCGCTAGCATCCCCGGATGGGAGATGGCATGCCTCCCGTTCCCTGGAACGAACCACCCCGGCCGAGGGGTTGATGATGCCTGCACACCGGACCATCCGGGTGCGGGCGCGTGCCCGTAGCGCGGACGTCCGAACGGTTGGAACCTTGAGGAGACGCTTTCGTGGGCTACACCGGATTCCTCGCCATCGGGCTCGGCGGTGCCGTCGGCTGCTGGCTGCGCTGGCTGCTCGGCCAGCTGCTCAACCACCTGTTTCCCACGCTGCCGCCCGGTACGCTCGCGGCCAACCTGCTGGGCGGCCTGCTGATGGGTTGCGCGATGGGCGTGTGGGACCATTTCCAGACGCTGCCGCCCGAACTGCGGCTGTTCGTGTTTACCGGCTTTCTCGGCGGCCTGACCACGTTCTCCACCTTTTCGGCGGAATCCTCAACCCTGCTGCTGCGCCAGCAGTACCTGTGGTTCGGCGGCCACCTCATGGTGCACCTGGTCGGCTCGGTGGGCCTGACGGTGCTGGGCATCGCGATCAGCCGCGGCCTGCTGCGCGCCATGTAGGAACCATTTGCCGGCCATGTTCTTCAGCGCGTCACGGCAAGGCAGGCGCATCGCCGGCGAGTTCGATCCTACCGATCGAGGAGATGACGGATGGGCGACACACTGACCGAAGGCGTGCAATTGAGCTTCTACGCGCACCTGCGCGCCCGCCACGACGGCATGCTGCTGTCCGAGTGGCTGCTCGAGACGGCTAGGCGCCAGGGCATCGGCGGCGGCTCGGTGTTCCGCGCCACGGCCGGCTTCGGCAGGCACGGCGTGCTGCACGAGGAGGCGTTCTTCGAGCTGGCCGACAATCTGCCGTTGAAGGTCGAGTTCCTGCTGCGGCCGGACCAGGCCGAGGCGTTGCTCGCGCGGGTACGTGACGCGGGTGTCGACGTCGTCTATGCAACCTCGACCATACGCTTCGGTGTTCTGGGCGCGCAGTGAGGCGCGCCGCCGTACGTAAGGAGTGCTGCCATGCCCATGCGCCAGCCGTCCCTCAAGCAACGTGCCGTCGACCTGCTGGCGCAGGCCGGCATCCGCCTCGGCGAGAAGCCGCCCTGTGACCTTTGCGTGCACGACGAGCGCCTCTATGCCCGCGTCTTCGCGCACGGCTCCCTGGGCCTGGGCGAGGCGTACATGGACGGCTGGTGGGACAGCGACGACCTGCCGGGCGTGTTCACCCGCATGCTGCGCGCGCAGCTGGACGAGGAACTGAAGACCCTCGACACGCTGATCGCGCACCTGAAGGCCCGCTTCATCAACCTGCAGCGGGGCCAGCACGCCTTCGAGATCGGCCGGGCCCACTACGACCTGGGCAACGACCTGTTCCAGGCCATGCTGGGCGAGCGGCTGGTGTATTCCTGCGGCTACTGGGCCGAGGCGGACAACCTCGACGACGCGCAGGTGGCCAAGCTGGACCTGATCTGCCGCAAGCTGCGCCTGCAGCCGGGCCAGCGCGTGCTGGACATCGGCTGCGGCTGGGGCGAGGCACTCAAGTACGCGGCGGAAAAGTACGGCGTGGAGGGCGTGGGCATCACCGTCTCGAAGGAACAGGCCGCCTACGCGCAGGCGCTGTGCGCCGGTCTGCCGGTCGAGATCCGCCTGCAGGACTACCACGAGCTGGACGAGCCGTTCGACGCGATCATGTCGATCGGCATGTTCGAGCACGTCGGGCCGCTCAACTACCGCAGCTACTTCGAGGTGGCCCGCCGCTGCCTGCGCGACGACGGCCCCGACGGCGGCGGGCTGTTCCTGCTGCACTGCATCGGCAGCAACGGCGCGCCGGCGCGGCCGGACCCGTGGATCGAGAAGTACATCTTCCCCAACTCGGTGATCCCGGCGATGAGCCAGGTCGCCGCGGCGCTGGAAGGCCTGTTCGTGGTCGAGGACTGGCACAACTTCGGCGCCGACTACGACCGCACGCTGACCGCCTGGCGCGCCAACTTCGACGCCGCCTGGCCGGCGCTCGCGCACCGCTACGACGAGCGCTTCCGGCGCATGTGGCACTACTACCTTTCGGCCTCGACCGCGGTGTTCCGCAGCCGTCGCGACCAGCTGTGGCAGCTCACGCTGAGCCCGCGTGGCGTGCCCGGCGGCTACCGCGTGCCGCGCTAGCAAGGTTGCCGTCGCCGTCCATCTCCGCCTGCAGCCAGGCGCCCAGTGCCGCCAGCTCGGCGCGGCGCGGGCTGTCCGGCGCATGCACCAGGTGATAGCGGTAGCCCTCCAGTTCCGGCCCGAACGGCTGCACCAGCGCGCCGCTGCGAAGATCCGGCGCCACCAACAGCAGGCTGAGCAGGGCCACGCCCTGCCCGGCCAGCGCCGCCTGGATCGCATGGCTCTCGTCGGTGAACACCACGCCCGAGTCCGGCCGCACGTCGCGCACGCCGGCCTGTTCCAGCCAGCGCCGCCAGGTCGGGTTGTCGGCACGCCGGTGCCGCCATTCGAAATGCAGCAGCGGCCAGCGCCCGAGGTCCGCGCGCCGGCGCAGGCGCAACGTGGGGCTGCACACCGGCGCGAAACGGTCGGCTGCCAGCGGCAGCGCCACCAGCCCCGGGTACGGGCCACGGCCGTAGCGGATGGCCGCATCGATGTCCCGGCCCTCCAGCCGCACCGGCTCGTCCGAGGCATGCAGGCGCAGGTCCAGTCCCGGGTGCGCCCGGCGAAACGAACTGATCCGTGGTACCAGCCAGCGCGCGGCGAAGGCGCTGGTCGCGGAGAGCGTGAGGCTGCGCCGCGCGCGGCGGTCGCTGAGCGCCTCCACCGCCCGCGCGAAGGCATCGAAGCCGTCGCGCAGTACCGGGTAGAGCTCCATCGCGGCATCGGTCGCCACCACCTGGCGGGCGTGCCGCTCGAACAGCCGCACTCCGAGCCGCTCCTCCAGTTGGCGGATCTGGTGGCTGACCGCGGTCGGCGTGACCGCCAGCTCCTCGGCGGCCCGCTTGAAGCTCGAATGGCGCGCCGCCGCCTCGAAGGCGCGCAGCGATGCGAGGGGTGGTAGCTTTCGCACGGCCGCTCCCGAAGATGATTGCAGTTCATCCGTCGGCAGAAAAACTATCGTTTGTCCGGTTCCCTGGCCAGTTCCACGCTTTCGGGCCGCAGGCAGGTGAGCCTGCTTCATCCGACGAGGAACCCGGCCATGACCACCCTGCTCCACATCGATGCCAGCGCCCGGCCCGGGCGCTCCGACCGTCAACCCCATGGCTCGCACACCCGCCGTCTCGGCGCCCGTTTCGTCGAGCGCTGGCAGGCGGCCCGTCCGCACGACACGCTGGTCTACCGCGACGTGGGCAAGGACCCGCCTCCACCGGTGAGTGGCGGCTGGATCCATGCCGCCTTCACCCCGCCCGCACGGCGGGAACCGTGGATGCACGAGGCCCTGGCCCTCAGCGATGCCCTGGTGGACGAGTTGGTCCGCGCCGACCTGATCGTCGCGGGCGTGCCCATGTACAACTTCGGCATGCCGGCCGCGTTCAAGGCCTGGATCGACCAGATCGTCCGCGTCGGCCGCACCTTCGGCTTCGACCGGTCGCGCCAGGGCACGCCGTACTGGCCGTTGCTCACCGACCGGCCGCGCCGCCTGGTGATCCTGAGTTCGCGTGGCGACTTCGGCTATGCCGACCGGCTGCGTGCGATGAACCACGTGGAGGACGGCATACGCACGGCGCTGGGCTACATCGGCATCACCGAAACCTACGCCGTGGCGGCGGAATACGACGAGTTCGGCGGCGAGGCCCTGGCCCGTTCGCTGGCCGAGGCGGATGCGGCGGTCGACCGGCTGGTCGAGCGGTTGCTGTCCGTCGTGGATGGGGCCTCGGCGGCCCGTGCCGCCTGACCAGGCCGTACCGTCGGGCGGCGGTTGAACCCGGGCGGGCGGCGCGGGATAGTGCGGCGGACCATCGGGGGACCGCCATGAAGCACTTCCTGTACGCCCTGCTCGCCATCCTCGCCCTGGGCTGCGCCGGCGCCGCCCGCGCCGACCAGGCCGGGTCCGGCTACTTCGCCCGCGCCGGCCACGACGACGTGCTGAGCGGCGGCGTGAAGATGATCACCATCGACACGCCGAGAGGGCAATTCAAGGTCTGGACCAAGCGCGTGGGCAACAACCCGAAGCTGAAGGTGTTGCTGCTGCATGGCGGTCCAGGCATGACCCACGAGTACTTCGAGGCCTTCGACAGCTATTTCCCCGCCGCCGGCATCGAGTACTACTACTACGACCAGCTGGGCTCGGCGTATTCCGACCAGCCCAAGGGCCTCGGCAGCGACGATCTGTGGACGACCGACCGTTTCGTGGACGAGGTCGAGCAGGTTCGCCGGGCGCTGCACCTGGACAAGGACGACTTCTGCCTGCTCGGCCATTCCTGGGGCGGCATCCTGGCGATGGAGTACGCGCTCAAGTACCAGCAGCACCTCAAGTGCCTGGTGATCTCCAACATGGTCGACTCGATCCCGGCCTACAACGCCTACGCGCACAAGGTGCTGATGCCGGCGATGGATCCCGAGGCGCTGGCCCAGGTGCAGGCGCTGGAAGCCGAGCATCGCACCGCCGATCCGCGCTACATGCAACTGCTGATCCCGATGCACTACGAGAAGCATCTGCTGCGCATGCCCCAGGCGCAGTGGCCCGAGCCGGTGGTGCGCTCCTTCGGCCACGTCAACGAGCACATCTACCAGCTCATGCAGGGCCCCAGCGAGCTGGGCGCGAGCGGTCGGCTGGAACACTGGGACCGCAGCGCCGACCTGCACCGCATCGCCGTGCCGACGCTGGTGATCGCGGCGCGGTACGACACCATGGACCCGGCCTACATGGCGGGCATGGCGAAGAAGCTGCCCAGGGGCCGGTTCCTGCTCTGCCCCAAGGGGAGCCACATGGCGATGTACGATGACCAGCAGACCTACTTCGACGGCCTGATCGGCTTCCTGCACGGCGTGGAGCAGGGCCGGTGAGGGGCCCGTACACCCGGTTGCGCGCCTGCGCACTGGTCCTGCTGCTCGGGCTGGTCGCCGCGCCCGCGCTGGCGCACCCGGCGTTGTGGGCGGTCAGGGACGCCGACACCACGATCTACCTGTTCGGCACGGTGCACCTGCTGCCGCACGACACCGACTGGCATTTCCCCGCGCTGGACCGGGCGCTGGCCGACAGCCGCGCGATGTACGTGGAGATCGTCGACGACGACCAGGCCAACATGACCGCGCTGGTGCTTCGTTACGGCATCGATACCGCGCACCCGCTCTCGGGCCTGCTCTCGCCGTTCGACCGCGGCCGCCTGGAGCGGGCCGCGCGGCTGGCGGACGTGCCCGGCGGGGTCGCCGCGCTCGAGGTGATGCGTCCCTGGCTGGCGGCACTGACCCTCACCGTGGCACCGCTGACCAAGGCCGGGCTGGACCCCGCGCAAGGCGTCGACCGGCAGTTGCGCGCCGCCATGGAGAAGGCGGGCAAGCCGGTCCACGGCCTGGAAACGGCCGAGCAGCAGATCCGCTTCCTCGCCGAGATGCCGCAGTCCATGCAACTGGCCATGCTGCGCTCGACCCTGCGCGACGCCGACCGCGCCACGGTCGACCTCAAGGCCATCATCGAAGCCTGGAAAAGCGGCGACGACGCCGCCCTGGCGCGGCTGGAGAACGATCTGATGCGCCGCGAGGAGCCGCAGCTCTACCAGCGTCTGCTGGTGGAGCGCAACGCCACCTGGGCCAAGCGCATCGAGGCGATGCTCGCGCAACCCGGCACGGTGTTCATCGCCGTGGGCGCGGCGCACCTGGCCGGCCCGGACAGCGTGCAGGCCCAGCTCGCCCGCGACGGGGTCGACAGCACGCGCCTGTAACCATCCACCCGGAACGGCCGGGGAGCTGTCGTATGCTGGCCGTCCGCGAACACGCGCTCCATCCGCATGCAGGACGCCCACCGACCGACGTACGCCTATGGCCCGTTCCACATCGATCCGGCAGCGCGCCGTCTGCTGCGGGACGGTCAGGAGGTGCCGCTGGAGGCGAAGGTCTTCGACCTGATCCTGCTGCTGGTGGAGCAGCGCGCCCAGGCGGTGGGCAAGCAGGCACTGGTCGACGCGCTGTGGGGCCCCCGCCCGGTGACCGATGCCGCGCTCAGCCAGCTGGTGTTCAAGGCGCGCCGCGCACTTGACGACGACGGC
This sequence comes from Fulvimonas yonginensis, assembly GCF_037137055.1. Taxonomy (NCBI): domain Bacteria; kingdom Pseudomonadati; phylum Pseudomonadota; class Gammaproteobacteria; order Lysobacterales; family Rhodanobacteraceae; genus Fulvimonas; species Fulvimonas yonginensis. The sequence continues at coordinate 95,258 of NZ_JBBBNY010000003.1, forward strand.
GAGCGGCAGGCGGTGATCCGCACGGTGTACGGACGCGGCCTGCAATGGGTCGCCCCGGTCAGTGTGGTCGCCCAGGATGCCCCTGCGGCGGCGAGAAAGACCCGGCAGCGCGGCCCTTGGCGGGTCGCGGGTGCGATCGCGCTGGCGGTCCTCGTGCTGGGCACGGCGGCGGCGGGCTGGATGGCCTTCGCGCCGCATGGCCCTCCGCCAGCGCCGCCACGCGAGCGGCTCGCGCTGCTGCCGGTCGCGAACGATACCGGCGATCCGCACCTGGACTGGACCGCGCACGGCCTGCCCGGCCTGGTCGCGGGCCTGCTGGAAAGCGAACCTGCGCTGGACGTGGTGGACCCGCAGCAGATCGAGCAGGCCATGGGCTATGCCGCGCCGGCCGGCGGCGACGTGCGTTCCCGGGTCGGGCCCGCGACCGCCGCCGACGTGGTCGTGGACGGCCGCCTGCGCAAGCTGCCCGGCGGGCTGTTCGCGCTGCGGCTCGCGCTTTCGGGGCCGGCGTTCGCGGATCGGACGGCGTTCGAGGTGACCGACACCGATCTGGGCGCCCTCGGCATGGCGGCCGCGGCCCGGCTCCGTCGCGCCCTCGACCTGGCGCCCACGGCGCCGGTGCTGGGACAGCGCCCGCACGATGCCTACCTGGCGCAGACCTATGCCAGGGGCATGGACCAGGCCCTGCACGGCGAGTGGAAGGCGGCGATCCCGTATTTCCTGGTGGTCGCGCAAGGGGAGCCGCGCTTCGCCTGGGCACGGCTGATGCTGGCGCAGGCCCAGGCCGATACCGACCAGCCCGCGGCCGCCCGGCAGGCCTTCGCCGCGCTGCTCGACGACGCGGCGAAGGCGGGCGATCCGCGCCTGGCCGCCCACGTGCTGGGCGCGCAACTGGCCTCGGCAATCAATCGCCACGACGACGCGGAGGCCTTGCGGTTGTCGACCCAGGCGCTCGCCGCCGCCGAGCGCGCCGACGATCCCGACGTGCTGGCGCAGGCGCTGATCGGCACCGCCCGGATCGACGCACGGCTGGGCCATCCGGAGGCGGCGCTGCGTTTCCTGGCGCGGGCACGCCAGGTGGTGGACCGGCATCACCTCGCCCAATGGCGCGGCAGTCTGGCCAACGCGCAGGCCTTCGTCGCCTATGCGCGCGGCGACGCCGAGGCCGGCATCGCGGCCGCGCGCGAGCAGCTGCAGGCCGACGAGGCGCTCGGCGACGAACGCGGCGCCGCGATCGCCCGGTTCAACCTGGCCAACGCCCTCGACGACGACCGGCAGCCGCTGCAGGCGCTGCCCCTGCTCGTCTCGACCTGGCAGTGGGCCGCCACGCACCGCGAGGTTCCCCTGCAGGTCGCGGCGGGCAACCTGCTGGCCAGCATCGTGTACGACCAGGGCGCGTTCGATCGCGTGCGGTCGGTCAGCGAGACGGTGGCCCGGCTCGCCCAGGCGCAGGACAACCGGTTCATGCAGGCGCGCATGCTCGGCCTGCTGGCGGGGAGCGACTATTTCGCGGGGCAGACCGGCGAAGCCCTCGCCGCCGCGCACCGGGCGCGCCTGCTGGTGCAGGACGATCCCGACCCGGAAGCCGCGCTCGACCAGCTCCTCAACGAGGCCTTCGTCGCCCTGCGCGCGGCGCCAGCCACCCTGCCGGCGCTGCAGGACGTGGCGGACCGGCTGGGCGGGCGAAGCGCCACCACGGTAGTCCGCTGGCACGTGGCGATGATGCATGCCCTGGCGGCGGCCGTCCGCGGCGACCGGGCGGCCGCACATGCCGCCTTCGCGGCCGCGGGGCAGGCCCCCGCCGACCTGCGCGCCGCCTTCGCCCTGCAGATCGCGCTGACCACCGCCGACGACGCGCTGGCAGGCGAGGTGCTGCGCGCCTACGACCCGCTGCAGAAGCAGGCGAGCGCCGACACCCTGCGCCTGTACGCCGCCTGGGCCACCCGCCACGGCGACGCCACGCTGGCGCAGCGGGCCCGCGCTGCGCTCGGTGAGGCGCGCCAGGCCGCACTGGCCGCGCTCGGCAACCTTGCAAGTGGTTGATCGGAAAGCACGTAAGAATCCGTAATCCGAGGGTAAGCCGGGCATCAAGCTTGCCGGGGCCGCGCTGGTTCCACTGCGCGCACCGCCTGACCGGGCGGGCGACACCGCAACGAGGAAACCGACATGGCCCCGACCGCACCCGCACCCACCGCTCGACGCTCCCTACGCCTGGCGACGATGGCCGTCGCCCTGCTCGCCTGCGGCTCCGCCTTTGCGGGCCACGCCGACCGGGGCGGCACGCTCAACTACACCATCGTCCTGCACGGCCACGCCGAGCAGGGCGACCCGCACGGCCCGCACTTCCGCGAGGGCACCGTCGACCAGCGCATCGAAGCGCACTGGCATCTGGACGCGACCGGGCAGGTCAGCGTGAAGACCGACGCGGGCAGGCTCATGGCGCATGCCAACCGGATGCAGGCGCTGATGGGCGCCGACCGGGGCGAGCTGGTCGCGGCCATGCAGGCCTGCGGCGACGACGAGGCCTGTGCGACGGCCGCGGCCATGCGCATGGCCGACCGCATGTCCCCCGCCCAGCGCGCGGCGCTCGCCGAGGAAGGCCGGCACCCGGTGGCCGGAAAGGTCGTCGAGCGGACCCAGTGGTACTACCGCGACGGCGAGTGCACGGTGAACGCAACGGTGGCCGACACCGACGCGTTCAAGGACGTCGACATCGGCGAGGGCTACGCCACACCCGTGAGCGGCAACGGCTGGCGCCGCGGCGAGCGCCACCTGGGTTGCCGCCCGGCGCTCACCGATTCGCGGCTGGTGCCCCGCCTGGATGTCGACTACGACGGCCACGCATACCGGCTCCGGCTGCCCATGCTGTCCATTCCGGTCACCGTCAAGGACAGCCAGGGAACCCACGCCTCGACGGTGGAGATCGCCCCGATCGCCCTCGACCCGCAACCTTTCCACGGCGGCGGTTTCTCGGGACGCAAGGTGATCGCCTACCGGGTGCTGGACCGGATGCCCGCGCACGCCATGGACCTGCGCATCCCGGTCCAGGCCGACGTGCGCTGGTCGTTCCAGCCGGATGCGCCATGAACGCGGCGCGCCTCGTCCTTCTCGCCGGCGTCGTGGCCCTGCCGCCCGCGCCCGCGCCCGCAGCCGGCGCCGCGGCCGACCCGTGCGTAGCGCACGCCGACGCGCTGCTGGGCGCGCTCGGCCGGCACGACTACGCCGCGGCCGCGCGGGAAATGGATGCGCACATGAGGCAGATCTCCTTTCCGCGCCAGCTGCCCGACCTGTGGGATTCGCTGGTCGGCGACAGCGGCTTCGGCGCCTACCTCTCGCACGGCGACCCCACGGTGGTGCGCAACGAGGACGGCTCGACCACGGTGCAGGTCCCGCTGCGGTTCGCGCGTTTCACGCCGACCGGCTGGCTGACCTGCGACCCGGTGCAGGGCGAGGGCGTGGACAGCTTCGACCTGCATTGACCGCCCGGGCCGGACCGGGCGTGAAAACCACGCCGGCCGCCCTCCACACCCTTCCAGGAACTCTCCCATGCCCACCCTTCGACACATCGTGATCGCCCTGCTACTGCTCGGCGGCCTGCTCGTCCTGCGACCCGCCCGGGCCGCCGAGAGCTACGACAACTGCACCGGTTTCATCGATACGGTTCCGGCGACCCTCACGGCGCCGGGGACGTGGTGCCTGCGCCACGACCTGGCGACTGCGGCCGCCAGCGGCGACGCCATCGCCATTGCCGCGAACGACGTCACCCTCGACTGCAACGGCTTCCGGCTCGACGGCTCGACCGCCGGGAGCGGCAGCGGAGCCGAGGGCATCCACGGCTACGGCTGGCGAGGCACGACGATCCGCCATTGCATCGTTCGCGGCTTTCGACGCGGGATCGATCTCGGCGGCGGCGCAGGCATCCTGGTCGAGGACAACCGGCTGGACGGCAACATCGCCACCGGCATCCTGGTCGACGGCACCGGCAACCGCGTGCGGCGCAATCTCGTCACCGCAACCGGCAACGCCTCGGTGTACGCCCCGGTCGCCATCGACGTGGCCGGTGACGTCACGGAGAACACCATCGCCGGCGTGACCGGCACGAGCGCGCGCGATCCAGCTGCACGAAGCGGGCAGCGTGGCCTGGCGCAATCGCATCCGTGGCATCACGGCCAGCACCGCGTTCGGCATCTTCGCGCAGAACACCGGCATCCGGGTGGACGACAACCAGGTGTTCATCGACCCGGCGACCGGGTTCGGCATCGCCGGCCGGGGCAACGCCGACACGATCTGCATCGGCAACACCGTGATCGGCTTCTCCGATCCCCTCAACGGTTGCCAGGACGCCGGCGGGAACATTGTCCATTGACCGCCCGGCCGCGCGCCGATCCATTGCCATCCATCCCGGGAGAAACCCATGCTTGCGCTCCGTTCCGCCACCCTCGCCTTCGCCTGCATCCTCGCCCTCGGGGCGCCACCGGCCCACGCTTCCGATGACTGCGCCGGCAAGGTCGTCGCCCTTGCCGACGCGCTCGTCCACCAGGACTTCCAGGGCGCCACGCGCGATATGGACGGTTTCATGAAGATGATGATGAGCGCCGAGCACCTCAGCGAGTTGTGGAACGCAACGCTGCACGACGCGGGCGCCTACGTCTCGCGCGGCGACGCGGCGATCGTGGCCTCGGACAAGGACGCCGTCGCCGTCCGCGTGCCGCTGCGGTTCGCCCATGGCGCGGCGGCCCTGCAGGCGGTGTGCAAGCGGGCCGAGCAGAACCACATCGGCAGCGTGGTGCTCCAGATGCAGCCGGCCGGTTGACGCGGGAAGGCGGCTCCGTATCCACCGGAGCCGCTCTTCCGTGCAAGCGATGGGCCCCGCACATCGGACACCCGGGCGGTGGCCCTGTCCCCACGACCGTCCGTTCTGGCACCATCGTCCGGTTGCCGGCGCCGAGCGCGCCCGAAGCCTGGACCCCTAGATGAACCTGCAAGCCAATTTCGAACAGATCCCGCTCAAGGAATACGCCGAGCGGGCCTACCTCGACTACTCGATGTACGTGGTGCTCGACCGCGCCCTGCCGTTCGTCGGCGACGGCCTCAAGCCGGTGCAACGGCGCATCGTCTACGCGATGAGCGAGCTGGGCCTGGCCGCCACCGCCAAGCCCAAGAAATCCGCGCGCACCGTCGGCGACGTGATCGGCAAGTTCCATCCGCATGGCGACAGCTCCTGCTACGAGGCGATGGTGCTGATGGCGCAGCCGTTCTCGTACCGCTATCCGCTGATCGAAGGCCAGGGCAACTTCGGCTCGCCGGACGATCCGAAGAGCTTCGCGGCGATGCGCTACACCGAGTCCAAACTCAGCCCCATCGCCGAGGCGCTGCTGGGCGAGCTGGCGCACGGCACGGTGGACTGGGTGCCGAACTTCGACGGCACGCTGGAGGAGCCCTCCTGGCTGCCGGCACGCGTGCCGCACGTGCTGCTCAACGGCTCGATGGGCATCGCCGTGGGCATGGCCACCGACATCCCGCCGCACAATCTGCGCGAGGTGGTCGCCGCGTGCATCCACCTGCTGGACAACCCCGACGCCAGCGTCGAGGAGCTGGCCCAGCACCTGCCCGGTCCGGACTATCCCACCGAGGCGGAGATCATCACCCCACGCAAGGAGCTGCTCTCGATCTACCAGACCGGCACCGGCTCGCTGCGCGCCCGCGCGGTGTACCAGGTCGAGGACGGCAACATCGTCATCACCGCGCTGCCGCACCAGGTGAGCCCCTCCAAGATCCTCGAGCAGATCGCCGCGCAGATGCGCGCCAAGAAGCTGCCGATGGTGGAGGACCTGCGCGACGAATCCGACCACGAGAACCCCATCCGCCTGGTGATCGTGCCGCGCTCCAGCCGCGTCGACTCGGCCGAAGTGATGCAGCACCTGTTCGCCACCACCGACCTGGAAAAGAGCTACCGCGTCAACCTCAACATGATCGGCCTGGACGGCCGCCCGCAGGTCAAGGACCTCAGGAAGATCCTCGGCGAGTGGCTGAGCTTCCGCACCGACACCGTCACGCGCCGCCTCAACCATCGCCTGGGCAAGGTGGAGCGGCGCCTGCACCTGCTCGAAGGCCTGCACATCGCCTACCTCAACCTGGACGAGGTGATCCGCATCGTGCGCTCGGAGGACGAGCCCAAGCCGGTGCTGATCAAGCGCTTCAAGCTGTCTGAGGAGCAGGCCGACTACATCCTCGAGACCAAGCTGCGCCAGCTCGCCCGCCTGGAGGAGATGAAGATCGAGGCCGAGCGCAGCCAGCTGGAGGAGGAGCGCGCACGCATCAACGTGCTGCTCAAGTCGCCCGCCAAACTCAAGGGATTGATCAAGGAAGAACTGCGCGCCGATGCCGCCAAGTACGGCGACGCGCGCCGCTCGCCGCTGGTCGAGCGCGAGGTGGCGCAGGCGCTGGACGAGAGCGCGCTGGTCGCCAGCGAGCCGGTCACCGTGGTGCTTTCGCAGAAGGGCTGGATCCGCGCCGCCAAGGGCCACGACGTCGACGCCGAGGGCTTGAGCTACCGCGAGGGCGACGGCCTGCTCGCGGCGGTGAAGGCGCGCACCACGCAGCAGGTCGCGGTGATCGACTCCACCGGCCGCAGCTACTCCACGCCTGCGCACACGCTGCCCTCGGCGCGCGGCAACGGCGAACCCCTGACCGGCCGCTTCACCCCCCCCGCCGGCGCCAGCTTCGACGCGCTTGCCGCCGGCGACAACGACACGCGGCTGATCCTCGCCACAGACTTCGGCTACGGCTTCGTCACCCGCTTCGAAGCGCTCACCGGCCGCAACAAGGCCGGCAAGCAGATCATCAGCCTGACCGAGGGGGCCAGGATCCTGCAGCCGCAGGCCAGCGCCGACCCGGCGCGCGACCGCATCGTGGTGGTGACCACCGAGGGTCACCTGCTGATGTTCTCGGTCGCCGAATTGCCGGAACTGGACAAGGGCAAGGGCAACAAGCTGATCGAGATCCCGAAGGCGAAACTCGCCAGCGGCGAGGAGCGCGTGGCGGGCGTCGCCGTGGTGGCCGAGGGCAAGGGTGAAGTCACGCTCTACGCCGGCCAGCGCAAGCTCACCCTCCGCTGGAACGACCTGGTCGAGTACGGCGGCAACCGCGCCACCCGCGGCAGCCTGCTGCCGCGCGGCCTGCGCCGCGTCGAGCGCATCGGAACCACCGGCTGAGGCGGCCACTGCAAACGGGCTCCGCCTCGCTCCGGGTAGAGGGGCGCGGTGAGGGGCGCTCGCTCGCGATGGGCCCCTCCGGGCCGACCGTCCGGCGAGCCCGCCCTCACCTCGGTCTCTCCTCGGTGGGGCGGAAGCACGGCCGCCGAACTTTCGCGCCCGCCGCCGCTCCAACCTGGTACACGCGACCGTTCTCCCGCCGTTGAGACAGGCACCGCCCCCACCGGATCTCCCCATGCGCCCCCAGCTCCCCGCCGCCGTTCTCCTCGCCGCCCTGCTGGCCCTGCCGGCCGCGGCACAGACCTCGGGCAAGCCGCTCGACCTCCGTTTGCCGCCGAGCGACGTGCCTCCGGCGGCGTCCACGGCGCCGAAGCCGGCGAGCGCCCCGGGCGTCTATTACGGCGACACCAGCGGCCGCACCGCCGCCGATGAGCAGACCCTCGCCGACGCGTGCGACGACGCCAACTACAACCAGCCACAGGTGCACGGCAGCGTCGGCACCGGCGTGGTGGCCGGCAGCCACGTCGGCGGCAGCTACCAGCGCGGCACGGTCAACCTCAGCAAGGCCTTCGGCAGCTGCCAGCACCCGAGCGGAGGCATCAGCGTGTCGATCGGTGCCGGCACCGGCCACTTTCACGACCGCGGCCACTGACGAACGCGCAGTGCTGCGCTAGCCTTGCAGCGGAGCGTGGCCGAAGGAACCCGCATGCACGGCGAGTACAAGATGCCCGGCGGCAAGCTGATCGTGGTGGACCTGGCGGTCCGCGACGGCTGCCTCGCCGAGGTGCAGGTGAGCGGGGACTTCTTCCTGGAGCCGGACGACGCCCTGCACGCCATCGACGCGGCGCTCGAGGGTCATCCCGCCGACGCGGACGAACAGGTCCTGGCCGCCGCCGTGCGCGCGCAGCTCGCGCCGGGCGTGATCATGTACGGCATCTCGCCGGAAGCGGTGGCGGTCGCGGTACGTCGCGCGGTGACCGGAGATCCGGCCGCATGAACCGCACCGGCTGGCGCGACCACACCTGGCGCCTGATCCATGCCGGCCCCCAGGCACCGGCCCTGCACATGGCACTGGACGAGGTGCTCACCCACGAAGTCGGCGCCGGCCGCCGCGCGCCCACCCTGCGCATCTGGGAGTGGGCCGCTCCCGCGGTGGTGATCGGCCGCTTCCAGTCGCTGCGCAACGAGGTCGACGCGGACGCGGCGCGGCGGCATGGCATCGAGGTGGTGCGGCGCGTGTCCGGCGGCGGCGCGATGTTCGTCGAGCCGGGCAACACCATCACCTATTCCATCTACGCGCCGCTGTCGCTGACCACCGGGATGAGCTTCCAGGAGGGCTACGCCTTCATGGACGCCTGGACCATCGAGGCGCTGGCCGAACTGGGGATCAAGGCCTGGTACCAGCCGCTCAACGACATCACCTCCGAAGGCGGCAAGATCGCCGGCGCCGCGCAGGCGCACCGCGGCGGCGCGGTGCTGCACCATGTGACCATGGCCTACGACATCGACGCCATGAAGATGCTGGAGGTGCTGCGCATCGGCCGCGAGAAGCTGTCGGACAAGGGCACGCGCAGCGCCGCCAAGCGTGTCGATCCCCTGCGCCGCCAGACCGGCCTGGCGCGCGCCGCCATCATCGAGCACATGGTCGCCACCTTCCGTCGCCGCCACGGCCTCGCCGACGACACGCTGCGCCCGGAGGAACTGGCCCGCGCCGAGGCGCTGGCCCGCGACAAGTTCGCCGGCGCGGCCTGGACGGCGGAGGTGCCCTGAGCGCAGGCCGGCGCTAGCCGCCGCTCGGCCCCGGCGCGGCCAGCCGCGGCAGGATGTGCTCGCGGCTCAACGTGGCGATCGGCAGGTCGCCGGGCGCGGCTGGATCGACCCAGGCAAGTTCGGCGATCTCCGCCTGCGCCGCGATCGTGCCATCGACCGCCACCTCGTACACCTCGGCCTCCACCAGGTACCCGGCCTCGTTCGCCGCCGGGGCGCTCGCGCGGCCGAGCCGGCGCACCGAGCCCGGCAGCAGCCGGCAGCCCAGTTCCTCGCGCAGTTCCCGCGCCAGGGTGGCCAGGTCCCCGGCATCGTCCGGGTCGCGCTTGCCGCCGGGTTGCTGGAACACCGCCGCGCCCCGCTTGCGCACCAGCAAGGTACGGCCGTGGGCGTCGCGGATCACCGCCGCCACGATGCGGATGACCGGCGGCGCCCCGTTCACAGCCGGCTGTACGACCACGACAGCATGCGTCCGTGCTTGTACGGCATGACGCCATGGAAGGGCCGCGGGTCGGCGTCGAACACCAGCGGCAGGAAGTGGCGGTCGCCCTCCCACATCGGCAGCTCCATCAGCCGCGCGCGCGGCACCCATTCCAGCGTGCCCTCGTGGTTGCCCGCGTGCGCGACGCCCTCGAAGCCGTCGACCAGGAAGATGAAACCCAGCCAGTCTTCGCCGTGCTTGCCGAAGCCGGGCCAGTTGAGCGTGCCGCGCAGGCGCATCGAAGTGCACTCGATGCCGGCCTCCTCGCGGATCTCCCGTCGCATGCAGGCGGCGACGTCCTCGCCCGGCTCCATCTTGCCGCCCAGGCCGTTGTACTTGCCCAGATGCTGGTCGTCCGGGCGCGCGTTGCGGTGGATCATCAGCACGTGCTCGCGGTCGGGCGAGAGCACGTAGCCGAGCGTGGCGACGATCGGGCAGTAGGCGTTCGACATCGGCGGGCGTCGTGGCAAAGCGGCAAGTGTAGCGCCGCGGCTGAACGCACGCCGCGCGCACACTTGCACCCGCCGCACCCGGGCGGCGACCATCAGCGGGATGATCCGCTTCGTCTGCCGCCTGCCGCTCGCGCCGATCGCCGCCCTGCTGCTGGCTGCGCTGGCCGGCTGTGCGCCGCAGGCGCGCGCGCTGGACAGCGAGGAGCGCAGCTTCGAGGGGCAGAGCTACCGCGTGGTCAGCATCGACCTCCGGCGCGAGCCGCTCACCCTGCACTGGCGCGCGCCGGAAGACGGCGAGCCGTTCGGCGACATCGACAGCCTGCGCCTGTGGGGCGAGAAGCACGGGCGGCGCCTGCTGTTCGCGGCCAACGCCGGCATCTACGACGCCGCCTACCGGCCGCTCGGCCTCTACGTCGAGGACGGCAAGGCGCTGGTGCCGCTGAACCTCGCCCACGGCAATCCTGCCTCCGGCAATTTCTCGCTGCTCCCCAACGGCGTGTTCGCCATCTATCCGGACGGCCGCGCCGAGGTGGAGACCAGCGCCGCGTTCAAGGCGCAGGGCCGCAAGCCGCAGTGGGCCACCCAGTCCGGGCCCATGCTGGTGATCGACGGCCAGATCAACCCGGCCTTCGTGCACGATTCGGACAGCCTCAAGTGGCGCAGCGGCGTCTGCGCGCGCACCCCGCACGAGGTGGTGTTCGCAGTGAGCGAGGGACCGGTCAACTTCCACACCTTCGCGCGGCTGTTCCGCGACGAGCTGGGCTGCCGTGACGCGCTGTTCCTGGACGGCACCATCTCGCAGTTCTACCTGGACGGCGAAGGCTACGCGGGCGCGCCGGCCTTCATGGTCAAGCCCTATGCCGGTATCTTCGCGGTGTTCGAGCGCGAATGAGGCGCCGGTCATCCCGCCTGTTGCTCGGGCTGTCGCTGGCCGTGGCGCTGCTGCTGGTCGGCGCGTTCGCGACCGGGTGGTACCTGCTCGCCGGCAGCCGCGCCCGCCTGGAAGGCGAGGTCACGCTGGCGGGCCTCGCCGCCCCCGTGCGGGTGATCCGTGACGCCAACGGGGCGGTCACCCTCGCCGCGCGCAGCCGCGCCGACATCACTTTCGCACTGGGCTTCGTGCACGCGCAGGAGCGCTTCTTCGAGATGGACCTGATGCGCCGCGCGGCGGCCGGCGAGCTGGCCGAACTGGTCGGGCCCGCCGCGCTGGACAGCGACCTGGACCTGCGCCGCCACCGCCTGCGCGCGGTGGCGCAGGCCGCCTACGCGGCACTGGCGCCGGCGCAGCGGCAGGTGCTCGAGCGCTACCGCGACGGCGTCAACGCGGGGCTCGCCGACCTGCGCAGGAAACCGTGGGAATACGACCTGCTCGCCAGCCAGCCGCGCCCCTGGCGCGCCGAGGACAGCCTGCTGGTCGTCGCCGCGATGTACCTGGACCTCAACGGCCACGGCCACAACACCCGCGAACTGGACATCGCGCGCATGCGCGCCGCGCTGCCCGCACCGCTGGTGGATTTCCTGCTCGCGCCGGACCCGGACTGGGAGGCGCCGCTCAGCGGCACGCTGTCGCACCCGCCCCTGCTCCCTGGCCCGGCGGTGCTCGACCTGCGCGGGCCTCCTGCGGCGGCGACGTCCGCGCGGTCGGTCGCCGCCGCGCTGGCGCCGGCCTTGCAGGCCCGTGCGCCGGGCAGCAACAGCTTCGCCGTCGCCGGGCGGCTCACCGACACCGGTGCGGCGATGCTCGCCAACGACATGCACCTGGGCCTGCGCGTGCCCGACATCTGGTTCCGCGCACGGCTGCGCTACCCCGATGCCGGCGCTCCCGGCGGCACGCGCGACGCCGTCGGCGTCACCCTGCCCGGCACGCCGGTGCTGGTGGCCGGCTCGAACGGGCAGATCGCCTGGGGCTTCACCAACAGCTACGGCGACTGGCTGGACTGGGTGCGGGTGACCCGCGACCCGGCAGCCCCCTCGCGTTACGCCGTGCCGGGCGGCTGGGCGACGATCGAGCGCCATGCCGAGCGCATCCGCGTCAAGGGCGCGCCCGACCGCGTGCTGGAGGTGGAGGACACCCGCTGGGGCCCGATCCTGGCCAGGGACACCGATGGCGCCCCGCTCGCCCTGGCCTGGATCGCGCATCATCCGCAGGCCTACAACCTGGGCCTGATGCAGCTCGAGCGCGCGCCCAGTGTCAGCGACGCGCTGCACCTGGCGCCGACGCTGGGCTTGCCGCCGCAGAACCTGCTGGTGGCCGACCGCGAAGGACACATCGGCTGGACCATCGCCGGCAACGCGATCCCATTGCGCACGCCGGGCACCGACCCGCAGCAGCCGGTCGACGGCTCGCAGCCGGGCAGCGGCTGGCACGGCTGGGCCGCACCGGCCCGGTACCCGCGCCTGGTCGATCCGGTGGACGGGCGGCTGTGGACCGCCAACAACCGCACCGTCGACGGCCCGGAACTGGAGCTGCTCGGCAACGGCGGCCACGACCTGGGCGCACGCGCGCAGCAGATCCGCGACGACCTGGCCACGTACAGCGTGTTCTCGCCCGGCAACCTGCTCGACATCCAGCTGGACAATCGTGCGGTGCTGCTCACGCCCTGGCAGCGGCTGCTGCAGGACGTGCTGGCTGGCACCCGCGACCCGGCCTTGCGGCAGTTGCGCGGGCTCACCGCCAACTGGCGCAACCGGGCCGCGCCGGACAGCGTGGATTACCGGCTGGTGCGCGCCTTCCGCGACGAGGTGCACCGCACGGTGCTGGCGCCGTTCGTGGCGCGCGTGCAGGCGCGCTTCCCGGCCTTCGCCTGGCCCGTCGGCAGCGATCCGGAGGCGGCGGTATGGACCCTGCTGCGGGCGCAGCCGGCGTGGCTGCTCGACCCGACGTACAAGGACTGGGACGCGCTGCTGCTGGATGCGGCCCGGGCCGTCGCCACCCGGCTGGGCGGCGAGCCGGGCGGCCTGGCCGCGCGCCGCTGGGGCGAGGTCAACCGCAGCGGCATCCGTCATCCGCTCTCGGCGGCGTTGCCCGCCATGCTGGCGCGCTTCCTCGACATGCCCGACCAGCCGCTGCCCGGCGACGCCAACATGCCGCGCGTGGCTGCGCCGGGTTTCGGCGCGTCCGAACGGCTGGTGGTCTCGCCGGGCCACGAGGCGCAGGGGATCCTGCAGATGCCGTCCGGGCAGAGCGACAACCCGCTCTCGCCCTACTACGGCGCCGGGCATGCCGACTGGGTCGAGGGGCGACCCACGCCCCTGCTGCCGGGTCCGGCGAAATGGACGCTGACGCTGCGGCCCCCGCAACGCTAATGCGTGCAGCCCCGCCGGAGGAGGGGACTCCTTCAGGGCAACGCGTACTCGAATGTGTATGCGTGGCGGCCGTGGTCGACGCGGATTGCCAGCTCGCCGCGCAGACCCAGCAGTTCCTCCGATACGCGCAGCCGGGGCGCCGCGCTCCATCAGGCCCAAGTGCATCGGCACGAAGCTCTCCGGGCGGCCAGGCAGCTCACCGATGACGCGTTCGATCGCCACGTAGCCGGCCGAGCCCTGCACCGCGGTGCCGGCCCAGAGCATCTCGCCCCGGCTGGTCGCCTGCAGGTCGCCGTGGAAGCGCTGGTCGATGGTCAGGCGCCCCAGTGGCGCGTCCTCCAGGCCGGGGGCGAGCGGTGCGGGGCGAGCTGGACGTCGAAGGTACCGCTGGCGTGCATGGGGGCTCCTGTTGGATGGTCGTGCCGAGCCCGAGTGTGCCCGCTGCGGCTGACCGGCCGCGACTGCCCGGGGCGTGTCGAAAACCCTCGCGCCCAGCCGTCGTGCCGACAGGAGCCGGCATCCCGCCGGCCTCCCACGTGAGGAGAACCGGTATGCGGTGCATGGTGATGGTGCGGGCGACCGCCGCGTCGGAAGCGGGCGTGCCGCCCAGCGCGAAGCTGCTGGCGGACATGATGGCGTTCAACCAGGAACTGGTGAAGGCCGGCGTGATGCTCGCCGGCGAGGGCCTGAAGCCCAGCGCGGCGGGCAAGCGGGTGTACTTCGCCGGCGGCGGCCGCAGCGTGGTGGACGGTCCGTTTGCCGAGACCAAGGAGCTGATCGCCGGCTTCTGGCTGTGGCAGGTGCGCTCGATGGACGAGGCGCTGGAATGGGTGCGCCGCTGCCCGGCGCCGTTCGAGGGCGAGTGCGCGATCGAGATCCGCCCGCTGGTCGAGGCGGAGGACTTCGGTGACGCGCTGACGCCCGAGCTGCGCGCGACCGAGCAGCGCATGCGCGGGGAGCTGGCTGGTCAGCGCTAGGGCGGCCTGCGCGGCTCCCGGCTCGCGCGGGCTTGCCGCCTCCGGCGGGCGGTGGTCTGATCGGCCGCATGAGCCGAGCCGACACCCACCGTGCAATCGAAGCCGTCTGGCGCCTGGAGGCGCCCAAGCTGGTCGCCGCGCTGATCCGGGTCGTGCGCGACATCGACCTGGCCGAGGAGCTGGCGCAGGACGCGCTGGTCGCGGCGCTGGAGCACTGGCCCACGGCCGGCGTGCCGGACAACCCGGCCGCCTGGCTGATGACCGCGGCCAAGCGGCGCGGCATCGACCTGCTGCGGCACCGCCAGCTGGTCGAGCGCAAGCATGCGGCGCTGGACGGTGACCCGGAGAGCGAGGCGTTCACCATGCCCAACCTGGAAGCCCTCGACGACGACATCGGCGACGATCTGCTGCGGCTGATCTTCACCGCCTGTCATCCTGCGCTTTCGGCCGACGCCCAGGTCGCGCTCACCCTGCGCCTGCTCGGGGGGTTGACCACCGGCGAGATCGCCCGCGCCTTCCTCACTTCCGAGCCCACCATCGCGCAGCGCATCGTGCGCGCCAAGCGCACGCTGGCCGACAAGCGCGTGCCGTTCGAGGTGCCGCGCGGCGAGGAGCTCGGCGCGCGGCTGGCCGCCGTGCTCGGCGTGATCTACCTGATCTTCAACGAGGGCTACACCGCCACCGCCGGCGACGACTGGATCCGCCCCTCGCTGTGCGAGGAGGCGTTGCGGTTGGGCCGCACCCTCGCCGGGCTGATGCCGCGCGAGCCGGAGGTGCTGGGCCTGCAGGCGCTGATGGAGATCCAGGCCTCGCGCCTGCACGCCCGGGTGGCGTCCGACGGACGCCCGGTGCTGCTACTGGAGCAGAACCGCGCGCTGTGGGACCAGTTGCTGATCCACCGCGGCCTGGATGCGCTGGAACGCGCGCGCAAGCTGGGCGGCGCCGAAGGCCCGTACGCGCTGCAGGCCGCGATCGCCGCCTGCCACGCGCGCGCCGCCACGGCGGAGGCCACCGACTGGCCGCGCATCGCCGCGCTGTACGCCACGCTGGCGCGCGTCGCGCCCTCGCCGGTGGTGGAGCTCAATCGCGCGGTGGCGGTGGCGATGGCCGAAGGTCCGGCGGCCGGCCTGGCGCTGGTCGACGCGCTGGGGGACACGCCGGCGCTGGCGAACTACCACCTGTTGCCTGCGGTGCGGGGCGATTTGCTGGCGAAGCTCGGCCGTCGCGACGAGGCCCGCGCGGAATTCGAGCGGGCGGCGCAGCTCACGCGCAACGCGCAGGAACGCAAGGTGATGCTCGAGCGGGCGCAAGCCTGCGTCACCCCGCCCACTCCCGCCCCCCTGTAGGAGCGAGCTTGCTCGCGATGCTCTTCTGCTCCGACGCGATGCTCGAGCCGGAGCCCCGCGGGCAGGCTCACCCCTACGGTGCAGCGACGGCGTCGGCCAGCAGCCGCTCGCAGATCGCCGCGTAGACCGCCGGCAGCCGTTCCAGGTCCTCTACCGCCACGCACTCGTCCACCTTGTGGATGGTCGCATTGACCGGCCCCAGCTCCACCACCTCCACGCCCAGCGGCGCGATGAAACGCCCGTCGGAAGTGCCGCCGCCGGTGCTCTGCTCCGGCTCGATGCCGCACAGCTCGCGGCACACCGCGCACGCCGTCTCGCGCAGGCGGCCGCCGGCGGGACTCAGGAACGGCTCGCCGGAAAGGATCCAGTCCAGCTGCCAGTCCAGGCCGTGGCGGGCCAGGACGGCTTCGGTGCGTGCCCGCAGGCTGTCGGCCGTGCTGGCGGTCGAGTAGCGGAAGTTGATCGCGGCGACCAGCTCGCCCGGTATCACGTTGGTGGCGCCGGTACCGGCGTTGAGGTTGGACACCTGGAACGAGGTCGGCGGGAAGTCCGCGTTGCCCTCGTCCCAGCGCGTGGCGGCCAGCTCGGCCAGTGCCGGCGCGAAGGAGTGGATGGGATTGCTCGCCTTCTCCGGGTAGGCGACGTGGCCCTGCACGCCGCGCACGGTGAGGGTCGCCGAGAGCGAGCCGCGCCGGCCGACGCGGATCAGGTCGCCCAGCCGCGCCTTCGACGAGGGCTCGCCCACCACGCACCAGTCCGGGCACTCGCCGCGCGCCCGGAAGGTCTCGGCCACACGGCGCACGCCGTCGAGGTTGGTCGGTCCCTCCTCGTCGCTGGTCAGCAGCAGGGCGACCCGGCCCGCGTGCCGCGGATGGGTCGCGACGAAGCGCTCCAGTGCCACCACCATCGCCGCCACCGAGCCCTTCATGTCGGCCGCGCCGCGGCCGTACAGCACGCCGTCCCGTACCACCGGCTCGAACGGCGGCGTCCGCCAGGCCGAGATGGGGCCGCTCGGCACCACGTCGGTATGGCCGAGGAACACCAGCGTGGGGCCGCCGCTGCCGTGCGTGGCCCAGAGGTTGTCCACCTCGCCGTAGCGCAGGTGTTCGATGGCGAAGCCGGCGCGCGCCAGACGGGCGGCGATCAGGGCCTGGCAGCCGGCGTCGTCGGGCGTGACCGACGGGTGGCGGATCAGCTCGCAGGCCAGCTCGAGCACGTCACGCATGGGCGTCTCCAGGCCGCCGCGGATACGGCGATCCGGCAATGTCCTCCGAAGCCGCGCCGCTCATGTGCCGAACAGCTTCTTGAAGCCGTTGTCGGTGAAACCCACGCTCACCGCGCCATCCGGCTGCACCACCACCGGCCGGCGCACCAGTGCCGGGTACTCCTTCAGCAGCAGCGTCCACTCCGGGTCGCTGCCCGGGTTCTTGCGCTGCGGCAGCAGGTTGCGCCAGGTGGTCGACGACTTGTTGACCAGCTTCTCCCAGCCGCCCAACTGCTGCGCCCATTGCTTGAGGGTGGCCGCGGGCACCGGGTTCGCGCGGTAGTCGACGAAGGCGTGCGGCACCTCGAAGCGGGCGAGCCAGTTGCGCGCCTTCTTGCAGGTGTCGCAGTTGGGAAGGCCGTAGAGGGTGATGGTCATCGCTCGGTCCGAAGGTCTGGCGGTTTTCGCGGGAGCGGCTGCTCGCGATGCCTTTGCGTTGCGGCTCGGAGAACCGGAGCATCGCGGGCGGGCCCGCTCCTACACGGTAGTGGGTCAGCCGGCGCTGCGCAGCAGCTCGTTGATGCCGGTCTTGGCGCGCGTCTTCTCGTCCACCTGCTTGACGATCACCGCCGCGTACAGGCTGTGGCTGCCGTCCTTCGCCGGCAGGCTGCCGGCCACCACCACGCTGCCGGCCGGGACGCGGCCGTAGCTGACCTCGCCGGTGGCGCGGTCGTAGATGCGGGTGGACTGGCCCAGGAACACGCCCATGCCGATCACGCTGCCCTTCTCCACCACGACGCCCTCGACCACTTCCGAGCGCGCACCGATGAAGCAGTCGTCCTCGATGATGGTCGGGTTGGCCTGCAGCGGTTCGAGCACGCCGCCGATGCCCACGCCGCCGGACAGGTGCACGCGCGCGCCGATCTGCGCGCAGGAGCCGACCGTGGCCCAGGTGTCGACCATGGTGCCGGGGCCGACGTAGGCGCCGATGTTGACGTAGCAGGGCATCAGCACGGCGTCCTTCGCGATGTGCGCGCCGCGGCGCACCAGCGCGCCGGGCACCACGCGCGCGCCGAGCGATTCCAGTTCGGCGTCGTTGCCGTGGCCGAAGCGCAGCGGCACCTTGTCGAAGGCCAGCGCCGGGCCGCCGTCGACCACGCGGTTGCCGTTGATGCGGAAGAACAGCAGCACCGCCTTCTTGAGCCACGGGTTGACCTTCCAGCCGCCTTGCCCGTCGGGCTCGGCCACGCGCTGCTCGCCCGCTTCGAGCAGTTCCATCACCTGCGCGAGGGCCGGACGCAGGTGGGTCTCGATCTCGGTCTGGCCAAGGTCGTTGCGACGCTCGAAGGCGTCCTCGATGAGGGTTTCGATGGAGGGCATGGACGTACCGCCTGCGGCAGGGGCCGACAAGTATACGGACAAGGGAGCGGCGCCCCGCGCTCAAGTTTGCCGCCGGCGTGCCGATCACCACGGGCTTCGCCTCGCGCCGCCGGGCGGCGGACCCACGCGAAAGGCCGAGGATTGCAGGGGAGGAACGAACCGTGCCGCGGCGCCCGCTCGATCCGACCGAACTGATGGTCGGCCAGCCCTTGCGGTTCAACGCCTACGACGCCAAGGGCAAGCTCCTGCTGCGCCTGGGCCAGGTGATCGGCAGCGAGGCGCAACTGGAGAAGCTGCTGGAACACGGGCTGTTCTACGGGACGGAGGAGGAGTGCCGCGGCCCGCCGCAGCCGCCCCCGCCTTCCCCGGTGGCGCAGATACTGGAGGCACGTGACCGGCTGCAGGCCCTGTTCACCGATCCGGCGCCGGCCGATTTCCCCGGCTCCGTGGCTGCCATCGCCGAACGGGTGCGCGACGCCTGCCATGCCAACCCGGACGTGGCGCTGGCCACGATCCTGCTGCGCACGGACGGTCCCTACGGTGTACGCCACGCGGTGAACGCGGCGATCGCCTGCCAGCTCACCGGCAGCGCGCTCGGCCTGGACGGTGGCGAACTCGCCGCCACCGTCTGCGCCGCGCTGACCATGAACATCGCCATGTTCGACCTGCAGGAGGAACTGCTGGCGCTGGAAGGGCCGCTTTCGGACGCGCAGCACGCCGCCGTGCGGGCGCATTGCCAGCTCGGCGTGGCCCGCCTGCGCGACCACGGCATCACCAGCGCGGCCTGGCTCAATGCCGTGCGCGACCACCACGAGCGCGCCGACGGCAGCGGCTACCCCGGCGGCAAGCGTGGCGACGAGATCGGCCGCCCGGCGCGTCTGCTCGCGCTGGCGGACGTCTACTGCGCACGCGTGTCCGGCCGCGACTACCGGCCGCCGCTGCAGCCCACGCTGGCGTTGCGCTGGCTGTTCCTCAACGAGGGCGCGGCGCTGGACGAGCGGCTCGCCCGCGGCTTCATCAAGACCCTCGGCGTCTATCCGCCAGGCACCGGCGTGCGCCTGCGCAACGGTTCGCTGGCGGTGGTCATCCAGCGCGGACCGGCCGGGCACCAGCCGGTGGTGGCCTCGCTCACCACCCAGGACGGTCTCCGCGTCGGCTCGCCGATCCGCCGCCGCGGCGACGTGGAGGCGCACACGGTCAGCGAGGTGGCCGATCTGGCGGCACTCGGGATCGAGGTGAGCATGGAAGCGCTGTGGGGAGCGGACGCACGCGCCTGATGCGGGCGATGCCACCCACCCTCGCCTGCCCGGTAGGAGCGAGCTTGCTCCTGCGCTTCCGGAATGCCAGGCAAAGGGCATCGCGGGCAAGACCGCTCCCAGCGCTCGCGCTCAGCTCTGCCCCAGCCTTGCCAGCAACGCCTGGCGCAGCCGCGCCTGCTGTGCTTCGTCCAGCGGCGCGTCATGGCGGTCGGTGAGCTGGAAGAAGTCCTCCACGCGTTCGCCGAAGGTGGCGATGCGTGCGTCGTGCACGCGCACCTGCGCCTCCACCATCGCCTGCGCCACCGCGGCCAGCAGGCCGGGCCGGTCGGTACACACCAGCGCCAGCTGGGTGCGTCCGCCCGCAGCATGGAAGCCGATCCGCGGTGTCATCTGGAAGTGCTTGAGCTGGCGCGAGGCGCTGCGCCGCGCCGGGTGCACCGGCGCGGCCTGCGCCAGCGCCCGCTGCAGCCGCAGCTGCAGCTCCTCGGCGCGCGCGGGCAAGGCCGGCTGCTGCAGCTCGGTGTCCAGCAGCAGGAAGGTGTCCTGTGCCATGCCGCGCGGCGAGACCAGCACGCGTGCCTCGACCACCGACAGGCGCAGCCGGTCGAGCACGGCCGTCACGGTGGCGAACAGGCCGTCGCGGTCCGGCGTGTACACGAACAGCTCGGTGGTGCCGCGCACCGACAGCGGATGCACCGCGATCAGCGGCAGCGCGCCGTCCACGCGCAGGATCGCCGCGGTCTGCCAGGCGATCTGTTCGGGCCGGTGGCGCAGGAAGGCGGCCTGGGGGAAGTCCGCCCAGACCTGCCGTACGCGCGCCGGATCGAAGCCGTCCGCCTGCAGCAGCGGCATGGCGTACTCCTGGCACTCGCGCACGCGGGTGGCGGCGTCGCGCGGCAGCTCGACGTCGCTGCGCAGGGCGTAGCGGGTGGCGTTGTAGAGGTCGGCCAGCAGGCGGTCTTTCCAGCCGTTCCAGAGCTTGGGGCTGGTGCCGATGATGTCGGCGACGGTGAGCAGGTAGAGCTGGCCGAGCTGCTCGCGGTTCTCCACCACCGCGGCGAAGCGCGCCACCACGTCCGGGTCGGTGATGTCCTGGCGCTGCGCGGTAACGCTCATCAGCAGGTGGTGGCGCACCAGCCAGGCCACGCGCTCGACGTCGTTGGGCGGCAGGCCGAGCTTGCCGCAGAACGCGCGGGCTTCCTCCTCGCCCAGCAGCGAGTGGTCGCCGCCGCGGCCCTTGGCGATGTCGTGGAACAGTGCCGCCAGCAGCAGCACCTCGGGCGTAGGCAGGGTCGGCCAGATCTCGCGCGCCAGCGGGAACTCCGCCCGCGCGGCCGGATCGGCGAAGCGCGCCACGTTGTGCAGCACGCGCAGGGTGTGCTCGTCCACGGTGTAGACGTGGAACAGGTCGTACTGCATGCGCCCGAACACGCGGCCGAACGCGGGCAGGATCGCCGCCAGAAGCCCATGGCGGTTCATCCGCCACAGCGCATCCACCGCGCGCGCGCCCTGGCGCAGCAGGCGCAGGAAGGCGGCCAGCACGGCCGGGTCGTCGGCCAGGGCGCCGTCGAGCTGCGCGGTCGCCTGGTGGATGCGGCGCATGGTGTCGGCGGTGAAGCCGACGATGCCCGGCTCGTCCAGCCGCGCCATGAATGCCTCGACCAGTGCGGCCGGCCGGCGCACGAACAGGTCCGGATCGCGCGCAGCCAGGCGCGTGCCGTAGCGCAGGAAATCCTCGCCTACCGGCACCGGCGCCTGCGGCGGTTCGAGCATCTCCTCGAAGCGCTCCACGATCTGCACGCCGAGGCGCTCGATCTGGCTGGCGGCGCGGTAATAGCCCTGCATGAACTGCTCCACGCCCAGGTTGGTGGCGTGCTCGTCGACGAAGCCCAGCCGCGCGGCCAGCGCGCGCTGGTAGTCGAACAACAGACGTTCCTCGGCGCGCCCGGCCTCCAGGTGCAGCGCGTAGCGATAGCGGCGCAGGGTCGCCTCGGCGCGCTCCAGCGTGGCCTGTTCGGCGGGATCGAGCAGGCCCTCGCCGACCATCGCGGCGAAGCCATCGGCGTGGGCCAGGCGCAGCCCGAGCCAACGCAGTGCGTCGAGCGTACGCAAGCCGCCGGGGCCTTCCTTGATGTTCGGCTCGAGGTTGTAGGCGGTGTCGTCGTAGCGGGCGTGCCGCGCGTCGCGCTCGGCCAGGCGCACGGCGAGGTAGGCCGCCGGGGGCCACAGCGCCGGATCCGCGACGATCGCGCGCAGCTCCGCGTCCAGTGTCGCGTCGCCGGCGAGGCGCCGCGCATCCAGCAGACTGGTGAAGACGCTCGCCTCCCGTGCCGCGAGCGCGCGGCATTGCGCCGGATCGCGCACCGCGTGGCCGACCTTCAGGCCGACGTCCCACAGCGTGGCGAAACACTGCTCCAGCGCACGCAGGCGCGCCGGCTCCGCCTCGCGCACCAGCGCCAGCAGGTCGACGTCCGAATATGGAAACAGCAGCCCGCGGCCGAAGCCGCCCACCGCGAACAACGCGGCGCCGGCAGCCTCGCCCAGGCAGGCGGTCCACACGTGAGCCACCACCCGCGCCACCGCATCGCCACGCCGCCGCGCCAGCGCGCCGGCATCGGCGCCGTCGTGGAAGGCCCTTGCCAACGCGCGGTCGACATCCCCCAGCAACTGGCGCAGGGCCTGGCGGGCTTCGGCCGAGACGCCCGAGCGGGGTACCGCGGGGGGCAGACGCGGGAGTGCGGGTAGGGTGGCGGTCGTCACCGGGGAAGCTTAGCGGGCCTCGGCGGGGGGAGGCATCGTCGTACCCGCTCCCGGTGGCTCTGACGTGCTCGTTCCTCACTGGCCGTTGTGGCTTCTTCGGATCCCCGTCCCATGTTCTGCCTTCCCGCGACCGGCCTGCCCCTTCTCCCGCCGGGGAGAGGGCTGGGTGAGGGGCGGGTGCTCGCGGTAGCGCTGGCTTTTGCGCTGGGCGCGCGTTGGATTGATCGCCCCTGTGCGGCATTCCCGCGACCGGGCTCGCCTGCGGCGGGCTTCCGATCACCTGCCGGCGCTCGGGTCACTTCCCTTTGCTGGCCCAAGGACAAGTGACCAAGAGACATGGCCTGGGCGCAACCCGGTGCAGCAGAGCGGCGGGCCGCTGCGCCTTGCCGGTGCCTTGGTCGCGTCACGAGGAGCTACAGCGGCTACCCCGCGAGCGCCTGGGAGCCGAGGCGAAGAGCGCACTCGCATGCTTGCGCCTCTTACAGAGGCATCTCCCCCTGAGAGCGATGCCTCCCCCGCTTGCGGAGGAAGGTGCCCAGGAGGCTGATCGGGGCGCGAAGCCTGGGCTCCCAGGCGGACTCGACCGCTCCCCAAAGCAGCGCTGGGGTATGCGGTGGCCTGCCCCTGCCCCGCGAAGACGGCCCCTGGCGCGGCCTCAGGCGTCGGGCCAGGGCGTGAGGATCTCGAAGCCGTCGTCGGTCACCGCCACGGTGTGCTCCCACTGGGCGGACAGCGAATGGTCCTTGGTGACCACCGTCCAGCCGTCGGGCAACTGCTTGGTGTGCGGCTTGCCGGCGTTGATCATCGGCTCGACGGTGAAGGTCATGCCCTTCTTCAGCTCCACGCCGGTGCCCGGCTTGCCGTAGTGCAGCACCTGCGGCTCGTCGTGGTAGACCTTGCCGATGCCGTGGCCGCAGTACTCGCGCACCACCGAGAAGCCGGCCGCCTCGGCGTGCCTCTGGATGGCATGCCCCACGTCGCCCAGCGTGGCGCCGGGGCGTACCTGCGCGATGCCGCGCATCATCGCCTCGTAGGCGGTCTCGACCAGCCGCTTGGCCAGCACCGACGGCGTGCCGACGAAGTACATGCGGCTGGTGTCACCGTGCCAGCCGTCCTTGATGACGGTGACGTCGATGTTGATGATGTCGCCGTCCTTGAGCACCTTGCCGGGGCTCGGGATGCCGTGGCAGATCACGTGATTGACCGAGGTGCACAGCGTCTTGGGGAAGCCGTTGTAGCCCACGTTCGCGGGCACCGCCTTCTGCACGTTGACGATGTGGTCGTGGGCGATGCGGTCGAGCTCGTCGGTGGTGACGCCGGGCCGGACGTGCTCCTTGAGCATCGCCAGCACTTCGGCCGCCAGCCTGCCGGCGGCGCGCATGCCTTCGAGGTCTTCGGGGGATTTGAGGGTGATGGCCATGGAATCCGCTATGTGGAGGGCGGCCGGCCACCGGGCAAGGCCGCTTGCCGCCAAGCCGGTGTCCCGGCTACAATTTCACGGTTTTGCGGCCGGCGACGTTCTTTCGCACGGGCCGACGCCGCAAAGCGAAACGGGATTGTAACCGCCCCGCGGTACCAAGCCCAACCAACGCCACACACGCATCGGCACCGCCCTCGGGGTGCCGCGGTCCGCCTTTCGAAGGCCCCGCGGTCGAGGCCGGGGATGCGTGGAGGTCCCAACCCCCGGGTCGCTGCCTGCGGCCCAACAATCTAGAGAACGAACCATGGCACAAGTCACCATGCGCCAGATGCTCGAAGCTGGCGTGCATTTCGGTCATCAGACCCGCTACTGGAACCCGAAGATGGCGCCGTACATCTTCGGCGCGCGCGGCAAGATCCACATCATCAATCTCGAGAAGACCCTGCCGCTGTTCACCGACGCGATGAACTTCCTGTCGGGCCTGGCGCAGAAGCGCGGCACCATCCTGTTCGTCGGCACCAAGCGCTCGGCCCGCGAGCCGCTGGCCGAAGAGGCCGCCCGCGCCGGCATGCCGTTCGTCACCGCCCGCTGGCTGGGTGGCATGCTGACCAACTTCCGCACCGTCAAGCAGTCGGTGGCGCGCCTGAAGGAACTGGAAGCGGCCGAGACCGACGGCAGCTTCGACAAGCTGGTCAAGCACGAGGTGCTGGCCCTGCGTCGCGAGCGCGAGAAGCTGGAGAACTCGCTCGGCGGCATCAAGAACATGAACCGCCTGCCCGACGCGCTGTTCGTGATCGACATCGGTCACGAGGATATCGCGGTGCAGGAAGCCAAGAAGCTCGGCATCCCCGTGGTCGCGGTCGTTGACACCAACTACAACCCGGAGCTGGTCGACTACGCCATCCCGGGCAACGACGACGCGATCCGCGCGATCCAGCTGTACGCCCGCGCCGCCGCCGACGCGATCCTGGAAGGCAAGGCTGCCGCCCCGGACGCCGCCCACGGCGACGCCAACGAGTTCGTCGAGCTGGACGAGGAAGGCAACCCGGTCGCCAAGGACGAGCGCAAGGCCGCTCCGGCACGCCGCGAGCGCGACAGCCGCGGCCCGGCCCGCAAGGGTGCCGGCGCCCCGCGCGGCGGCCGTGGCCGTCGCGAGTCCGCCGACGCCGAGTAAGCCTTCAACGCCGCCGTGGCGATCCACCCGCCACGGCGCACCAAGATCCGAGGATTCAAGATGAGCAATATCTCCGCACAATTGGTCAAGGAGCTGCGCGAGCGCTCCGGCGCCGGCATGATGGAATGCAAGAAGGCGCTGGTCGAGAACGACGGCGACATCGACGTGGCGATGGAATGGCTGCGCAAGTCCGGCCTGGCCAAGGCCGACAAGAAGGCCAGCCGCGTGGCCGCCGAAGGCCGCATCGTCACCGCGCAGAAGGACGGCAAGGCCGTGCTGGTCGAGGTCAACTGCGAGACCGACTTCGTCACCAAGAACCCTGACTTCGTGAAGTTCAGCGATGCCGTCGCCGACGTCGCGCTGACCTCCGGCGCCGCCGACGTGGCCGCACTGAACGCCGCCGGCTACCCGGGCGGCTCCACCGTGGAAGAGGCCGCCAAGGGCCTGGTCGCCACCATCGGCGAGAAGATCGAAGTGCGCCGCATGGCGCGCGTCGAGACTACCGACGGCAAGATCGGCAGCTACATCCACGGCGGCCGCATCGGCGTGCTGGTGGCGATCAAGGGCGGCTCCGAGGAGCTGGCCAAGGGCGTGGCCATGCACGTCGCGGCGATGAACCCGCAGTGGGTGCGCGCCGAGGACGTGCCGGCCGACTTCGTCGCCAAGGAGAAGGAAATCGCACTGAGCCAGATGTCCGACAAGGACAAGGCCAAGCCGGCCGAGATCCTGGAGAAGATCATCTCCGGCAAGATCAACAAGATCGTCTCGGAAGTGACCCTGCTCGGCCAGGCCTACGTGCTGGACACCAACATGACCGTGGGCGAGGCGCTGAAGAAGGAAGGCGCCGACGTGCAGACGGTGGTGCGCCTGGCCGTCGGCGAGGGCATCGAGAAGGTGGAAGAGGATTTCCACGCCGAGGTCATGAAGCAGGCGGGTCTCGCCTGACCGTCGCATCGCCGTAAAGAAGGCTGAACGAAAAAGGCCGCGAGGGAGGCACTCGCGGCCTTTTTTTGTCAGCAGGCCTCCGGGGCGGTATGGTTCGGCACCCGGTGCACGTGCCAGTCATGCGCCCGGACTCCCCGCCGCCCCCCGGAGGTCTCCATGTCCAGCGCAGAACGCGCGCAGGCACCCAGCGCCACGGCCGAGCTGCCGCCGGACCCGGCAGGCATGCACCCGCTGCTGCTCGACGCCCTGCCCTTTCCCGTTCTGCTGTTCGACGGGAGCGGACGCCTGGTCACGGCCAACGCCGCCGCCGGGGCATTCTGGGGTGAGGCGCTCTGTCCGGGCGTGCACGCGGACGACCTGCTCGCTCCGCCGCCGGCCGACGGCAGCCCCCGCCGGAGCGCACCGGTCTCGCACGTGCTCGCCAGCGGCCAGCCCCTGCATGGCGCGAGCGTCAGCCTCGTGGGAGCCGAAGGCGCCACGATGCATGCGGCTGCCGCGATCGTCCCGCTGCCGACCGCCGACGGCGCCATCGCCCGGGTGGTGTGCAGCCTTCAGCGGCAGCCCGACTAGGAGCTGCAGTCCGATCTGGAGGACTTCTTCGCCCACGCGTCGGTCGCGATGCACCTGGTCGGCGCCGACGGGAGCATCCTGCGCGCCAACCAGGCCGAGCTGGACCTGCTTGGCTACGCGCCGGAGGAATACATCGGCCAGCACATCGCCGCGTTCCACGAGGACGCCGTGGCGCTCCAGGCCATTCTTTCCCGCCTGCACTCGGGCGAGCGCCTGGATCGCTTCCCGGCGCGCCTGCGTGCGCGCGACGGATCGATCCGCGAAGTGCTGATCAGCTCCAGCCCGCGCTTCATCGACGGGCACTTCAGCAACACGCGCTGCATCACCGTGGACGTCACCGAGCAGCGTCGGCTCGACCGCGAGGCGCGCGAGCGCGAGGACCAGCTGCGCGACCTGCTGAACGCCCTTCCGGTGGCGATCTACACCACCGACGCGGACGGCCGGATCACGTTCTTCAACGAGGCGGCCACCGTCTTCGCCGGGCGGCGCCCGGTGCTCGGGGACAAGTGGTGCGTCACCTGGAAGCTGTTCCACCTGGACGGCCGACCGATGCCACACGAGGCGTGCCCCATGGCGGTGGCGCTGCGCGAGCGACGCAGCGTGCGCGGTGCCGAGGCGGTGGCGGAGCGGCCCGACGGCAGCCGCATCATCTTCACCCCCTTCCCGACGCCGCTGTTCGACGCGCAGGGAACTCTGGTCGGCGCGGTCAACATGCTGGTGGACATCACCGACCGCAAGCAGGCCGAGCAGGCGCTGCGCGACCTCAACGAGGCGCTCGAGGAGCACGCCCGCGAACGCACGCGACAGGTGCAGGACGCCTTCCTGCGCCTGCACCGCAGCGAGCGGAACTTCGCACTGCTGATCGACAGCGTGACCGACTACGCGATCTACATGCTCGACCCGGACGGGCACGTGGTGAGCTGGAACGCGGGCGCGGAACGCATCAAGGGCTATCGCGCGGGCGAGATCATCGGCCGCAGCTTCGCCTGCTTCTACACGCACGAAGACCGCTATGCCGGCCTGCCCCAGCGCGCGTTGGCGACCGCCCGGCGCGAGGGCCGCTACGAGGCCGAGGGCTGGCGCGTCCGCAAGGACGGCACGCGCTTCTGGGCCAACGTTCTGCTCGATCCGGTGTACGACGAGGGCGAGCTGATCGGCTACGCCAAGGTCACCCGCGACGTGACCGCGCAGAAGAACGCGCAGCGGGCGCTGGCCGACAGCGAACGGCGGGTGCGCGGCGTGATCGACACGGCGCTCGATGCCTTCGTCCAGCTCGACGCCACAGGCGTGATCCTGGAGTGGAATCCGCGCGCCGAGGCGATGTACGGCTGGCGCCGCGACGAAGCCCTGGGGCGCCGGCTGGATGACCTCATCTTCGCGCCGGCCGAGCGCGACGCGTTCAGGCAGGGCCTGCCTGGCCACACGACGGCCTCGACCCCGAGCCGGGACCAGGTCCGGCAGATCCGGTCGAGACGGCGCGATGGCCGGGAGCTGGTCGTCGAGATGAGTTCGAGCGTGCTGCACCTGGACCAGGGCCGGCTGTACAACGTCTTCCTGCGCGACCTGACCGAGAAGATCCAGACCGAGACCCAGCTGCGCCAGGCCCAGAAGATGGAGGCCGTCGGCAAGCTCACCGGCGGCATCGCCCACGACTTCAACAACCTGCTGCAGGGCATCATCGGTTCGCTCGACCTGCTCGAGCTGCGGGTGCAGTCGGGCCGCACGGACGGCCTCGACCGCTTGCTGCACGGCGCGCAGGAATCGGCCAAGCGGGCCGCCGCGCTCACCCACCGGCTGCTGGCCTTCTCGCGGCGCCAGCCGCTCGACCCGCACCCGGTCGACGTCGGCCCGCTGGTCGCCTCGATGGAGGAACTCCTGCGCCGCACGATGGGCGAGCGGATCGCGATCGAACTGCTCGCGGAGGCGCAGGGCCTGGTTGCGATGTGCGACCCGAACCAGCTGGAAAGCGCCCTGCTGAACCTCTGCATCAACGCCCGCGACGCCATGCCCCAGGGCGGCCGCCTGACCATCCGCACCGGCGAGACCGTCATTGCCGAAGACGACGTGCGCGCCACCGAAGCGGTGGACCTGGCGCCGGGCCGCTACATCCACGTCGAGGTCGCCGATACCGGCGTGGGCATGACCGCCGACGTCGTGGAGCACGTGTTCGAACCGTTCTTCACGACCAAGCCGTCCGGACAGGGCACGGGACTGGGCCTGTCGATGGTGTACGGCTTCGCCCGGCAGTCCAAGGGACATTGCGAGATCGACAGCGCGCCCGGTGCGGGCACGCGCGTGCGGCTCTACCTGCCCTGCCACGTGGGGACGGTCCCGGTCGCCGAGGCGGGTGGCCAGCCCGTCGGGCCCGACCCGGGCAACGGCGAAACCGTGCTGGTGGTCGAGGACGAGGCGGTGGTGCGGGAGGTGGTGGTGCAGGTGCTGCACCAGCTCGGCTACGCAGCCATCGAGGCGTCCGACGCCGAACAGGCGATCGGGCTGCTCGCCAGCCACCCCGTGGAACTGCTGGTCACCGACATCGGGCTGCCCGGCCTCGACGGCCGCCAGCTGGCCGACGCGGCGCGGCAGACGCGCCCCGAGCTGAAGGTCCTGCTGATGACCGGCTACGCCGCGGGCGCAGCTTCGCCCGACGGGTTCCTCGCGCCCGGCATGGCGCTGATCACCAAGCCGTTCACCACCTCGGCCCTGGCCCAGCGCGTACGCGACATGCTGGCCCCGGCCTAGCCGGCCGTGCCCCGCCGCTGCAGCAGATCCCAGCGGTTCCCGTACAGGTCCTCGAAGACCGCGACGGTGCCGTAGGGCTCCTGTCGCGGCTCCTCGCAGAAGCGCACGCCCCGCTCCCGCATCGCCCGGTAGCTGGCCTGGAAATCCCCGGTCTCCAGGAACAGGAACACGCGCCCGCCCGCCTGGTTGCCGATCGCCGCCTCCTGGCGCGCACCGACCGCCCTGGCCAGGAGCAGGCGCGTCTCGCGCGCACCGGGCGGGGACACCACCACCCAGCGCTTGTCCTGCCCCAGCGGGCGATCCTCGATCAGCGCGAAGCCCAGGCAGGTGGTGAAGTAGGCGATGGCCTCGTCGTAGTCGCGTACGAGCAGGGCGAGCGAACCGAGATGCATGGCGTTCCTCCGGCAGTGGCACGAGCATGAACGATCCCGCGGCGTCGCGGCGCATGGTTCCTGACGGGCCGCCCTCGCGCCGCTACAATGCGCCGGTTTGCCCCATACAATCCGGAGAACCCATGAGCGACCAGCCCACGTACCGCCGCATCCTGCTCAAGCTCTCCGGTGAAGCGCTGATGGGCGAGGCCGACTACGGCATCGACCCGAAGGTGATCGGCCGCCTGGCCGACGAGATCATCGAGGTGCGCCGGGCCGGTGTGGAAGTGGGCGTGGTCATCGGCGGCGGCAACATCTTCCGCGGCGCGGGCCTGGCCGCAGCCGGCATGGACCGCGTCACCGGCGACCACATGGGCATGCTGGCCACCGTGATGAACGCGCTGGCGATGGCCGATGCGATCGAGAAGCGCGGCGGCTACGCCCGCGTGATGAGCGCCATCCAGATCCACGACGTGGCCGAGGACTTCATCCGCCGGCGTGCCATCCGCCACATCGAGAAGGGCCGTATCGCGCTGTTCGCGGCCGGCACCGGCAATCCCTTCTTCACCACCGATTCGGCCGCCGCGCTGCGCGCGGTCGAAATCGGCGCCGACCTGCTGCTCAAGGCCACCAAGGTCGACGGCGTGTACACCGCCGACCCGACCCGCCACGCGGACGCGGTGCGCTACGAGGCGCTGACCTACGACGAGGTGATCCAGCGCAACCTGCAGGTGATGGACACCGCCGCCATCGCGCTCTGCCGCGACCACGGCATGCCGCTGCGCATCTACGACATGACCGTACCGGGCAACCTGATGCGGATCATGCGTGGCGAGCCGGTGGGCACGCTGGTCAGGGCGGACTGAGCGACATCCGCGGGCGCGCGGGCGGGTCGCGCCGCGAGCTCGCGCATCCGCGTCCGCCCATCCCTCGCCCCGCCACCCGCGCTGCTATACTTCCCCGCTTCGCAACGCCGGGTGATTCCCATGCTCAACGACATCAAGAACGATGCCCAGACCCGCATGGGCAAGAGCATCGACGCGCTCAAGCACGACCTGACCCGCCTGCGCACCGGACGCGCCAGCACCGCGCTGGTGGAGCACATCAAGGTGCCGTACTACGGTTCGGACATGCCATTGAACCAGGTCGCGTCGGTCTCGCTTTCCGATGCCCGCTCGATCCAGATCACGCCGTTCGAGAAGAGCATGGTCGGCCCGATCGAGAAGGCGATCATGGCCTCGGACGTGGGCATCACCCCGACCACCGCCGGCACCGTGATCCGCCTGAACATGCCGCCGCTCACCGAGGAGCGCCGCAAGGAGCTGGCCAAGCACGTGGCGCACGAGGGCGAGAACGCCAAGATCGCGATCCGCAACATCCGCCGCGACGCCATGCAGAAGGTCAAGGACCTGCTCAAGGACAAGCAGATCACCGAGGACGAGGAGCGCCGGGCGGACGACGAGATCCAGAAGCTCACCGACCGCTTCGTGAAGGAGGTCGACGCCGTGGTCAAGGCCAAGGAAGAGGAGCTGATGGCCATCTGAGCGGCCATCCGCTCGCGCCGCCATGCACGCCCTTCCGCCCAACCCGCATTCCGCCCCCTGTTCCCCGCAGGGATGGGGCCGGCATGGCGGGCCGGCCCGCCACGCTTTCCCACCTCCCCGCGGGAGCGGGGCTTCCCCGGAGCCCCCGGCGTCCCGGATCCGGTGCCGTCCTGCCAAGGCCGGCGAACGCGTCGTACGGCCATGACCACCTCCCCCGTCCCCCGCCACATCGCCATCGTGATGGACGGCAACGGCCGCTGGGCCAAGGCCCGGCTGCGCCCGCGCAGCTTCGGCCACAGCGCCGGCCGCAAGGCGGTGCGCGAGGTGGTGGAAGGCTGCCTGCGCCAGGGGGTGGAGGCGCTCACCCTGTTCGCCTTCTCCAGCGAGAACTGGCGCCGGCCGGACGAGGAAGTGGGCGCGCTGATGGAACTGTTCCTGCGCGCGCTCGACAAGGAGGTGGACGAACTGCACGAGCAGGGCGTGCGGCTGCGCTTCATCGGCGACCTGGCGGCGTTCAATGCGGAACTGCGCAAGCGCATGGAGACCGCGATGGCGCGCACGGCGGGCAACCGCAAGCTCGCGCTCAACGTGGCGGTCAACTACGGCGGCCGCTGGGACATCGCACAGGCCGCGCGCGAGGCGGCGGCCGCGGTCGCGCGCGGCGAGCTCGCACCGGACGCCATCGACGAAGCGCGCCTCGGCGGTTGGATGAGCCTGGCCGACCAGCCCCCGGTGGACCTGTTCATCCGCACCGGCGGCGAGGTGCGCGTCAGCAACTTCCTGCTCTGGCAGATCGCCTACGCCGAGCTGTATTTCACGGATACCTTGTGGCCGGACTTCGACCAGGCCTGCCTGGCCCGTGCCATCGAGGACTTCGCCCGCCGCGAGCGCCGCTTCGGCCTCACCGGCGAACAGGTCGCACGATCCGTATGATCGGGCGATAGCCCCAAGGACCCTCGATGCTGCTGCAACGCACCCTCACCGCCCTGCTGCTCGCCCCCGTGGCCATCCTGGTGATCCTGCTGCCGCCGGACTGGACGTGGCTGTTCGGGCTCGTGGTCGCGACCGTGTTCCTCGCCGGCCTGTGGGAGTGGACGCGCCTGTCGGGTCTGCGCAACCGCCGCGTGCGCGCGGCGATGCTGGGCGTGGTGCTGGCGCTGTTCGGCGTGCTCTGGTGGGTGCGCGACTCGCTGCTGTGGCCGGCCCTGCTGGTCGCCGGCGTCGCCTGGTGGGCGCTGGCCTGCCTGTGGCTCCGGCACTTCGCGTTCGCCGCGGCGCCCACCACCGAGAACCGGAACCTCAAGCTCGCCGCCGGCGCGCTGGTCGCGTTTCCCGCCTTCGTGGGCCTGCTCACGCTGCATGGCGGCGTGCACGGCCAGTGGTGGACCCTGCTGATCCTGCTGGTCGTGTGGGCCGCCGACATCGGCGCGTATTTCAGTGGCCGTTTCCTGGGCAAGCGCAAGCTCGCGCCCAACATCAGCCCCGGCAAGACCTGGGCCGGCGTCTATGGCGCGCTCGCCGCGGGCGCGCTGATCGCGGTGCTCGGCGGCTGGCTGCTCGACGTGCAAGGCTTCGGCCTGGTCGGGCTGGCGGTGCTGGCGGTGCTCACCGTGGCGGCCTCGATCGTCGGCGACCTGGTCGAGAGCCTGATGAAGCGCCATGCCCAGGTGAAGGACTCCGGCCGCATGTTCCCCGGCCACGGCGGCCTGCTCGACCGCATGGACAGCGTGTTCGCTGCGGTGCCCGTGTTCGCGCTGGGCAAGCTGCTGCTCGGCCTATGAACGCCGGCCACCCCCGCCGCGTCGCCGTGCTCGGCGCCACCGGCTCGATCGGCGGCAGCACGCTGGACGTGATCGGCCGCCATCCCGACCGCTTCCGCGCCAGCGTGCTGGTGGCACACCGCAACGTCGATGCGCTGGTGCCGCTGTGCGCGGCGCACCGTCCGGAGCTGGCGATCGTCGCCGACCCGGCCATGGAGGGCGCGCTTGCCCGCCAGCTCGACGCCGCCGGCGTGCGCTGCACGGTGGCCAGCGGACCCGAGGCGATCGTCGCGGCGGCCGGCGGGTCGCTGTGCGACGTCGTGGTCGCCGCCATCGTCGGGGCGGCGGGGCTGGAATCGACCCTGGCCGCCGCGCGCGCAGGCAAACGCCTGCTGCTGGCCAACAAGGAATCCATCGTGATGGCCGGGCCGCTGCTGCTGGCCGCGCTGCGCGAAGGCGGCGGCGAACTGGTGCCGGTGGATTCGGAACACAACGCCATCTTCCAGTGCCTGCCCGGCGGGCGGCCCGATCTCGATGCGCACGGCGTGCGCCGGCTGATCCTCACCGCCTCGGGCGGCCCGTTCCGCGGCCGCAGCCGCGCCGAACTCGCCGCGGTCACGCCCGAGCAGGCGTGCAAGCACCCCAACTGGGTGATGGGCCGGAAGATCTCGGTCGACTCGGCCACCCTGATGAACAAGGGCCTGGAGGTGATCGAGGCGCATCACCTGTTCGGCGCCGCGCCCGAGCGCATCGAGGTGGTGGTGCATCCGCAGAGCATGATCCACTCCATGGTGGAGTACGCCGACGGCTCGGTGCTCGCGCAGCTGGGCAACCCCGACATGCGCACGGCGATCGCCCACGCGCTGGCCTGGCCCGAGCGCATCGAGGCGGGCGTCACGCCGCTGGACCTGGCCGCCTGCGCGCCGCTGGCCTTCGAGCGGCCGGACCTCGATACCTTCCGCTGCCTGGCGCTGGCCTTCCAGGCGCTGCGCGAGGGCGGCGACGCGCCGGCCATCCTCAACGCGGCCAACGAGGTCGCGGTGGACGCCTTCCTGGCCGGCACGCTGCCGTTCCTGGCGATCGCCGAGCTGGTCGAGGGGGTGCTCGCGGAACTGCCGGCCCAGCCCGTGGTCGATGTCCAGACCCTGCGCGAACGCGATGCGCAGGCGCGTTCAGTGGCGCGGCGGAAGTTGCGCACGGCTTGCTGATAAGCTCGGGCAGAGACGTTTTCCCAGGTTTTCGATGACTCCCTTCTTCGGCTCGGTGTTCTGGTTGCTGGTCACGCTGGGCGTGCTGGTGACCTTTCACGAATTCGGCCACTACTGGGTCGCGCGCCGCTGCGGCGTCAAGGTGCTGCGCTTCTCGGTCGGCTTCGGCAAGGCAATCTGGCGGCGCATCGGCCGCGACGGTACCGAGTACCAGGTCGCGATGATCCCGTTGGGCGGCTACGTCAAGATGCTCGATGCGCGCGAGGGCGAGGTCGACCCGGCGCTGCGCGGCGTGGAGTTCACCGGCAAGAGCGTGTGGAAGCGCATCGCCATCGTGATCGCCGGCCCGGGTTTCAACCTGATCTTCGCGGTGGCGGCGCTGTGGCTGATGTTCGTGCTGGGCCGGCCGGATGCGGCCCCGGTGGTCACCGCGACGCCCGGCAGCATGGCGGCCGCGGCCGGCATCCAGCCCGGCGACCGCGTCCTGCGCGTGGACGGCGAGCCGGTGGCGACGATGAGCGACGCGATGGACGACGTCGCCACCGCGTTGCTGGGCCGCGATCCGCTGGCGCTGGTGGTGCGCGGCCGCGACGGCCGCGAGCGCCAGGTGGTGCTGCCGCTGCAGCAGCTGCCCGCCGGCCGCGGCATCGACACCTATTTCGACATGCTGGGCCTCAAGCTGGCGCCGCCGCCCGCCGTTGCCGGCGTGGTGATGCCGGGCCAGCCGGCGGCGCTGGCCGGCATGAAGAGCGGCGACGTGCTGCTGGCCGTCAACGGCACGCCGGTGGCCGACTTCGATGCCTTCGCCAGGGCGGTCAGGGAAGCGGCGCCCCGGTCACCCCGGCTGGACGTGACCGTGCGCCGCGGCCAGCAGACCCTGCACCTGCCGGTGGTCGCCCGCTACGAATCGCTGGAAGGCCAGCCGGCCCGCTGGTCGGTGGGCGTGGGCGCCCTCCCGGGCGAGAGCGCGGTCCGCCGCTACGGGCCGGTCAGGGCGCTGGGCGCGGCGCTGGAATCCACCTGGGACAGCACCCGCCAGACCTTCACCATGATCGGCAAGATGGTCAGCGGGCAGGCGTCCACCAAGAACCTTTCCGGCGTGATCGGCATCGCCCAGGTAGCCAACGCCTCGGCGCAGATGGGCCTGGCCTGGTTCCTCAATTTCCTGGCGCTGGTGTCGCTCAGCCTGGCCATCCTCAACCTGCTGCCGATCCCCGTCTTGGACGGCGGTCACCTGCTGTATTACCTTATCGAGTTGGTCAAAGGCAGCCCGGTAAGCGAGCGGACCCAGATGATCGGCCAGTACATCGGCCTGGTTCTGCTGTTCACGCTGATGGGGCTGGCGTTCTACAACGACATCCACCGCACCCTGTTTTCGTGACGCGCGCGCCACTTTCCGCGGCTATCGGCCCCGACGCGGCAGCGACGCCAGGAACGGCGCGCGGATGCGTTGCGGGACGGGCCCAGGCCCTTTCCCCGATCCATGCAATGGAACGGCCTTGCGGCCGGCCGTCGGAATAACCCACCGGAATCGACGATGAAGCGTATCGCCGCCCTGCTCCTGCTCGCCTCCCTCTCCGCCAACGCGCTGGCGTTCGAACCGTTCGTCGTCTCCGACATCCGCATCGATGGCCTCAACCGCATCTCGGCCGGCACGGTCTACAACTACCTGCCCATCAACAAGGGCGACCGCCTCACCGACGAGGAGGCGGCGCGCGCCATCCGTGCGCTCTACGACACCAAGTTCTTCAGCGACGTGGAACTGTCCCGCGAGGGCAACATCCTGGTCATCAAGGTGGTCGAGCGGCCGTCCATCGCCAAGCTGACCTTGCGCGGCAACAAGGACATCAAGGAAGAGGACCTGCGCAAGGGCCTGAAGGAGATCGGCCTGTCCGAGGGTGAGACCTTCGACCGCCTGTCGCTGGACCGCGTGCAGCAGGAGCTGATCCGCCAGTACTACAACCGCGGCAAGTACAACGTCTCGGTCGACCCGCACGTGACCCGGCTGGACCGCAACCGCGTGGCGATCGACATCGAGATCCGCGAGGGCAAGGCCGCGCGCATCAAGCAGCTCAACATCGTCGGCAACACCGCGTTCACCGACAAGCAGATCCGCGAGGACTTCGAGTCCGACACCACCAACTGGATGTCCTGGTACTCCAAGGACGACCAGTACTCGCGCGAGAAGCTCTCCGGCGACCTGGAGAAGCTCCAGTCGTACTACATGGACCGGGGCTACGCGGACTTCGGCGTGGATTCCACCCAGGTAACCATCGCACCCGACAAGCGCGCCATGTACATCGCCGCCAGCATCAAGGAAGGCGAGATCTACAAGATATCCGACGTGCACCTGCTCGGCGAGCTGATCCTGCCGGAGGACACGCTGCGCAAGCTGGTGTTCGTCAAGGCGGGCGACACCTTCAACCGCAAGGCGGTGGAAGCCACCTCCGACGCGATCAAGTCGATCCTGTCCAACATCGGCTACGCCTACGCCAAGGTCACGCCGATCCCCAAGCTGGACAAGGAGAAGCGCACGGTCGACATGACCTTCTACATCGAGCCGGGCCAGCGCGTTTACGTGCGCCGGGTGGTGTTCCAGGGCAACACGCGCACCGAGGACGACGTGCTGCGCCGCGAGATGCGCCAGCTCGAAGGCTCCTACTACAACCAGGCGGCGGTGGACCGCTCCAAGATCCGCCTGCAGCGCCTGGGCTACTTCAAGAAGGTCGACATCGACAAGCAGCGCGTGCCGGGCACCGAGGACCAGGTCGACGTCACCGTGAAGGTGGAGGAGCAGTCGGCCGGCAGCCTGATGTTCGGCATCGGCTACTCGCAGTACTCCGGCACGATCCTCAACGCCTCGGTGTCGCAGAACAACTTCCTGGGCACCGGTGACAGCTTCAGCGTGGGCGCCGAGCACAGCACCTACTACTCGCGCGTCACCGCCAGCTACTACAACCCGTATCTCACCGACAGCGGCGTGGGCATCGGCTACAACGCCACCTACTCGAAGACCGACTACGGCAACACCGACTTCGCCAACTACGAGAACAGCACCAAGGCGTTCTCCAGCTACCTCGGCATCCCGATCAGCGAAACCGACGGCCTGCGCGTGGGCCTGGGCGTGTCCAGCAACAAGATCAACACCTTCCCGGGCTTCACTCCGCAGGTGCTGGTGGACTACCAGAACGCGGTCGGCAACCGCACCGTCCATACCTGGACCGGCACGCTCGGCTGGACCCACGACACCCGCAACGGCTACTGGGCGCCGACCCGCGGCGGCCTGCTCTCGGCCAGCGCCGAGGTCGCCCTGCCCGGTTCCACCGTGCAGTACTGGAAGTTCATGGGCGAGGCCAACCACTACTGGCCGATCGGCGGCGGCTTCGTGCTGTACCTGGACGGCCAGGTCGGCTACGGCGACACCTACGGCAACCAGACCTACAGCCGCAGCTTCGGCGAGTTCGAGGCCGGCCAGCCGTACGACTTCCCGTTCTGGGAGAACTTCTACTCCGGCGGCGTGCGCGACGTGCGCGGCTTCCAGGACAACACGCTGGGCCCGCGCGTGTGCGTCGGCGCCTCCGGCGCCTCCAGCGTGCCCAACGCCAACGGCACCTGTTCCAACGGCTACTACCAGTATGCGCAGCCGATCGGCGGCGCCTTCAAGGTGCTGGGCACGGCGCAGGTGTTCATCCCGCTGCCGTTCCTCAAGGACATCAACACCGCGCGCGTGTCGGCCTTCGTCGACGTCGGCAACGCCTTCCGCAACTACCAGGCGTTCGATGCCAGCGAACTGCGCGCTTCGGCCGGCGTGGCCCTGCAGTGGCAGGCGCCGATCGGTCCGCTGATCATCAACTTCGCCGTACCGATCCGCTCCAAGGAAGAGGATCGCCACTACGAGGAGCGGATCCAGTTCACCTTCGGCAGCCAGTTCTGACCGGTCGCCGCTGTCAGCCAAAGGCGCGCCCCAGGGCGCGCCTTTGCTTTGTGCGGATCGGGAACTGGCGCCCGCGGCGGCTCCACGGCACAGTCGTGTCGCCCGGCGGCGTCCCCTACAATGCCCTGCCCCAACGGGAGCGTGCATGAGCGAGCACAATTACACGGTGGCCGAACTTGCCGAACGGTTCGGCCTGGCCTTTCAGGGCGACGGCGCGCGGCGCATCAGCGGCGTGGGCACGCTGGCCTCGGCCGGCCCCGACCAGCTGAGTTTCCTCTCCAACAGCAAGTACGCCGCGCAGCTGAAGGCGACCCGGGCGGGCGTGGTGGTACTGCGCGAAGAGAACCTGGCCGATTGTCCCACCGCCGCGCTGGTCGCCCCCGATCCGTACGTCACCTACGCCAGGCTCGCCGCGCTGTTCGAGCGGCTGCCGGCCGCGCCGCGCGGCGTCCATCCGAGCGCGGTCGTCGCCGGGGGCGCCAAGGTCAGCGCCAGCGCCAGCATCGGCCCGCACTGCGTGATCGAGGACGGCGCGGTGGTCGAGGACGGCGCGGTGCTCGGCCCGCACTGCATCGTCGGCCCGGGCTGCGTGGTCGGCGCGCAGTCGCGGCTGGTGGCGCGGGTGACCCTGGTCACCCGCGTCACCCTGGGCAGGCGCGTGCTGGTGCACCCGGGCGCGGTGATCGGTTCGGATGGCTTCGGCCTGGCCTTCGAGCGCGACCACTGGGTGAAGATCCCCCAGTTGGGCGGCGTGCGCATCGGCGACG
Organism: Fulvimonas yonginensis; assembly: GCF_037137055.1. Lineage (NCBI taxonomy): Bacteria > Pseudomonadati > Pseudomonadota > Gammaproteobacteria > Lysobacterales > Rhodanobacteraceae > Fulvimonas > Fulvimonas yonginensis. Next base: position 133,839 of record NZ_JBBBNY010000003.1, read on the forward strand.
ACTGCGAGATCGGCGCCAACACCACCATCGACCGCGGCGCGCTGGAGGACACCGTGCTGGAGGAGGATGTGCGGCTGGACAACCAGATCCAGATCGCCCACAACGTGTACATCGGCGCGCACACGGCCATGGCCGGCTGCGCGGCGGTGGCGGGCAGCGCGAAGATCGGCCGCTACTGCCAGATCGGCGGCAACGCGGGCGTGCTGGGCCATCTGGAGCTGGCCGACCGGGTTACCATTACCGCCAAGAGCCTGGTCACGCATTCGATCCGCGAACCGGGCGAGTATTCCTCGGGCGTGCCGCTGCAGGACAACCGCCAGTGGCGCAAGAACGCCGCCCGCTTCAAGCACCTGGATGAGTACGCGCGTCGGCTTTCGGCGCTGGAGAAGGACAGTAACGATGAGTGACAACCCCACGACGTTGACCCTGCCGGTGAACGTGGAGCAGATCGAGCAGCTGCTGCCGCACCGCTACCCGTTCCTGCTGGTCGACCGCGTGATCGAGCTGGTGCCGGACGTGAGCGTGGTCGCGCTCAAGAACGTGACCATCAACGAGCATTTCTTCATGGGCCATTTCCCGGGTCACCCGGTGATGCCCGGCGTGCTGATCGTGGAGGCGATGGCGCAGGCCGCCGGTCTGCTTACGCAGATCTCCAGCCGTCTGAAGGGCGACCAGGGCAGCCCGCTGTTCTACCTGGCCAAGGTGGACAACGCGCGCTTCAACGCGCCGGTGGTGCCGGGCGACCAGCTGCGGCTGGAGGTCTCGCTCAAGCGCCTGATGCGCGGCATGGGGCTGTTCGTCGCCCGCTCGCTGGTCGACGGCAAGGAGGTCGCCAGTTGCGAGCTGATGTGCGCCGCGAGGTCCGACAAATGATCCACCCCACCGCGCAGATCGACCCCGGTGCCGTCCTCGGCAGGAACGTCACCGTCGGCGCCTACAGCGTGATCGGTGCGGAAGTGGAGATCGGCGAGGGCACGGTGATCGGCCCGCACGTGGTGATCGAGGGACCGACCCGCATCGGGCGCGACAACCGCATCAGCCAGTTCGCCTCGCTCGGTGGCCCGCCGCAGGACAAGAAGTTCGCCGGCGAGCGCACCGAACTGGTGATCGGCGACCGCAACCTGATCCGCGAGTTCGTCACCATCAACCGTGGCACCGGCGAAGGCGGCGGCGTCACCCGTATCGGCGACGACAACTGGCTGCTCGCCTACGTGCACATCGCGCACGACTGCCAGGTCGGCAACCGCGTGGTGTTCTCCAACTACTCGGCGCTGGCCGGACACGTCGAGATCGGCGACTGGGTGATCATCTCCGGCTACGCCGGCGTGCACCAGTTCTGCAAGGTCGGCGCGCATGCCTTCATCGGCATGGGCTGCCTGGTCGGATCGGACGTACCGCCGTTCGTGATGATGGCCAACGAGCAGCACGGCCGCCCGCGTGGCATCAACAGCGAGGGCCTCAAGCGCCGCGGTTTCGATACGCCACGCATTTCCGCCATCAAGCGCGCCTACCGCACGCTCTACATGGCGGGCCTGTCGCTGCCGGAGGCACGCGCGCAACTGGAGGCGCAGGCGCAGGACAGCGACGACGTGCGGGAGATGCTGGCGTTCCTCGATCGCAGCGAACGCTCGCTGGCTCGATAGGAACGCCTCCGGCAACGCCCGGGCCTTCTCCCTGCGGGAGAGGGCCGGAGCGCGGGACCACCCGCGACAAGCCCCGATCCGCGCGCGCTACACTCCCGCCCCATGCGTTTCTCTCCCCTCATCGCCATCATCGCGGGCGAAGATTCCGGCGACCAGCTCGGCGCCGAGCTGATCGCCGCGCTGCGCAAGCGCTATCCCGACGCCCGCTTCGCCGGCATCGGCGGCGAGCGTATGCAGCGCGAGGGCTTCGAGTCCTGGTACGACATCCGCGAGCTGTCGGTGATGGGCTTCGCCGAAGTGATCCGCCACCTGCCGCGGCTGCTGCGCCTGCGCAAGGCGCTGGTCGCGCGCCTGCTGGAGGCGCGCCCGGACGTGGTGGTCGGCATCGACGCGCCCGATTTCAACCTCGGTGTGGAGCGGCGGCTGCGCCAGGCCGGCCTGCGCACCGTGCACTACGTGAGCCCGTCGGTGTGGGCCTGGCGCGAGCGGCGTGCGGAGAAGATCGGCCGCAGCGCAGAGCGCGTGCTGTGCCTGTTCCCGATGGAGCCGGCGATCTACGCCCGCCACGGCGTGGACGCCCGCTTCGTCGGCCATCCGCTCGCCGACCGCTTCGCGCTGGTGTCGGACCGGGTCGGCGCGCGCGAGCTCCTGCAGCTGCCGCAGGACGCGCCGCTGCTGGCCGTGCTGCCGGGCAGCCGCCCCTCGGAGATCGAGCGCCTGGGCGCCATCTTCATCGAGGCCGCGCGCCAGGTGAGCGCCGCCCTGCCCGGCCTGCGCATCGTCGTTCCCGCCGCCAACGCACAGGTGCATGCGCGCCTGAAGGCGCTGCTGGCGAAGGGACCGCGCGACGAAAGCGCGCCGCTGCTGATCGAAGGCCACGCGCACGAGGCCATGATCGCCGCCGACGTGGTCCTGCTCGCCTCCGGCACCGCCACGCTGGAGGCGATGCTGGCCAAGCGGCCGATGGTGGTCGGCTACCGCGTGGCGCCGCTGAGCTACCGTATCGCGCGCGCGCTGAACATGCTCAAGACCGACGTCTACGCGCTGCCGAACATCCTCGCGCGCGCCTGTGGCCTGGGCCCGGAGCCACTGGTGCCCGAGCTGATGCAGGACGACTGCACGGCGGACAACCTCGCCCGGGCCACGCTCGCCCTGTTCGCCGACAGCGAGCGGCGTGGCCGGGTGGTGGCCGCCTTCGAGCAACTGCACCGCGAATTGCGTGGCCCGCTGGAGGGTCATGCCGGCGAACGTGCCGCTGCGGCCGTGGCCGACCTGCTGGAGGAGCGCGATGCGCCCTGACGGTCTCGACGACGCGATGGTCCTCGCCCCTCCAGCGGCGGAACGGGTGGAGGTCGGCGGCGCGGTGGCCGACGGCGGCGAAACGGCCGCGATCGGGCTTCCCGCGAGCCTCGTTCCATCGGCGCGCTCCCGTGCCGCGTCCCGCCCGGTCCGCCTGGTCGCGGGCGTCGACGAGGCCGGCCGCGGGCCGCTGGCCGGCCCGCTGGCGGTCGCCGCGGTGATCCTCGACCCGCGCCGGCGCATCCGCGGCCTGGACGATTCCAAGAAGCTCACGGAGGCACGCCGCGAGGCGCTCTACGAGAAGATCGTCGAGCGCGCCCTGGCCTGGCACGTAGTGCTGGTCGAGGTGGAGGAGATCGACCGCATCAACATCTTCCAGGCGACCATGGCCGGCATGTGCCGCGCGGTGGCCGGCCTGCAGCTGGCCGCGCACGAGGCGCTGGTCGACGGCAACCAGTTGCCGAAGGCGCTGTCCTGCCCGGGCCGCGCCATCGTCGGCGGCGACGCGCTCGAGCCGGCGATCAGCGCCGCCTCGATCCTCGCCAAGGTCACCCGCGACCGGCTGATGTGCGTCATGGACGGACGCTACCCGGGCTACGGCTTCGCCAGCCACAAGGGGTATTCCACCCCCGAGCACTTTGCCGCGCTGCAGCGGCTCGGCCCTTGTCCCCTGCATCGGCGCAGCTTTGCGCCGGTCAAGCTGCTGTGCGACCAGGGCCGGCTGTTCTGACGTTCGTGCCGGGCCGAGCCGGGCTCCGCCGTGGCGCCACGCCCCGGGGGGACAAACGCATGCTTCGCGACACCGGCCCGGCCCTGATGGGGCTGGTGCTGCGCGTCGCCGCCGGGCGGCGCTCGAGCCGGTCGGCGTCCCGCCCGAAGCGCTCGGTACGCGCTCCCGCGCGACGCGGTCGTCCTGACCGCCCTGCGCCACGAGGAAGACCGACGTGTTCGCCCACGCCAGCCAGGCGCTGCACCGGCCGGCGCCCGGCGCGCTGGCCACCGGGGACCACCACGGCGGGACCGGCAGGCCCTGCGGTGCCGACAAGGGGATAGGTTCATGCTGATGCTGCGTCGCGACCCGTTCCCCGCCACCGCCCCGGGCGCGGCGTACGGCCGCGACGGCCGCCCGTGCCATCCGACCCATTCAACTTTTCCTCCGCTGGGTGCATCCTAGCTACCGAGGAATGCGCCCGGCCCCGCCGGCTCCGCTTCCAGCGTTCGCACGGACGCCCTCCTCGAATCGCGGATGCCCCTCCGCAGGAGTCGTGCCATGTTGTCCCGCTTCTTCCACGTGCGCTCCGGCCTCAAGCTGTTCGTCGTCTCCCCACAACCCGCCGCGCCGGCGGCGGACCGTACCGGCCCGGGAGTCACCGTCACCCTCCCGCACGCCGACTACGACCGCCATCCACTCGACACCCGCGGGTTCGACCACTACGTCGAGTGGAACGAGGACGACGAGCGGTTCGTCGTCCACTGAGGCAACCGACCGGCCCGGCTTCCCCGCTGTCAAGCTTGTGGGAAGCCGGCGCCGCAGCGTAGCCTTCACGGACTCACCGTGAGTCCGCATGTCCGCACGCTTCGTCCATTTCCACCTGCACAGCGAGTACTCGCTGGTCGATTCGACCATCCGCATCAAGGCGCTGGTCGAGGCCTGCGTGCGCGAGGGGATGCCGGCGGTCGCGCTCACCGACGACAGCAACATGTTCGCGCTGGTGAAGTTCTACAAGGCGTGCAGCGCGGCCGGCATCAAGCCGATCGGCGGCTGCGACCTGTGGATCGGCGCGCCGGACGATCCGCGCCCGTGGCGGCTGACCGTGCTGTGCCAGGACCGCGAGGGCTACCTCAACCTGTCCCGCCTGGTTTCGCGCGCCTGGCGCGAAGGCCAGCACGGCGGCCGCGCGCTGGTCGAGTCCGACTGGCTCACCGCCGGGGCCACCGGCGGCTTGATCGCGTTGCTCGGGCGCGAAAGCGAGGTCGGCCGTGCCGCCGCCAGCCAGGGCGTGGACGCGGCACGCGAACGACTGCAGCCGCTCGCCCGGCTGTTCCCGGACCGCCTGTACCTGGAGCTGACCCGCTGCGGCCGCGAAGGCGAGGAGACCTGGAACGCCGCGGCGCTGGCGCTGGGCGACGCGCTCGAGCTGCCGCTGCTGGCCAGCAACGACGTGCGTTTCCTGCGCCAGGACGACTTCGAGGCGCACGAGGCGCGCGTGTGCATCAACCAGGGCCGCGTGCTGGCCGACCCCAAGCGCCCGCGCGACTATTCCGACCAGCAGTACCTCAAGTCGCCGGCCGAGATGGCCAGGCTGTTCGCCGACCTGCCCGAGGCGCTGGAGAACACCGTCGAGCTGGCCAAGCGCTGCAACCTGGAGCTGACGTTCGGCACCTACTACCTGCCCGACTTCCCGGTGCCGCCCGGCCACGACCTGGCCAGCTACATCCGCGAGACCGCGCGCAACGGCCTGAAGGAACGGCTCGCCGCCGCGCCGATGGCGCCCGGCCGCACCCTGGCCGACTACGAGGCGCGGCTGGAGCGCGAGCTCGACGTCATCATCGAGATGGGCTTTCCAGGCTACTTCCTGATCGTGGCCGACTTCATCAACTGGGGTAAGCAGAACGGCATTCCGGTCGGTCCCGGTCGCGGTTCGGGCGCAGGCTCGCTGGTCGCCTGGGTGCTGAAGATCACCGACCTCGACCCGTTGCAGTTCGACCTGCTGTTCGAGCGCTTCCTCAATCCCGAACGCGTTTCGATGCCGGACTTCGACATCGACTTCTGCATGGACCGCCGCGACGAGGTGATCGACTACGTGGCGCGCAAGTACGGCCGCGACCACGTCAGCCAGATCATCACCTACGGCTCGATGGCGGCCAAGGCGGTGCTGCGCGACTCGGGCCGCGTGCTCGGCATGGGCTACAACGCCGTCGACAAGATCGCGAAACTGATCCCGCCGCGCCCGCTGGACCTGACGCTCTCCGACGCGCTGGGCCGCTCGGAGAAGTCGAAGAAGGAACCGGAGCGCGTGGTGCGCGAGTTCTGCGAGCTGTACGAGCAGGACGAGGAAGCGCGCACGCTGGTGGACCTCGCGCTCAAGCTGGAGAACCTCACCCGCAACGTCGGCAAGCACGCCGGCGGCGTGGTGATCGGCCCGAAGCCGCTCACCGAGTTCGCGCCGCTGTACTGCGAACCGGGTGGCGGCGGCGTGGTGACCCAGTACGACAAGGACGACGTCGAGGCGGTCGGCCTGGTCAAGTTCGACTTCCTGGGCCTGCGCACGCTGACCATCATCGACTGGACGGTCAAGGCCATCAACGCGCGCCGCGCGCACGCCGGCGAGCCGCCGCTGGACATCGCCCAGCTGCCGCTGGACGACGCCACCACCTACAACGAGGTGTTCAAGAAGGCGCAGACCGTCGCCATCTTCCAGTTCGAATCGGCCGGCATGCAGCGCATGCTCAAGGACGCCAAGCCGGACCGCTTCGAGGACCTGATCGCGCTGGGCGCGCTCTACCGGCCCGGTCCGATGGACCTGATCCCGAGCTTTGTGGCGCGCAAGCACGGCCGCGAGGAGGTCGATTACCCCGACCCGCGCGTCGAGCCCGTCCTGAAAGAGACCTACGGCATCATGGTCTACCAGGAGCAGGTGATGCAGATGGCGCAGATCGTGGGCGGCTACACGCTCGGCGGCGCCGACCTGCTGCGTCGCGCGATGGGCAAGAAGAAGCCCGAGGAGATGGTCAAGCACCGCGCTCTGTTCCGCGAGGGCGCGGCGAAGGACGGCCTCTCCGCCGAGAAGGCCGACCAGATCTTCGACCTGATGGAGAAGTTCGCCGGCTACGGCTTCAACAAGTCGCACGCCGCCGCCTACGCGCTGGTCTCCTACCAGACCGCCTGGCTGAAGGCGCACTACCCCGCCGAGTTCATGGCCGCGACGATTTCCTCGGACATGGACAACACCGACAAGGCGGTGACGTTCCTGGACGAGGCGCGCGCGATCGGCCTCACCGTGCTGCCGCCGGACGTGAACGCCTCGGACTACATGTTCGTGGCGGTCGAGCCCCGGGTCATCCGCTACGGCCTGGGCGCGATCAAGGGCGTCGGCCAAGGCGCCTGCGAGTCGATCGTGGAGGAGCGCCGCCGCGGCGGCCCGTACAAGGACCTGGCCGACTTCTGCCGGCGTGTCGACCCGGCCAGGCTCAACCGCCGCGTGCTCGAGGCGCTGGTGCTCTCGGGCAGCCTGGATGCCCTGGCGCCGACCCGCGCCAGCCTCATGCTGCAGCTACCCGACGCAATCAAGGCGGCCGAGCAGCACCTGCGCGACAAGCAGTCCGGCCAGAACGACATGTTCGGCGCGCTGCTGGGCAGTGCCGCGCCGGTGGTGCAGATCGAGCTGCCGACCGCGCCGGAATGGCCGCTGGAGCGGAAGCTGCAGGGCGAGCGCGACACGCTGGGCCACTACCTCTCCGGCCATCCCACCGACCCCTGGCGGGACGAGCTGGCGCAGCTGTCCACCTGCCCGCTGGGCGAGATCGCCGAACGCTACCAGCCGCCCCGTCCGCGCCGCGGCGACGGCGAGGAGAACCGCTTCCGCCGCGGTCCGGACACGCCCTGGACCGTGGCCGGCATGGTCACCGCCGTGCGCAAGCGCGGCGACAGCGACGCCTTCGTGCGGCTGGAGGACGGCACCGGCGCGATCGAGGTGAGCTTCTTCGGCGAGCTCTACCAGCAGGTGGCGCCGCTGCTCACCCGCGACGAGCTGCTGATCGTCGAGGGCGGCCTGCGCATCGACGAGTTCTCCGGCGGCGGCTTCCAGCTGCGCGCCCGCGGCGCCATGACCCTGGCCGACGCCTGCCGGCGCCATGCCCGCGCGCTGCGGGTCAAACTCAACGGGATCCACCCCGGCTTCGAGCAGGAGCTGAAGCAGGCCCTGGCCGGCTACCGCGGCGGCCGCGCCACCGTGATCCTGCACGGCTACCACAACCGCACCGCCCAGGCCGACCTCGAACTGGGCGAGCAATGGCGCGTGGACGCCATCCCCGACCTGCTGCGCACCTTGCGCGGGCTGTCCTGGGTGGAGGCGGCCAAGCTGCGGATCGTCAAGTCCGAGGCCTGATCGCGAGCCTGCCGCCCCCGGGGCTGGGGGGATGCGGTGCCGGACATTCCGCTTCGCGCGAAGCCCCGGCCGCCCTGCGGGTCCTCTCACCCGCGCAAGCGGGGGGCCACGAACGCGTTCGCCCCCGGCGCAGGCCCGCAGGGCCGGAGCCGAAGGCCACCTCCCACGCTGGCGCCCCTTGGCTACGCCGCCATGCCCGGGGGTGCGCGGCCCCATACGCCCCCGTTCCCCGCCTTTGCACCCGCCCCGCTATACTGCGCCGCTCCGCGTCACGAACCGCAGCGAATGAACCCCAACTTCCTCGATTTCGAACAGCCGATCGCCGAACTGGAAGCGAAGGTCGAAGAACTGCGCCACGCCAGCCACGGCCAGGCGTTCAACATCGACGAGGAAGTCTCGCGCCTGCGCGAGAAGCTCAAGCTCAAGACGGCCGAGATCTTCCGCAACCTCAACTCCTGGCAGATCACCCAGCTCTCGCGCCATCCGGCGCGTCCCTACACGCTGGACTACGTCGGCGTGATCTGCGAGGAATTCCACGAGCTGGCCGGCGACCGCGCCTTCGCCGACGACGCCGCCATCGTCGGCGGCCTGGGACGCATCAACGGGCGACCGGTCATGATCGTCGGCCACCAGAAGGGCCGCGACACCAAGACCAAGGTGCGCCGCAACTTCGGCATGCCGCGCCCGGAGGGCTACCGCAAGGCGCTGCGCCTGATGAAGATGGCCGAGCGCTTCGGCCTGCCGCTGCTGACCTTCATCGACACCCCAGGCGCCTACCCCGGCGTGGGCGCCGAGGAACGCGGCCAGAGCGAGGCGATCGCGCGCAACCTGCTGGAAATGGCCGACCTCAAGACGCCGATCGTCTGCACGGTGATCGGCGAGGGCGGCTCCGGCGGCGCGCTGGCGATCGGCGTCGGCGACCGCGTGAACATGCTGCAGTACGCCACCTACTCGGTGATCTCGCCGGAGGGCTGCGCCTCGATCCTGTGGAAGAGCCAGGACAAGGCGCGCGACGCCGCCGAGGCGCTCGGCATGACCGCGCCGCGCCTGCTGGAACTGGGGCTGATCGACAAGATCATCCGCGAGCCGCTGGGCGGCGCGCACCGCAACCCGCGCTCGATGGCGATCCGCCTGAAGGCGGTGCTGCTCAAGCAGCTGGACGAGCTGGAGGCGATCCCTGCGCCCGACCTGCTGGAGCTTCGCTACAGGCGCCTGCGCGGCTACGGCGCCTACCAGGAGTAGGCGATGGCCGGCGTGCGCGGCCTCGCCCATGCGAACCTGCGCGCGCCCGAGGCGCTGATCGAGCGCCTGCGCCGCTTCTATGTCGAAGTGATCGGGCTGCGCGAAGGGCCGCGTCCGCGCTTCCGTTCGCGCGGCTACTGGCTCTACGCCGGCGACGCCGACGTGCTGCACCTGACCGTCGCCACCCCGGGCGACGCCGCGCCGCAGCCGACCGGCCACTTCAACCACCTGGCGTTCGCATGCGACGACCTCGCCGACACCCGCGCCCGCCTCGATGCCGCGGGCCTGGCCTACCGGGTCGATGCGGTGGACGACCTGGGCCAGGTCCAGCTGTTCCTGCGCGACCCCTGCGGGTTCGCCATCGAACTCAACTTCGCTCCGGCACGCCGCCCGTAGGAGCGAGCTTGCTCGCGGCGCGCTGGTTCCCCGGAGCCTGGAGCGAAAAACATCGCTAGCAAGCTCGCCCCTACCCCTCGCGGTAACATCGTGGCAGCTTCCACCAGGTTCCGCGCCATGGCCGACCACGCCAAGCTCGCCGTGCTGATCGACGCCGACAACGCCCAGCCGGGGCTGGCCGAGGGCCTGCTCGCCGAGGTGGCCCGCTACGGCACCGCCCACGTCAAGCGCGCCTACGGCGACTGGACCGACAGCCACCTGCGCGGCTGGAAGGACCGGCTGCTCGATCTGTCGATCCAGCCGATCCAGCAGTTCGGCTACACCAAGGGCAAGAACGCCACCGACTCGGCGATGATCATCGACGCGATGGATCTGCTGTACACCGGCCGCTTCGACGGTTTCTGCATCGTCTCCAGCGACAGCGACTTCACCCGGCTGGCCGGGCGCATCCGCGAATCGGGCCTCACCGTGTACGGCTTCGGCGAGCGCAAGACGCCGGCGCCGTTCGTCGCCGCTTGCGACAAGTTCATCTACACCGACGTGCTGGGCGAGCCGGACAGCGGCGAGGAGAAGCCGGCCGAGCCGACGCCGCGCATGACCACGCAGGAACTGCGCCAGGACGCGCGGCTGGTGAACCTGCTGCGCCACGCTATCGAGGACGCCGCCGACGACACCGGCTGGGCCAGCCTGGGCGCCGTCGGCAACATCGTCAGCAAGCGCGCGCCCGAGTTCGACTCGCGCAACTGGGGCTACGGCAAGTTGAGCGGCCTGATCGGCGCGATCGGGCTGTTCGACACCGAGGACCGCCAGCTCGGCAGCGGCAAGCACATCTACGTGCGCAACAAGAAGAAACCGGCCAGCCGTGAGTAGCGCGCTGCCGGATACCCTGCGCCGCGCCCTGGACCGCCATCCCGACGGCCCGCTGTGCGTGGCCTTCAGCGGCGGCCCCGATTCCACCGCCCTGCTGCACGCGTTGGCGATGCTGCCCCAGGCGCGCGCACGCGGCCTGCGCGTGCTGCACGTCGACCATGGCCTGGATCCGCACAGCGCGCGCTGGGCGGCCCAGGTGCAGGCCTTCTGCGCGACGCTCGAGGTCGCCTGCGAGCTGCGTACGGTGGAAGTCGCGCGCGATGCCGGCGAGGGGCCGGAGGCCGCCGCGCGGCGCGCCCGCTACGCCGCCTTCGCCGCGGCGCTCGCGCCGGACGAATGGCTGTTGCTGGGCCACCACCGCGACGACCAGGCCGAGACCGTGCTGCTCAAGCTGCTGCGCGGCGCCGGGCCGCGGGGGCTGGGCGGCATGTGCGAAACGCGCCCGCTCGGCCGTGGCCGGCTGTGGCGCCCGCTGCTCGACCTGCCGCGCGAGGTGCTGCGCGACTACGTGCGGGCATGGCACTTGCCCAGCATCGAGGATCCGTCCAACCGTGATCCCCGCCTGCGCCGCAACCACCTGCGCCACGAGATCCTGCCGCGCCTGCGCACGCACTGGCCGCATGCGGTGGATTCGATCCTGCACAGCGCCACGCTCTGCCGCGCCGCGGACGAAACCCTGCGTGCCGCCTGGCAGCCGGCCTTCGAGCGGCTGCTCGACGCGCCGACCGGCAGCCTCGACGCCGACGGCTGGCTCGCACTCGACCCGGCGCTGCGCGAGCCCCTGCTCGATCACTGGCTGCATGCACGCGGCCTGCCCGCCCCCACCGCCGCGCAGCGGCGCCAGATCGAGCGCCAGTGCGGCGCGCGCGCCGGCCAGCAACCATGCGTACGCTGGCCCGGCGCGGAGCTGCACATCTGGAAGGGCCGGCTGTGGGCTCGCCCGCCCCGGCGTCCGCTCGACCCGCACTGGGAGGCGGTCTGGCACGGCGAGCCGCTGACGCTGCCCGACGGCGGCCGGCTCAGCCTCGATCCCCCCGGGCGCCTGTCCGCACCGCTCACCGTGTGCCTGCGCCGCGGCGGCGAACGCCTCCGGCCAGCCGGCGACCGGCACACCCGGGAGCTGCGCGACCTGTTCCAGCAGGCCGCGTTGCCGCCGTGGCTGCGCCAGGCCTGCCCGCTGCTCCACGCCGACGGCGAGCTGGTCGCCGTCGCCGACCGCTGGCAGACGGCGCGCGGCGCGGCCCTGTTCCAGGCGCTCGGCCGCCAGCCGCGCTGGACCCCTGCCCCCTGATCCATACCCCGCAGGAGCGAGCTCGCTCGCGATGCTCTTGGCCCCACGCGCTTCCCGAGCGAAAGCATGGCGCGCAAGCTCGCCCCTGCAGGGCCTGCGGCGATTGATTCCGACCGGTGCCTGCGCTAGCGTTGCGGGCCATGGCCAAACCCGCTCCCGCCCCCGCGGATTCCCCGTCCGTCGCCGACTTCGAGCATTCGCTGGACGAGCTCGAGCAATTGGTGGCGCGCATGGAGGGCGGCGAGCTGAGCCTGGACGAATCGCTGGCCTCGTTCGAGCGCGGCATCGGCCTCTACCGTCACTGCCAGCAGGCCCTCGACCGGGCCGAGCTGCGCGTGCGCCTGCTGCTCGACCCCGATGCGCCCGACGACGCCGAACCCTTCGAACCCCTCCCCTGATCCGGCGCCCCAACTCGGCCCCCGGCTGCTTGCGCTGACCGCCCGCGCCGATGCGGCGCTCGCCCGCGTGCTGCCGGCCGAGCAGCAGCAGCCGCTGGAACTGCACCAGGCCATGCGCTACGCCGTGCTCGGCGGCGGCAAGCGGCTGCGCCCGTTGCTGGTGTACGCGGCCGGCCACGCGCTGGGCGTGGACGGCGAGGCGCTGGACGCGCCCGCCTGCGCGGTCGAGCTGATCCATGCCTACTCGCTGGTGCACGACGACCTGCCGGCGATGGACGACGATGCTCTGCGCCGCGGCCGCCCCACCTGCCACGTGGTCTACGGCGAAGCGATGGCGATCCTGGCCGGCGACGCGCTGCAGGCGCTGGCCTTCGAGATCCTCGCGCACGACCCGCATGCGGATGCCCAGCGCACGCTGGCGATGCTGCGCGCGCTGGGCCACGCCTGCGGCGCCGAAGGCATGGCCGGCGGCCAGGCGCTGGACCTGACCGCGGTGGGCCGCCGCCTCACGCTGGCCGAACTGGAACACATGCACGCCTGCAAGACCGGCGCGCTGATCCGCACCTCGGTGCGGCTGGGCGCCCTTGCCGCCGGCGCCGATGCGCCGACGCTGGCCGTGCTGGACCGCTACGCCGCGGCCGTCGGCCTGGCCTTCCAGGTGCGCGACGACATCCTGGACGTGGAAGGCGAATCGGCCGTGATCGGCAAGACCGCCGGCAAGGACGCGGCCGCCGACAAGCCGACCTTCCCCTCGATCATCGGCCTGGAAGCCTCGCGCGAGCGGCTGGCGGAACTCACCCGCACCGCGCTGGACGCCGTCGCGTCCTTCGGTGCCCGCGGCGAGCTGCTGGACGAGCTGGCCCACTACGCCGCCGAACGGCGGCACTGATCGCGCCGCGCGGGAACCAGCGGGCTTGCCCGCGGTGCTCCCGGACTCCGGTGTCGCACCAGAGCAAAAGGCATCGCGGGCAAGCCGCTCCTACCGACCGCGGCTTACTTGATCAGCCGCAGCGTGAACGGATAGCGGTAGCGCTCGCCCTCGTTCGCCTTGATCGAGGCAATGATGACGAACACCAGCCAAGCCAGGCCCAGCAGCGGCAGCAGTACGAAGCCGATCAGCACGAACATCAGCACGCCGCACACCATGGCGGCGATGGCCACGGTGATGTTGAAGTTCAGCGCTTCCTTGGCCTGGTCGTCGACGAACGGCAGGGAATCCTTCTTCAGCAGCCAGATGATCAGCGGACCGATCAGGCAGCCCAGGCCGAGGAAGGTGCTGGTGACCAGACCGCCGAGCAGCGCCGACAGGTGCGCGAACAGCGCCCACTGGCGCTCCTCGTGGGTCGGCATGCCGGAGGGTTCGATCGGCTCGGGCGGCGGCGCCTGGTCACCGGGCGGCGGGGGCGGGACGACGGAATCGGGTGGGACGCTCATGCGTGTCTCCTTTCAACCTTCGCAATTCCGGCCCTGTGCCGGCAACGACCGATGCTAGCAAAGCCGGGCCACCGCGCCATAGGACAGTTGGCTACTGCCCGGCCACCGTCATCCGCTCGATCAGGATCGAACCGGTGATGATCTGAGCGCGCCGGTCCACGTCGTTGCCCACCGCCACGATGCCCGCATACATCTCGCGCAGGTTGGCGGCGATGGTGATCTCCTCCACCGGGTAGGCGATCCGGCCGTGTTCGACCCAGAAGCCGGCGGCGCCGCGCGAGTAGTCGCCGGTCAGCGTGTTGACCCCCTGCCCCATCACTTCGGTCACCACCAGGCCGGTGTCCATGCGCCTGAGCAGCGCGGCGAAGTCGTCGCTGCCCGGCTCCACCACCAGGTTGTGGATGCCGCCGGCGTTGCCGGTCGACTCCAGCCCCAGCTTGCGCGCCGAGTAGCTGCCGAGGATGTAGCGCGCCAGCACGCCGTGCTCGATCAGCGCGCTGTCGGCGGTCGCCACGCCTTCGGCGTCGAAGGCGCCCGAACCCATGCCGCGGCGCAGGAACGGCCGCTCGACGATGTTCATCCATTCGGGCATCACGCGCTTGCCCGCATGGTCGACCAGGAAGCTGGCGCGCCGGTACAGCGCGCCGCCGCTGGCCGCGCTGACCAGGTGCCCGATCAGCCCGCGCGCCAGCTCCGGCACGAACAGCACCGGGCACTGCCGCGTGCTGAGACTGCGCGAGCCCAGCCGCGCCAGCGTGCGTTCGGCGGCCTTGTCGCCCAGCGCCTGCGGGCTCATGAAGTCGCCCGGTGCGCGCACGCTGTCGTACCAGTAGTCGCGCTGCATGCCGTCGCCCTCGCCGGCGATCAGCGACAGCGAGAGCGCATGGCGCGTGTTGCGCTCGCGCCCGACGAAGCCGTGCGAGTTGGCGTACACCGACAGGGTGCGGCCCGCCTGCACGGCAGCGCCGTCGGAGTTGGTAATGCCGGCGTGGGCGCGGCCGGCATCCTCCATCCGCCGGCCCAGTTCGATCGCCTCGGCGGTGTCGATGTCCCACGGGTGCCACAGGTCCAGGTCGGGAAACTGCGTGGCCATGCGGGAAGGATCGGCCAGACCGGCGGCCGGGTCGGGCTCGGTGTAGCGCGCGATAGCACAGGCCTGCTCGATGGTGGCCTGGACCGAGGCCGGGTCGAGGTCGGCGGTGCTGGCGGTGCCCTTGCGCTGGCCGAAGTAGACGGTGAGGCCGAAACCGCGGTCGCGCGTGTGCTCGACCGTCTCCACCTCGCCCAGGCGCACGTTCACGTTGAGCCCGCTATCGAGGCTCGCGGCCACCTCCGCCGCGCTGGCGCCGGCGGCACGGGCGCGACGGATCACGTCCTCGGCCAGTTCGGCGAGACGGTCCAGTTCCTGGTGGCTGGTGTCGGCGGACAGGACGGCAGCACTCACGGGGCGTTCCTTCTGGCAGGTAGAATGGGCGCGGAAAAAAATCGCACGACTTCAGGACATGGGGTCGCCGCCGCCCGAAAAAAGGGAATGCGCAGGAGGAGCGTGCCGTGCCACCCGTCGCCGGCGTGTATCGCCACTACAAGGGCCAGCATTACCAGGTGCTCGGCACTGCCCGCCACAGCGAGACGCTGGAAGAGCTGGTGGTGTACCGCGCGCTCTACGGCGAGCGCGGCCTGTGGGTGCGTCCGGCCGCCATGTTCGCCGAAACCGTCGTGGTCGACGGCGTGCCGACGCCCCGCTTCGCGCTGGAACAGGCCGACGACGCCAGCCCCTGACCCAAGGATCAACGTGAGCCCCAGCCGCAGCCGCAACCAGACCGAACTCGACGAGCAGGACTACGGCCCCAGCCGCACCCAGCAGCGCCGCGAGGCGCTCGCCGTGCTGGCGCTCGCCGGCCAGCTGGTCGAGCTGCCGCCCAGCCGGCTGGCCAAGCTGGACCTGCCCGACGACGTGCGCGACGAGATCGCCAACGTGCGCCGCATCACCTCGCACATCGCGCGCAAGCGCCAGCTCGCGTTCCTGGCCAAGCTGATGCGCCGGCACGAGGACGCCGTGTTCGACCGTGTGCGTGCCGAACTCGGCGAGAACCGCGAGCGCCAGCGGCTGGAAGCCGCGGCCATGCACCGACTGGAGGCACTGCGCGAGCGGCTGCTGGAAGACGACGAGGCCGCCGCCGCACTGATCGCCGAGCATCCGTCGATCGACCGCCAGCACCTGCGCTCGCTGATCCGCCAGGCGCGCAGCGAGCGCGCGGCGAACAAGCCGCCGCGGGCGTACCGGGAGATCTTCCAGCTGCTCAAGGAACTGCAGCAGGATGGCGGCGACGAGGGTGAGGACGCCTAGGGCCGAGGCGCGCACGTCGCCCTGCTCAAGCGCCCAGACGAACCTCGCCCCCTCCCCCTGCCCTCTCCCTGGAGAGGGGCATGTCTTCGCACAACGCCCCCGGAGTCGAACCATCAGAGCGAGCGTCGCGGCGACACCAGCAGGTCGCCAAACAGCAGCCCGGCCACCAGCGAGATCAGCAGCGTCAGCAGCAGGATGAAGCTGTCCATGCCCAGCGTGGTGTCGCGTTCGAACAGGTAGGACACGCTGCGGAAGCCGACGCTCCCCGGTACCAGCAGGATGATGCCGGGCTCGCGCACCACCGCGCCGGGCCGGTGCTTGTAGCGGGCGTAGAGGTTGGACAGCGCGCCCAGCAGCAGCCCGCCCAGGAACACGCCGAACGGCGCGCCGGGGATCGCCCCCGACAGCAGGCCACCCCAGCGCGTGGCGAGGTAGCCGACCACCACCGCGCCGACCACCACCGGCCAGTCGCGGCGTGCGGCGCGGAACAGGATCGCGAAGCCCAGCGCGCCGACCAGCAGCGAGGGCCAGTCCATCCAGCGCGGCAGCGGGGGCAGCACGTAGGTACCCGGATCGATGCCCAGTGCCGCACAGAGCTGGCTGGCGGCCACGGTGCCGAAGGTCAGCTTGAGCAGGGTAGCGATCGCGCCGCCCATGCGCGCCACGCCGGACACCAGGTGCTGGCTGGAGATCTCGCGCACCGCGGTGGTCAGCGACATGCCCGGCACCAGCACGATCAGGCTGGCCAGCACCACCGACTTGATCGCCAGCGGCACCACGAAGGCGCTGACCAGGATCGCGCCGGCGGTCGCCACCAGCGCGCTGATCGCGTCGCTCGCCACCGCCAGCCGGGGCCGCGTGGCCGAGAGCACCGTGATCAGGCCGATCAGCAGGCCGATCGCGCCGGCCACGATCAGGTCGGCCCAGGAGCTGTGCAGGAACAGTGCCGCCACGCTGGCGGCCGACAGGCCGTAGCTGGCGACCACGCCGGCCTGCGCACGACGGGTATCCGGCCGGCCCAGGGCGCGCAGCAGGCGGAAGCCCTCGCGCAGGTCCAGCTCGCCGGCGATGGCGCGATCGGCGATCGCGTCGGCCTCGCACAGCCGCGCCAGGTTCACGTCGCCCGGCGACAGGCGCATCACCTGCGTGACCTGCGCCAGCCCCTCCTCGCCGCGGCTGAGTTCCGCGAACGAGATGATGATCGCGGTCGGGCTGGACCAGACGTCCGCGCTGAGCCCCAGGCGCTGGGCCGCCCCGGCGATCGCGACCTCCAGGCGCTGCGCCGAAGTGCCGTACTGGTGCAGCCGGCGCGCCAGCTCGACCAGGAAGGCGATGCGCGTCTCCAGCGCCGCCTGTGCCGCGTCACCGATCAGCCCGTTCATGCCGCCGGTCGGACCCGCAGCGTGTTGCCGTCCACGCTGACCACCTCGACCGTGGCGCCCAGCGGCAGGTCCGGTCCGTTGACCAGCCATTCGCCGTCGCCCACGCGCGCCTTGCCGCGCCCGTTGACGATCGGCTCGATCAGCACGTAGCGCTGACCGACCATCTGCGCGCCGCGGCGATTCAGGCGCTCGCCGGCGGCATCGGTGCGCCGGAGTCGCGGCCGCACGCCGTACGCGTAGACGGCACAGGCCAGAAAGGCCAGCACGGCGAACGCGATGGCCTGCGCCAGCATGGACATCCCCGGCAGCAACCACGCGAGCACGCCGGTCGCGGCCGCGCCGATGCCGATCCAGAGCAGGAAGTAGCCCGGCAGCGCGACTTCCAGGCCGATCAGCAGCAGCGCCAGCAGCCACCACAGGTGATAGGTTGCAAGAGTGGAGAACATGTGCGGCTCCGTCAGCTGGTGCGATGGTGTCGTGGCGGGATGGGCCGAGCAAGTCGGCGCGGAGGGGCCGTGGCGGATGCCGGCGCCGCAAAGGCGAGCTCAAAGAATCCCCGCCTTGCCCGCTCATCCGGCGGTGAACGGAAACGAGCGGCGGGGCCGCCTGGCCGGTCCCTACCGCGCCGAGGGCGTGCAGGCAGGCGACGGTTCTCAGCGCGGCGGCGGGGCCGCCCGCCCTGCCCCCTGCTGCGCCAGCGATTCCTTGGCCAGCTCCGCGATACCGGCGAGCGAGCCGATCACGCCGGTGGCCTCCATCGGCAGCAGCAGCATCTTCTGGTTGGGCGAGTGCGCGATCTCCTTCAACGCCTCGACGTACTTGTTGGCCACGAAGTAGTTGAGCGCGTTGAGGTTGCCGCTGGCGATCGCGTCGGACACCAGCTGGGTCGCCTGCGCTTCGGCCTCGGCCAGGCGGATGCGCGCCTCGGCCTCGCGGAAGGCGGCCTCCTTCTTGCCCTCGGCGGCGAGGATGGCGCTCTGCTTCTCGCCGTCGGCCTTGAGCACGGCCGCCTGGCGAAAACCCTCGGCCTCCAGGATGTTGGCGCGCTTCTCGCGCTCGGCTTTCATCTGTCGCGCCATCGCATCGACCAGGTCGCGCGGCGGGGCGATGTCCTTGATCTCGATGCGGTTGACCTTGACGCCCCACGGGTGCGTGGCCTCGTCCACCACGCGCAGGAGCTGGGCGTTGATCGCGTCGCGCTTGCTCAGGCTCTCGTCCAGGTCCATCGAGCCCAGCACCGTGCGGATGTTGGTCATCACCAGCGCCAGCGTCGCCTGCTCCAGGTTGGCCACCTCGTAGGCGGCCTTGGCCGCGTCCAGCACCTGGTAGAACACCACGCCGTCAACGCGCACCACCGCGTTGTCCTTGGTGATGACGTCCTGCGAGGGCACGTCGAGCACCTGCTCCATCATGTTCATCCTGGCACCGACGGCCTGGTAGAACGGAACCAGGAAATGCAGGCCGGGGGTGAGCGTCCGCGTGTAGCGGCCGAACGTCTCCACCGTCCATTCGTACCCCTGCGGCACGATGCGCACCAGTTTGGCGATCACCACGATCGCCAGCACGATCAACACCAGCCCTACCAGCATGCTGCCCATGAGTCCCCCTCCGTTGGTTGTGGGCGGAGTATAGGCGACCGCCGTCACGGCCATGCGGCCGGCAACCGCAGGAGCGCGCTTGCTCGCGATGGTCTCGCGCTACTGGAATGGCCAACCCGAAGCGGGGGCAGCAGCATCTCGATCAAGTCGCTCCTACCGAAGACGGGCACCCGTCATTGGGGACGTCCGGGGAGCAGCAGGCTCACGCGCAGACCACCCTCCTCGCGATTGGCGAGCGTGATGCGACCGCCGTGCGCCTCGGTGATCTCGCGCGCCAGTGCCAGCCCCAGCCCGGTACCGGCACGCTTGGTCGAATAGAACGGCAGCAGGGCCTGGGCCAGCACCGTCTCGCTCATGCCCGGACCACGGTCGGCCACCTCGATGCGCCAGTCGTGGCCCACCTGCGCCAGCGCCAGCGTCACGCCGTCCTCGGTACCGCCGGCCTCGTGCGCGTTCTTGATCAGGTTGATCAGCACCTGCTCGATCTGCGCAGCGTCGAACCAGCCCGGCTGTTCCGGCACCTGGCCCACCAGCCGGTAGCGGCAGTGCAGCGCGAGGCTGTCGAGGAAGGCCTGCCAGTCGATCACCTGGGGTTGCGGGGCCGGCAGCTTGGCGAAGCTCGCGTAGCCGGCGATGAAGCCGTGCAGGTGGCGGGCGCGCTCGCCGATGGTGGCGAACACGCCCGGCAGCCGCGCCAGGTCGCCCCGCCGGGCCAGCTCCGCACCCGAGTGCGCGAGCGAGGAAATCGGTGCGAGCGAATTGTTGAGCTCGTGGCTGATCACCCGGATCACCCGCTTCCAGGTCGCCACTTCCTGGCGCGACAGCTCGCGCGTCATGCGCCGGAACGAGTACAGCTTGTGCGGCCGACCTTGCAGGCGGAACACGCGTTGCGACAGGTGGAAGGTCTCCTCGCTGCCGTCCATCTGCACGCTGAGCAGGGCGTCCTCACCGCTCTGCACGGCGCGGCGCAGCGGCTCGGGCACCTCGACCAGCACCTCGTTGAAATCCAGCCCGTTGAGGCTGCGGCCTTCGTTGAACAGGTGCCGCGCGGCAATGTTGGCGTAGGCGATGCGGCCGGCGGCGTTGGCCAGCACCAGCGCGACGGGCGTGTGCTGCACCACGGTGTCCAGCAACAGCTCGCGCTGCACCAGGTGCTGGCGCTGCTCGCGCAGGGTCTGGCCCAGCGCGTTGTGCATGCGGATCAGGTCGCCCAGCTCGTCACGCCGCTCGGCGGCGATGGAGAAACTGAAATCGCCGTCCCGGTAGCTCGCCACCGCGCCTTCCAGGGCGCGCAGCAGCCGGCGGATCGGCGCCATCACCTGTCCGCCCAGCCACAGCGCCAGCGGCAGCAACACCAGCATGCTGACCAGCAGCCCGCCGGACACGCCCGGCTGCACGGGCAGGTGCGTCGCCACGCGCGGATCGTGCCGCAACCAGGCGAGCAACTGCGGCACCGGCCACTGCGTGATGCCCGCATAGACCAGCGCGCCGCTGAGGCCGGCCAGCAGCAGCAGTCCGCTCAGGCGGGCCTGCAGGGAGTTCAGCCGCATCCGGGACTCCGGCTCGGGGCGCCAGCGCTCAGTGGCACGCCGGGTCCATCGGCGTCTGCGGACAGTTCACCGCGGGGCGGCCACTGCGGTCCAGTTCGCCCATCCCGCCGACCCCGGCCTTGCCGGAGTGCTCCTGCGCGGCATTGGTGTCGGGCAGGCGGCTGCGCCGCTCCTTGAACTTGAAGTGGGATGCGGTCGCATCGCGGGTGGCCGCGGGCGCCGCCTCGCGGGAGCCGATGCTGGCCGCCGGGACGGGACGGTCCCAGCTGTCGCTGGCCTGCGGCGCGGGCGCCACGCTCTGCGCCTGGGCGGACGCGGCGACCAGCAGGGAGGCCAGCAGGAGGGAACGGCGTGACATGGCGCTACTCCTTGAGGGACAGGTGGTCGATCATCCCACGTGTGCGTGCCGATGGGGGTTCGGGAGCGCAGGGGCAGTTGGGGCGGCGGTCCAAGGGGAACTGCGGTCCGGTGAACCGTACTGCGTCGCTGGTCATCCCGTACCCGTGGGCGGCGAAGTGGCTGCCCTGCCCGAAACTGTCGCCCATCGTGGGACGGCTGTCCCGCGGAACATTCCCGCCCCTGACAGGCAACCACCCAGCGTTCGGCCCTCCACGCATGCCCCTCGCCGCTCGCGGCTCGACGGTGGCGATTCTATATCTGGCCCTGCGTCGCCAGCCCATAGCGCTCCATGCGGCGGTAGAGCGCCTGACGGGACAGCCCCAGCGCCTGTGCCGCGCGGCTGACCACGCCGCCGGCCCGTTGCAGCGCGCTCTCCACCGCCTCGCGGCTGGGTTCGTCCAGGCTGCGCGCGACGCTGGGCGTGTGCTGCGGCAGATTCAGCAGTTGCGGGGTGATCACGCCATCGGTGGCGAGCAGCGCGGCGCGCTCGATCGCGTTCTTCAGCTCGCGCACGTTGCCCGGCCAGGGATAGGCCAGCAGCGCCTCGCGCGCGGCGTCGCCCAGTTCGGCGCGGCCGTCCAGGAAGTGCTCGGCCAACGGCACGATGTCGTCGGTGCGCTCGGCCAGCGGCGGCAGGTTCACCTCGATCACGTTGAGCCGGTAGTAGAGGTCTTCGCGGAAGGTGCCGGCGCGCACCATCGCCTTGAGGTCGGCGTTGGTGGCCGAGAGCACGCGCACCTTGACCTGCCGCGTGCGGCCCGAGCCCAGCCGCTCGAACTGCCCTGTCTCCAGCACGCGCAGCAGCTTGACCTGGCCCGGCAGCGGCAGGTTGCCGATCTCGTCCAGGAACAGCGTGCCGCCGTCGGCCAGTTCGAAGCGGCCCTCGCGTGCCTTGGTGGCGCCGGTGTAGGCGCCCGCATCGGCGCCGAACAGCTCGGCCTCGATCAGCTCGCCCGGCAGCGCGCCGCAGTTGACGGCGACGAACGGGCCGTTGCGCACCGACGAGTTGGCGTGGACGATGCAGGCGATGCGCTCCTTGCCTGCCCCGTTGGGGCCGGTGATCAGCACCGGCACCTGCGAGCGCGCCACCTGGCAGGCCAGGTCGAGCGTCTGCGCCATCGCGTCGGAGGCGAACACCAGTCCCTCCAGGTTGTAGGTCTGGCGCAGCACCTCGCGGCGGCGACGGCGTTCGCGACGGGTGCGGTTCATCTCGCGGGTGGACTCCGACAGTTCCAGCAGGTTCTCCACCGTGGCCAGCAGCTTGGCATCGTCCCAGGGCTTGGCCACGTAGTCGGCCGCGCCCGCCTTGACCAGCTCCACCGCCGTTTCCAGGTGCGTCCAGGCGGTCAGCAGGATCACCGGCAGGTCGGTGTGGCGCTGGCGGATCTCGCGGAACAGCGCCACGCCTTCCTCGCCCGAGGTGGTGTCGGCGGTGAAGTTCATGTCCTGGATCACCACGTCGACCAGTTCGCGGTCGAGCACGGCCAGCCCCTCCTGGGGCGTCAGCGCGTTCAGCGGGCGGATGTCGTGCAGGGACAGCAGCAGCGACAAGGCCTCGCCCACGGCCGGGTTGTCGTCGATGATCAGGACGGTGCGCATCTTTTTCCTACACATGCCGGCATGGATGCATCTCCACGCCAAAAGGTTGCCACAGAGCCGGCAAATCGTCGCCGGCGAGCTGCGCCGGCGGGCTCGCCAGCACCCGCGTGGCGCGCCGCCGGCGCCGATGCGGCCAGTCGGCCCAGCCGCCAGGGCCCGCTTTCGCTTGCGGCAGACACCCCGGCGTCACGCGCCGCAGCTCCTGACAGGCCCCGGAACGGGTCGAGGCCATGGGCGATCAGCCGGTCCGGGACGAAGTCGAGGCTCGCGCGCCTGCGTTTGCCTGGTGCTCCTCTCCCTGCGGTCATACGCTCCGCGTCGCCACCACCGGCGGCACGTGCGAGGCGCGCAGCGCGGGCGCCAGCACGGCCAGCTGGCCCAACGCCCATAGCGCCAGCGCTCCGAAGGGCAGGTAGTACAGCGGCAGGCGAGGCAGTTCGTAGCGGCTCATCAGCACCAGGTTGAGGCCGAAGGCCAGCACCATGCCGAACAGGATGCCGAAGCTGACGATCAGGAAGTTCTCGGTCTGGAAGTAGCGCACGATGTCGCCACGGGTGGCGCCGAGCGCCCGGCGCACGCCGATCTGCTTGCGCCGTTGCTGCACCCAGAAGCTGGCCAGGCCCACGATGCCCAGCGCGGTCACCAGCAGCAGCGCGGCGATGACGCCGACCAGCATGCCGGCCATGGCGCGGTCGCGCGCGAAGTACTGGCGGCGCAATGCGACCTCGGTTCCGGTGGCGGCATCGTTGATCACCACGGTCGGCGCGACGCGCGTCACCAGCGCACGCGCAGCGTCCAGGACCCGTGCGGTCTGCTCCGGCCCGGTGCGCAGCACGTAGACGCTGGCCAGGTGCTTGCCGGGCACACCGGCCATCAGCAGCGAGTTGTGCGTATGCGACGGGTCAGGATCGGGCCGTACCAGCGACCGGTAGGTGCCGACCACGCGGTATCCGTCCTCGCCGGAGACGTAGATCATCTTGCCGAGCGGGCTCTCTCCCGGCCACAGCGTGCTGGCGTAGGCGCTGTCCACCATGACGGCCCGCGACTCGGGCAGGAAGTCACCCACCGGACCGTACTCGTCCGGCGAGAACCAGCGGCCCGCCGCCAGTTGCAAGCCCAGCGTGGAGGCGAAGTTCGGCCCGCCCACGTAGATGTGCCCCTGGTGGTTGTAATGCGGGTCGTCGGCGCGCAGGCGGAAGCCGAATTCGCCGGCCCGCTGCGTAAAGGGCATGGCATTGGCAACCGCAACCGATTGCACGCCCGCGATGCCCGCGAAGCCCGCGCGCAACCGCGCCGCCAGGTCGCTGGCCGTGCCGTCGTCGACGCCGTCCAGCGACAGCACCACCAGCCGGTTCTCATCGACACCGCTGTCCACGCGCATCATGTCCAGCCGGGCGGTGATGAGGAACAGCGCATTGCAGAGGATCGCGCACGCCAGTGCGATCTCCGCGCCGATCAGAAAGGCAGCGATGCGATGGCGGCTCAGCGCGGCGAGGATGGGTCGGATCTGCATGAACGAAGTCCTGGTCGGGTGCTCTTCGGAGGGCGTGCGGCGTGGACGCCGCGCTACGCCAGACGTCGCTAAAGCGTTTTCAATTGAAGGGCCGGGGCCACACGGCTGGCGCGCGCCGCCGGGAAGGCGCCGGCGAGCAGTGCCGCGCCGATCGACGAGGCGAACGTGAGCAGGAACATTGGCACGTTCAGCGCTACCACATCGGCATACTCCACCGGCTGCTGGCGCATCAGCCACAGGCCCAGCAAGGTCAGCAGCAGCCCCCCGAGGCCGCCCAGCAGACCGATCACGCCGGCCTCGACCAGGCATTGCGCAAAGATCGCCCCGCGCGTGGCGCCGAGCGCCCGGCGCACGCCGATCTCGCCGCTGCGGCGCAGGAACTTCGCCAGCAGCAGCCCCACCGTATTGAACAGGCACACCAACAGGAAGCCGAACGCCAGCCAGGTCTGCAGCTTGACGTCGCTGGGTACTACGTTCTGGAACGCCATCCACTGCGGCAGCGACATGAGGCGCGTGTTGGCCGGATGGGTGAACCGGCCCAGTGCGCGCTGCTGGGCATCGTAGGCCTCCAGGTAGCGGCCGTATGCCGCGGCCTTGGCCGGCGTGTCCAGCTCCACCCACAATGCCACCGATTCGCAGGGCGCGGTGGTCAGGTTGATCCGGTCGGGCTTGCCCCAGCAGGTGAACCAGCTGAAGTTGCCGGCGTTGATGTCCAGCGCGGCAGGCAAGGGCAGGAACACGTCCTGGGTCCTGGCATAGAAGCCGCCCGTGTCGCCGCCGGCATAGTGCGCGCCGATCAGCATGTAGAACAGCGGCCGCGGTCGCCAGTGATCGAGCACGCCTACCACCTGGACGCTGGCGCCATTCAGCACGATGGTGCGGCCGACGCTGTTCGCGCCGCCGAACAGCCGCTGATTGAGCACGTCGGAGATCACGACCTGGCGCGCACCGCGCGCCTCGTCGGCGGGGTTCCAGGCGCCGCCGTAGCGGAACGGCACGTTGAACATCGGAAAGAAGTCCGAGGTCGTGGCCAGCGTGTCCGCCATGAACGGCGACTGCCCGATCCGGCCCGGCTGCACCTTGATCGAGCCCAGCATGATCATCGCCTGCCGGTCGGCCTTGCCCGATTGCCACAGGTCGTGCGCCGAGATGTAGTCGATCATGTCGGGGGGATAGGAGCGGACGTTCGCGCCGGTCTCCGGGTCGAGCTGCGGGTAGTAGAGGTGCGCGCTCTTGCCAGGCAGCGGATCGCCCGACAACAGGTACATCACCGTCAGCGTGGTCATGCTGGCGCCGATGCCCACGGCGATCGCGAGCACCATCAGCCCGGTAAGCACCTTGTTGCGCTTCAGGCTGCGCAGGGCAAGGTCGAGGTAGTAGCCGAACATCCGTTTCTCCTTCAGACCGAACGCGTCGCCACCACCGGCGGCACCGCGGCGGCGCGCATGGCGGGACCGAGCACGGCGATCTGCCCGATCAGCCACAGCGCGACCGCACCGACCGGGAAATAGAACGCCGGCAACCGCGGCAGTTCGTAATGCAGCATCAGGAACAGGTTGATGCCGTAGGCGAGCGCCATGCCGAGCAGGATGCCGATGGTGGCCAGCAGGAAGTTCTCGGTCTGGAAGTAGCGCAGGATGCTGCGTCGGGTGGCGCCCAGCGCGCGGCGCACGCCGATGGTGCGCCGCCGCTGCGCGACCCAGAAGCTGCCCAGGCCGACGATACCCAGCGCGGTGACGATCAGCAGCGCCAGGCACACGCCCGCCAGCAGGCCGGCCATGGCGCGGTCGTCCTGGAAGAACTCGGCGCGGTAGTCGTCGATGGTCTTCTTTTCGATGATCACGCGGTGCGGGTCGGCCTTGCGCAGCGTGGCCACCGCCGCCTCGATCACCCGATGGCGTTCCGACGGCGCGGTGCGCAGCAGGTAACGGCCGGCATTGCTGGTATCCATGCGCAGCGGGAACACCATCGACCACTGCGCGGTCGCGTCGCCGCCGAACAGCGAGGGACGGATCAGCTTGTCCACCACGCCGACCACGCGCACCGGGTCGTCGCCCAGGTAGAAGGTCTGCCCCAGCGCCGCCTGCCCGGGCCACAGCTTCTCGCCCAGGCCGCGGGTGATGATCACGCCGGTGACCTTCTTCTGCAGCGCCTCGTCGCGGACCACGTCGGCGAAGTCCAGGTATTCGTCGGCGTTGAAGTAGCGTCCAGCGACCAGCCGGGTGCCCAGGGTCTGCAGCACGTTCTCGCCGAAATACTGGGTCGCGTTGAGGGTGGGCAGCTTCTGCTTGGGATCGAGCTTGACGCTGCTGTTCCAGGAGCTGTTGGTGAACGGCACCTGGTTGACCAACGCGACCGACTTCACGCCGGGGATCTGCTGCAGCAGCGCCAGGTCCTCCTGCGTGCGGGCCTTGGCCGCGGTGGGCTTGCCGATGCCCTGGACCTCGATCTCGACCAGCTCGTGCTCGGCAATGCCGCTGGGCATCTTCATGCGCTCGAGCCGCTGGGTGATCAGGAACACCGCGTTGCAGACGATGGCGCAGGTGAGCGCGATCTCGAGCACCACCAGCAGGGCGGTGATCTTGTGCCGGCGCAGGGTGGAGAGAATGGGCAGGATGTCCACGGTGGCTCTCCTAGTTGCTCTTCAGTTGCAGGGCGGGCGTGACCTGGCAGGCGCGCCAGGCGGGCAGCAGGCCGGCCAGCAGGGTGGCGCCGACGGCGAGCAGGAAGGTGACGGCGAGCATCGGCAGGTCCAGGTGCGCCAGCGCGGCGTAGTCCGACGGCTGATGGCGCACCAGCCACAGGCCGACAAGGGCCAGCAGCAGGCCGCCGATGCCGCCGGCCAGGCCGATCACGCCCGACTCCACCAGCAGCTGCATGAAGACCTCGCGCCGCGACGCCCCCAGCGCCCGGCGCACGCCCAGCTCCGGGCTGCGCCGCAGGAACTTGGCCAGCATCAGTCCGACGGTGTTGACCAGGCACACCAGCAGGAAGCCGAACGCCAGCCAGGTCTGCAGGCGCACGTCGCCAGGCACCACCTTGTTGTAGTCCAGCCAACCCATCAGGTCGTGCAGGCGCACGTTCGGCGGACGCTGGAAGCGGCCCAGCGCCTTCTGCTCCTGCGAGTAGTGCACCAGGAAGCTCTTGTACGCGGCCGCCTTCGCGGGGGTGTCCAGCTGCACCCAGAACTGCAGCCAGGTGCACGGGGCGGTGTCCATGTGATCCGGGTCGGAGCCCTTGCCCCAGCAGTCGGTGGAGCCGTTGTGGTCGAACTTCAGCTCGTAGGCGGTGGTCAACGGCACGTAGACGCCCTCGTCGCCGTGGTAGCTTCCATTGTTCAGGTCGTAGAAGTGCGGCGAGGGTCGCCAGTTGTCGAGCACGCCGACGATGCGGAAGGCCTCGTCGTTCATGCGCAGGGTCTGGCCGGTGCTGTCGCGGCCCTGGAACAGCTTCTCGTTGAGCTTGCGGGAGATCACCGCCACCCGGGCATGGGCCTCGTCGTCCGCCTCCGTCCACGGCCGCCCGTACAGCAGCGGGGTGTCGAACATCGGGAAGAAGTCGGCGGTGGTGTAGCGCGCGTCCTCGAAGAACGGCTCGATCGCCGACTGCGCCGGCTGGATCGGCACCGCGCCGCCGGTCATCAGCGCCTGGCGGTCGGCCCGCTTGGCATGCAGCAGGTTCATGCCGTCGGTCCAGGTCATCTGGTACGGCGGCTCGTCGTTCGGGCGGTAGCCGTCCATGTCCTGCGGGTCGATCTGCGGGTAGAAGAGCTGCGCGCTGCGACCCGGCAGCGGATCGCCCGAGAGCACGTGCAGCACGGTCAGCGTGGTCATGGTGGCGCCGATGCCGAGCGCGACGGCAAGCACCATCAGCGCGGTGAGTGCCTTGTTGCGCCTGAGGCTGCGCAGCGCGAGATCGAGGTAGTAGCCGAACATCGGTTGATCTCCGTTTTGCCCCGATGGGGCGGCTTGCTCGCGACGCTTTACCCGGCGCGTGGCCGGAGCGGGAGCAGCGCGAGCAAGCCGCTCCCACGTTCTGCGTTTCAGGCGGAGCGGGTCGCCTCCACCGGCGGCACCGCGGCCGCGCGCCAGGCCGGCCCCCACACCGCCGCCTGCCCGAGCAGCCACAGCGCGACGGCTCCCACCGGCAGGTAGTACCAGGGCATGCGGTCCATCTCGTAGTGCTGCATGAGGTAGAGGTTGATGCCGAACGCCAGCACCATGCCCAACGCGACGCCGGCGGCGCTGAGCAGGAAGTTCTCGGTGCGGAAGTAGCTCAGGATGTGGCTGCGGCGCGCGCCGACCGCGCGGCGGATGCCGATCTGCCGGCGCCGCTGCGCGACCCAGAAGCTGGTCAGGCCGACGATGCCGAAGGCGGTGACCGCCAGCATCACCACGCACACCAGCACCAGCATCCAGACCATGCTTTGCGCACCGGAGAAATAATCGTCGCGGATGTCGGAGAAGACCTTGCCCTCGGCGACGGCGCCCGGATCGAGCCGGCTCAACACGTCCTCGGCCTGCCGCGCGACGCGCTCGCGGTCGGCCGGTGCGCTGCGCAGCACGTAGTAGCTGAGCGCATCGGTAGGCCGCATCGGGAAGAACACCGTGTCGTAGATCCCCGGCAGGCCGGCGCCGGCCTCCTTCGGGCGCAGCACGTCCTCGACCACGCCCACCACCTGGTACCAGTACTGGTTGACGTACATCTTGCGGCCGAGCGCCGACTGTCCCGGCCACAGCCGCCCGGCCAGCCGCTCACTGACGATGGCCACGTGCGTCTCGGGCATGAAGGAGGCGCCCATCGAACTGCCGGCGTAATCGTCACTGCCGAACATGCGCCCCTGCTTCAGGCGCAGGCCCAGCACGCGATCGGCGCCCTCGCCCATCAGGTAGACGTTCGAGTTGATGCTGGCCTTGTCGGTCGGCTTCATGTCCGGCCGGGTGGTGAAATTGCTGTTCCAGCCGTTGCCCGACAGCGGCACGGTGTTGAGCACCGCCACCGCCTGCACGCCCGGTATGCGCCGCAGCGCGTCGAGGTTGCGCGGGATTTCGCTGGACGCCCGATCCGGATCGGCGCCGGTGAGCGTCACCACGCTTAGGTTCTGCTCGTCGATCGCGTCGGGCAGGCGGATTTCGCTCGCGCGCCGGCTGATCATGAACACCGCGTTGCACAGCACGGCGCACGCGAGCGCGATCTCCAGCACGATCAGCAGTGCAGGGATGCGGTGCTTGCGCAGGCTGGCGAGGATCGGACGGATTTCCATGCGGGCGACCTCAGGCGCTCTTCAATTGCGGCGCCGGCGCCACCGCGCAGGCGCGCCAGGCCGGCAGCAAGCCCGCGACCAGCGCGGATGCCAGGGCGACGACGAAGGTGAAGGCGAACATGCCCGGGTCCAGGCGCGCCAGGCTGGCGTACTCCGCCGGCTGGTGGCGGATGCCCCACAGCCCCAGCTCGGCGAAGACCAGGCCGAGCAGGCCGCCGGCCAGGCCGACCATGGCCGCCTCGACCATGAACTGCCCGAAGATCGCCACCCGCGTGGCGCCCAGCGCGCGGCGCACGCCGATCTCGCGCGAACGCCGCAGGCATTTGGCCAGCAGCAGCCCGATCGTGTTGGTCACGCAGATGAGCAGGAAGCCGAAGGCGAGCCCGGCCTGCAGCTGCGCATCGTCCGGCACCACGTTCTCGATGCGCAGCCATTCCATCAGGTCCGGCAGCGCCGTGTCCGTGCGGTGGAAGCGTCCCTGCGCGATCTGCTCGCGCACGTAGCCGTCGAGGAAGCGCTTGTAGTTCGCCACTGCCGCGGCATCGGGCAACTCCACCCACAGGCCCAGCCACATGCAGGGCGCGGTTTCCAGGTGCTCGATGTCCCCCGCCTCCCAGCAACTGATGTTGTTGGGCATCAGTTCCATGTCGCGGGCGGCGCGCAGCGGCAGGAACAGCCCGTCGCCCTCGCCGTAGCTGCGCCCCAGGTTGATCGCGTAGAAGCGCGGCTGTGGCGAGAAATGTCCGAGCACGCCGACGATACGGAACTCGTGATCGTTGACGCGCAGCGTGCGACCCACGCTGTTGGCGCCGCCGAAGAGCTTCTGGTTGAGGAAGTCGGCGATCACCACCACCCGCGCGCCGGCGGTGTCGTCGGCGGCGCTCCAGGCGCTGCCGTAGCGGAACGGCGCGCCCACCATCGGCAGGAAATCCGCCGTCGTCATCACCGCGTCGCCGAAGAACGGCCGGCCGCCGGCCTCGCGCGGCTGGATCTTGGTCGAACCGAGCGCCACCAGCGCCTGGCGTGGCGCGTGGTGCGCCTCGAACAGGCGGGTCGCGTCGACCCAGGTCAGGTTTTCCTGCGGCTTGCTCTGGCCGGGGATGTAGCCATCCTTCGGGTAGGGATCGATCTGCGGGTAGTACAGCTGCGCGCTGCGGCCCGGCAGCGGGTCGCCCGAGAGCAGCCGCAGTACGGTCAGCGTGGTGATGCACGCGCCGATGCCCAGCGCCAGCGCCAGCACCATCAGCGTGGTGAGGACGCGGTTGCGACCGAGGCTGCGCAGCGCAAGATTGAGGTAGTAGCCGAACATCGGAACTCCATTGGCTGCCCGGGAGGGCGGACCGTCACACGCTGCGCGTCGCCTCCACCGGTGGCACGCGCGAGGCCTTCATCGCCGGGGCGAGCACCGCGCCCTGCCCCAGCAACAGCAACAGCACCACGCCGCCGGCCAGGTACGCGGGCGACATCGGTTGCGAACCCAGGCGCAGCACCAGCCACAGGTTCAGCGCCACCGCGAGCACCAGCCCGATCAGCACGCCACAGCCGCTGATCAGCAGGTTCTCGGTGAGGAAGTAGCCGAGGATGTCGCGCTGGCGTGCGCCCAGCGCGCGGCGTACGCCGATCTGCTTGCGCCGCTGGCCGACCCAGAAGCTGGTCAGCCCGACGATCCCCGCGGCGGTGATGACCAGCAGTACGGAGCAGATCACGCCCATCAGGATCGCCATGCCGCGGTCGCTTTCGTAGGCACGCTGGCGGATCTGCGCGAAGCTGCCGCTGTCGGTAGGATCGATGATGCGCTGGGGATCCAGCGCGAACAGCGCCTTGGGCGCCTCGCGCATCGCCGCGTCCAGCTGGCCCGGGCGGGCGCGGACGATGTAGTACACGCCGGAGGGCCAGTCCAGCCGCAGCGGCCAGATCATCGACTGGTAGGCGTAGGCAAGCTGCCAGTCGTCCACGACCTGCGTCTGCAGGCGATCGACGATGCCGATGATGGTGCTGGGCGTGGTACTCATCGAGTACAGCGGCTTGCCCAGCGCGGAACCGTCTGGATACAGGCGCTGCGCCAGCGCGCGGGTGACGATCACCTGCGCCGGATGCACTTCCTCGCGCAGGCCCAGGGTACCGATCTCGTCGGGACGGAAGTTGCGCCCGGCCACCAGCCTCACGCCCAGTGCATTCAGCAGGTGCTCGTCGCCGAGGTAGACGGCGGCGTCGGATGTCGGCTGCACCTGGTCGGGGGTCAGGCCGACGAAGTTGTCCCAGCCGCCGCCACGCAGCGGATAGGAGTTGCTGGGTGCGGCATCCAGCACGGCCGGCAGCTGGCGCAGCGCATCGAGGTCGGCACGCACCTGCGCGTCGATCTCCTGCTTCGACTTCTGCTCGCCGGCCCACTGGTTGTAGATCACGAACAGGTTGGGCTCGTCGATGCCGGTCGGCGCAGACAGGTGCTGCAGGC
Organism: Fulvimonas yonginensis; assembly: GCF_037137055.1. Classification (NCBI taxonomy): domain Bacteria; kingdom Pseudomonadati; phylum Pseudomonadota; class Gammaproteobacteria; order Lysobacterales; family Rhodanobacteraceae; genus Fulvimonas; species Fulvimonas yonginensis. The sequence goes on from NZ_JBBBNY010000003.1 coordinate 165,626, forward strand.
GCTGGTGAATGATGAACAGCGCGTTGCACACGATCGCCAGGGTCAGCGCGATCTGCAGCACGATCAGCACGGTGCCGGCCTTGTGGCGGCGCAGCGCAGTCAGGACGGGCTTGATCTGCATGGTCGTCCCTTAGAGCCGGTTCATGGGCTTCCCGTGCCTCGCGGAACGGCTTGCGCGCAGGCCAAGGGGGAAGAGCGAAGGAGTGGACGTCCGCCCATGACGGAGGGGCGCCGCCCGGAGGCGGGCGGACAGCCCCGGCCCGCACGGGCCGTCACAGGGTGCCCGCCAGGCGCCAGCGCGCGGCCTGGCCTGCCAGCCAGGCAGGCCGGCGCCACGCCCTGCCTGGCGGCCATTCGGTGACGATGCGGAGTAGGTGGAGATCATGGACGGGACCCTCAGTGCGACTTGAGCTGCCAGGCCGGCTGCACCTGCGCGGCACGCCAGGCCGGGTAGAACGCCGCGACCAGCGTGGCCAGCACCGCCAGCACCAGGCACAGCCCCACCAGCGAGAGGTCCAGGTGCGCGAGGCGCGCGATCTGCGGGCGGAACAGGATGCCCACGCCGGAGATCCCCAGCGCGGTGAGCACCAGCCCCAGCACGCCGCCGGCGCCCCCCACCGAGGCGGCCTCGATCAGGTACTGCGCGTAGATCTGCTTGCGCGGCGCGCCCAGCGCCCGGCGCACGCCGATCTCACCCGCACGGCGCATGAACTTCGCCAGCAGCAGGCCCACGGTGTTGACCAGGCAGATGATGAAGAACCCGAGCGCCACGACCAGCGCGACGCGGCTCTCCGGCGGCACCATCTGCCGGTAATCCAGCCACTGCATGACGTCGCGCAGGCGCACGTTGGGTGCCCAGGCGAAGCGCCCTGCCCGCTGCTGCTCGGCCGCGTAACTCTCCAGGAAGCGGCGGTAGGCGGCGACATCGGCAGCGTTGTCCAGCTCCACCCAGGGCGTGACCCAGACGCAGTTGCTCTGCAGCCAGCCCGCGTAGCCGTTGAAGCCGGGGTTGCCGCGGCAGCTGTTGTTGCCGGCGGTGTCGAGCTGGAGGTCCACCGCGCGGGCGAACGGGATATAGAAATCGGTCGGATCCCGGAAGCCGCTGGTGCTGCCGCTGGCGGCGAAGAAGCGCGGCTTCGGGTTCCAATGCCGGGTCACCCCGACCACCCGGTAGGCATGCCCGCCCAGTACCACCTCACGGCCCACGCTGTTCGCACCGCCGAACATGCGCTGGTTGAACTCCTCGCTGATTACCACCTGCGTCGCGTGCCCGTCGTCGGCGTTCGCGCTCCAGCCGCTGCCGTAGAGGAACGGCACCTCGAACATCGGGAAGAAGTCCGCGGTCACGGCATAGCCGTCGGCGCCCTGCGGCAGGCCGTGTCCCTGGTCGGGTTGGGCGGACAGCCACACCGAGTACAACAGGGTCTGGCGCTTGGCCCGATGGGCGCGCCACAGCGCCATGGCGTCGACGTAGTTGAGCGCGTAGGGCGGCTCGCCATGGATGTTCTGCTGCGGCCCCCAGCTGTCGATCTGCGGGGTGAACAGCACCTCGGACTTGTCCGGAATCGGGTTGCCGGAGACGGCGCGGAACACCGAATAGGTGATCATCGAGGCGGCCACGCCGAAACCGATCGCGATGACCATCAGCCCGGTCAGCACGGGATTGCGGCGCAAGCTGCGCAGGCCCAGTTGTAGGTAGTAACCGAACATCCGAAATCCCGTATCTGCTCCCTCCCCCGTTCGGGGAGAGGGTTGGGGCGAGGGACCGGGCGGGACGCGAACGTCCACGCCTGCCCCGGGTCCATCCGCCGTCTATGGAATGGTCGGGCGAGCCCCGCCCTGACCCGGTGCTCTGCCCCTGGCCGTATCGAAGCCGGGGAAGAGAGAGAGCCGAGCCCTTACACCGAGCGGGTCGCCTCCACCGGCGGCACGCGCGAGGCCTTCATCGCCGGGGCGAGCACGGCGCCCTGTCCCAGCAGCAGCAGCACGATCACGCCGACCGCCACGTACAGCAGCGACAGGCGCTCCATCTCGAAATGGCTGACCAGCCACAGGTTCATGCCCACCGCCATGGCCGCGCCGAGGAGCACCCCGCCCGCGCCGATCAACAGGTTCTCGGTGAGGAAATAGCTGAGGATGTCGTGCTTGGTGGCGCCCAGCGCACGGCGCACGCCGATCTGCTTGCGCCGCTGGCCGACCCAGAAGCTGGTCAGGCCGACGATACCCGCGGCGGTGATCGCCAGCAGCACCGCGCACACGACCCCCATCAGGATCGCCATGCCGCGGTCGCTCTTGTAGGCCTGCTCGCGCACCTCGGCGAAGGTGCGCACGCCGCGCTCCTCCGGGATCACGCGCATGCGGTTGGTCTTGAACAGCAGCGCCGGCACTGCCTTGCTCATGCGCGCCAGCTCGCCGGGCTGGGTACGCACCAGGTAGCTGCCGAAGTTGCCGGTCAGCAGGCGCGGCACCAGGATCGCGTTCTCGGCGAAGGTACCCGCCCAGGTACCGGTCCATGGCACCTGCAGGCGATCCACGATGCCGATGATGGTGCTCGGCGAGGTCTCGCCGGAGTGATAGAGCACCTTGCCGAGCGCACTGCCGTCCGGATACAGCTTGTCGGCCAGGGCCTTGCTGACGATCACCACCGGCGTGGTGCGGAATTCCTTCGCATCCACCCAGCTGACCTCGTCCGGCCGGAAGTTGCGACCCGCCACCAGTTTCAGGCCCATGGTGGGCACCGCGTGGTCGTCGGAGAAGTAGAGCGTGGTGTGCGCCATCTCCTTCTTCGAATCGGGCGTGATGTTGACGCTGGTGGACCAGCCGCCGCCGCGCAGCGGATAGGAGTTGGTCATCGTCGCGTCGACCACGCCGGGCATGCGCCGCAGCGCATCCAGGTCGGTCTTGCCCAGCGAGGGCGTGGTCTTGTCGTCGGCACCGACCCAGCGGTTGGCCACCGTGAGCAGGTTGTCCTCGATCAGGCCGGTCGGACGCGAGAGGTGCTCGGTGCGCTGGCGGATGATGAACAGCGCGTTGCACACGATCGCCAGGGTCAGCGCGATCTGCAGCGCGATCAGCACGGTACCGGCCTTGTGCCGCTTGAGCGCGGCGAGGATGGGCTTGATCTGCAGCATGGTCGTAGCCTCGCCTTCAGTTGGACTTGAGTTGCCAGGCCGGCTGGACCTGCGCGGCCCGCCAGGTGGGATAGAACGCGGCCAGCAGGGTGGCCAGCACCGCGACGACGAGGGTGAGGACCACCAGCTTGACGTCGAGCGTGGCCAGGCGGGCGATCTGCTCGTCGAACACCCAGCCCACGCCGAGCACGCCGAGGCCGGTCAGCAGCAGCCCCAGTGCGCCGCCGGTCAGGCCCACCGTGCCCGCCTCCATCAGGAACTGCGTGTAGATCTCCCGGCGCGAGGCGCCCAGCGCGCGGCGCACGCCGATCTCCGGGGCGCGGCGCATGAACTTTGCCAGCAGCAGGCCGATCGTGTTGACCAGGCAGATCAGCAGAAAGCCGAGCGACACCAGCAGCGAGATCTTCGACTCCGGCGGCACCACCTTGTTGAAGTCCAGCCACTCGGTGACGTTGCGCAGGCGCACGTTCGGCGCCCACTTGAAGCGGCCGGCGCGCTGCTGCTCGGCGGCGTAGCCGGTGAGCCAGCGCTTGTAGGCTTGCGCGTCGGCCGTGGTCGGCAGCTCGGCCCAGTACTCGATCCAGATGCATTCGGAGTGCAGCCAGTTGTCCCAGCCGGGCCCCGGGGTGTCGTTGCAGTTGTTGTTGCCCGCCGAGGGCATCTGCAGGTCGACCGCGCGGGTGAAGGGAATGAACAGGCCGATCGGGTCGCCGAAGCCGCCGGTGTTCACCGGGTCGAAGAACAACGGCTGCGGGTCCCACTCGTCGATCACGCCAGTGATCCGGTAGTCGTGGCCATCGATGTTGATCGTGCGACCGACGCTGTTGGCGCCGTTGAACAGCTTGTCGTTGAGCTTCTTGCCGATCACCACTACCGCGGCGCGCGCATCGTCCTGCGCCTGGGTCCAGGGGCCGCCGTAGAGGAACGGCACGTCGAACATGGCGAACGCGTCGCCGTACCAGGCATAGCTGTTCTCCTCGATCGGCAAGCGGCTGGCATCGGCCGGGATTACCGAGGGCGCGATCGGATACAGCGCGGTCTGGCGCTTGGCCTTGTGGGCCTGCATGAAGGCTATCGCGTCGGTGTAGTTGATCGCGCTGGGCGGCTCGCCGTGGTCCAGGTCCTCCGGCTTCCAGTTGGCGATCTGCACCGCGTAGAGCTGGTCGGACTTCTGCGGGATCGGGTTGTTGGAAGTGGCGCGGAACACCGAGTAGGTGATCATCGAGGCGGCCACGCCGAAGCCGATCGCCATCACCATCAGCGCGGTCAGCAGCGGGTTGCGGCGAAGACTGCGCAGGCCAAGCTGGAAGTAGTAGGCGAACATCGGTCGGGCCCTGTGTAGATGTCGTGTGCCGTGGGAGCGGCTGCTCGCGTGCTCGGTCTTGATGCCTCGACGAAGGAAAGGCATCGCGAGCGAGCTCGCTCCTGCGGGTCTGCCGGCTCAGGCGTCGGCGGTGCGCGCCACGTGCGCGTGGAAGCGCGGATCCTCCGCGAGGTCCACCACCTGGCCGTCGATGATGTGCACGTTGCGCTGGGCGCGGGCGGCCAGCTCCGGATCGTGGGTCACCATCACGATGGTGGCGCCTTCGCGGTGGATCTCCTCCAGCAGTTCCATCACGCCGCGGGCCATCTGGGTGTCCAGGTTGCCGGTGGGCTCGTCCGCCAGCAGCAGCCTTGGCGAGCCGGCGAGCGCACGGGCGATCGCCACGCGCTGCTGCTGGCCGCCGGAGAGTTCGGCCGGATAGTGCTTGGCGCGCGAGGCCAGGCCCACGCGCTCGAGCGCGTCCATGATCCGCTGCTTGCGCTCGGCCGCCTTCATGCCGCGGTAGCGCAGCGGCACCTCGACGTTGTCGTAGACGTTGAGGTCGGGGATCAGGTTGAACGCCTGGAAGATGAAGCCGATCTTCTCGTTGCGGATCCTCGAGCGGGCGTTGTCGTTGAGGTTGCTCACCTCCACGCCATCCAGGTGGTACTGGCCGCCGGTGAAGGTCTCCAGCAGGCCGGCGATGGTGAGGAAGGTGGTCTTGCCCGAACCCGAGGGGCCGGTCACGGCGACGAACTCGCCTTCCTTCACGTCGATGTTGAAATCGCGCAGGGCGTAGGTCTCCACCACTTCGGTGCGGTAGACCTTGGACAGGTGGGTCATCTTCAGCATGGTTACGTCCTTCGGTGGTGGTGTCGGGCTTGCTGCTGCCCCTCCCCTTCGCGGGGAGGAGCGGGTCGTCAGTCGCTGATCGCGACCTTGGCGGCGTCCTTGAAGTTGTCGGTGCCGGAGATCACGATCTTGTCGCCTTCCTTCAGGCCGTCCAGGATCTCGACCTTGTCGATGCTGCTGGCGCCGACGCGGATGGGCTTCTTCTCGGCGATGCCGTCGTGCACGACGTAGGCGTAGTTGCCGCCGGATTCGTCGACGAACGAGCCGCGCTGCACGGTCAGCACGTTGTCGCGCTTGTCGAGCAGGATGCGCACCGACAGGCGCTGGTTCTGGCGCAGCTGCTTGGGTGTGGCACCGTCGAAGCGCAGGCGGGCCGCCACTTCGCCGTTGACCACTTCGGGCGAGATCGCGCTGACGATGCCCTTCCAGGTGTGGCCGTTGCCGGTGATCTCGCCGGTCATGCCGATGCCGAGGTCGCGCGCGAAGCTCTCGGGCACCTGCATTTCCACCTCCAGCGCGGAGAGGTCGATCACGCTGAGCAGCTTGGCGTCCTTGGCCACCGTCGCGCGCTCGGCGATGAACAGCTGGCCGACCTGGCCGTCGACCGGCGACTTCACGTTGAGGTCGTCGACCTGGCGCTGCAGGTCCTTGACCAGCAGCACCTGGCGCTCGTGCGCGAGCTTCTTGGACTGGATGTCGAAGTTCAGGCTCTCGTTGTCCATCCCCAGGTCCGCCTTGGCGTGCTGGGTGGTGAGCTTGGCCTTCTGCAGGGTGTCCTTGGCGCGGTCCACGTCCATGCCCGAAACGGCGCCCTGCTTGAACGCCTTCTCGTTGCGGGCCAGATCGCGCTCGGCCGCCTGCTGGTCGATCAGCGCGTTGTCGTAGGCCTTCTGCAGCTCGCCGCGACGCTTGCGCGCTTCGATCTGCGCGCGCATGTACTCCACTTCCATGGCGTCGGCATTGGATTGCTCCTGCAGCAGCTTGTTGGTGAGCTCGGGGCTGTCGATCACCGCCAGCACCTGGCCCTTCTTCACGGTGTCGCCGGCGTGCACCTTGAGCGTGACCGCGCCACCGGAGGTGGCGTACAAGGTGGGGCTGACCGCCGCCACCACCTTGCCCTCGGCGGCGATGTCGCGCACGAACGGGCCGCGCTCCACGGTGGCGAAGGAAAGCCGCGAGGCGCTGACCGAGGCGTCGGCCGAGAACAGTCGCATCGCGGTCGGCATGGCCAGGCCGAGCGCGACGAGCACGGCCACGCCGATGCCGATCAGCAGCAGCTGGCGCTTGCGGTTGGGTTTGACCTCGACCAGGCGGTCTTGGGCGGAAGTATCGCGGATCATCGTGCTGTCCCTGGCCGCGCAGGAAAGCGGCCCCGGGTACCGTCAGCAAGCCGCGTGCCAAGCGGCGGATCCGCGCTCCGTGGGGATTCCCGGCGTCACCTGTCGTGTCCGCGGACACCCGGACACGGACAGCCCGGACAGGCCACGACCGGCAGCGCCCGCTTCCACCACGGGCGGAACACGCGGTGGGCGGGCAGGCGCCGGCCTGCCGTCCGAAGCGTCAGGCCGTGACCGGCCCGACCGCGCGCTCGATGCGCTGCTTGATCACCGCGTCGATGCGCGGCAACACCGCCAGCGCGCCGAGGTTCTGCTCGAGCTGCTCGCGCCGGCTCGCACCGAGCAGCACGGTGGACACGTGCGGGTGGGTCAGGCACCAGGCCAGCGCGAGCTGGGCCTGCGTCACGCCGAGCTCGGCGGCGATCGGCGCGAGCTGGCGCACGCGCTCCACCTGCTCGCGCCCCGGGCCGAGCACGCTCTCGCGCAGCCATTCGTAGCCGGGCTGGGCCAGCCGCGAGTCGTCCGGGATGCCGTCGTTGTACTTGCCGCTCAGCAGGCCGGAGGCCAGCGGCGACCAGACCGTGGTGCCCATGCCGTAGCGCTCGTACAGCGGCTTGTACTCGCGCTCCACGCGGTCGCGGTGCAGCAGGTTGTATTGCGGTTGCTCCGCGACCGGGGCATAGCAGTGGTTCTCGCGCGCGATCCGGTGCGCCTCGGCAATGGCCTCGGCCGGCCATTCGCTGGTACCCCAGTACAGCACCTTGCCCTGGCGTACCAGCGTGTCCATCGCCGCCACGGTTTCCTCGATCGGGGTTTCCGGGTCGGGACGGTGGCAGAAGTACAGGTCGAGATGGTCGACCCGCAGGCGCTGCAGCGCCTGGTGGCATGCCTCGATCACGTGCTTGCGCGAGAGCCCGCGCTGGGTCGGCTTGGGGCTCTCCACCGCGCCGAAGAACACCTTGCTCGACACGCAGTAGCCGTCGCGCGGAAAGCGCAGATCCGCCAGCACGTCCCCCATCAGCCGCTCGGCCTCGCCTGCGTTGTAGGTCTCGGCGTTGTCGAAGAAGTTGATGCCGTGGTCGTAGGCCAGCGCCAGCAGGTCGCGCGCCTCGCCGCGTCCGACCTGTCGACCGAAGGTGACCCATGCGCCGAACGACAGCGCGGACAGCTGCAGGCCGGTGCGGCCGAGACGGCGGTAGAGCATGACGCGACTCCTGCTCGGGACGGGAAGGAGGGGTGGAGTAGACATCAGCGATCCTGAAAGGCGCATGAGGCCGCTTGAGGACTGCGAGCGCACAGAGGTTCACTTTCAGCACGCAACCGATCTGGCGTGCTCGAGCATGGCTTTCAGCCGGCGGGTGTACATCTCCGCCTGCTCCCGGGTGTAGAAGCCCGCCTGCCCGTAGTCCCCTTCCCTGATGTTCACGCCGGCCAGATTCGGGCTCGACCTTGCTATATGCCACATGAACACGCCGGCCAGGCCCATCCGCCGCACGTGGTCCTGGATGCGCAGAGTGCACAGGACGCTATCGGCGATCACCGCCAACCCGACGGTCGTGTTGCCCAGAGGGCATGCACTGCGGACCGTGATCGAACTCCACCGGAGCCGCAGCAGGAACAGTTCCCGCACGACCCGCGCGTTGCCCACGGCGGGCGCCAGGGCAGGAGCCAGCAGGATGCCGTGCTCCAGCGGGTTGATCTTTCTGCCCTCCAGCAAGGCGTTGCAGCGCTCGCTCCAGGAGGCCCCCGGTGCCACGAGGTGGTGTTCGGTCTCCGTGAACTCCCGCTTCTCCAGGGCGGGCAGACCGAGGCGCAACTCGCAGAAGCTCACGAACGGCTTGCCGTACATGGCCGAACCGGCGGCCCAGGCGATGCGGAACATGGGGGACCAGCTCCATTGCCGGAAAGCGTTGAGCCAGCCTCGGTTGTCCGGGTGGTCCCAGGCGTGCTCGAGATCCAGGTCGTGGTAGACCGACTCCATCAGCTGGACAAGCTCCTGGCAGAAATAGAAGCAGGCACGGAAGTCCTTGTCGTTCGGCAGGGTGGTCAGCGGCCAGGCGGTGCGTGCCGGTACGGTCCGCATCATGTCGTCCCACGCGGGATAGAGGTGGGCATCCAGGGCGGAAAGAGAGGGCTCCCGCCGGAGCTTGGCGAACAGCGATGCCATGGCATGGGCGTGGCGGGAGAAATGCGCGTCCATGCCTTTGAGCGGTGCGACCCAGTGGTACTGCAGCTCCCGCAAGAGGGAGTCCCGCAGGTCGGACCTGGCCAGACCGAAGCCTTGCATCGGTCGCGCGACCGCGCGGCTTTCGGAAGTGACTCGCTCGATCACCTGGCGGAAAGCGCCGGCTGCGATGTCCCGCCCCAGCCGCCGGTAGCTCTCGAACTGCGCCTCGTCGAAGTACTGGTCCGCGGTCGACTCGTGGGGAAAGCTCGGATGCGTGCGTGCGTAGTACGCGATGTCGGCCGATTCGTTTCCGGTCAAGGACGGCTTGATGTAGAACAGCACGCCCCCCGGCTTGCCGCGCTCGTATTCGATGCGCCCGATCGCGCAGTGCCGCCGGGAGAGTCCATCCGGCCCGCAGCGCAGGTCGGACACGTCAATGTCGATGATGCAGCCGAAATCGGTGCGGCATTTCTGGATGGCGTTGCCCAGATCGGCGAAGCAGCGGTCCGGGTCGGCGCTGCCGTCAACGCAAAGGATGAACCCGCACCGGCGCCTCACCAATTCGTATATGCCCAGGTTTTCGAAGTGCCCGCCATCGGAAAGATAGAGGTAATCGCCCTCTTCCCGAGTCCGACCGAGCATCTCGCGCACCAGCCACTCGCCGTAGAAGGTGATCTGCGGCGCCTTCTTCCTCACCGCCCGGTCCCTGGCGACGGGATTGGGCAACCACCAGCCCAGACGCGCATCGAACAGGGTGAGCAGCAGCGTCACCGCCGGCGAGCTGTGGTAGCCCATGTTCGGACTCACCGCCGCGCCGGAAATGGCCAGTGCACTGCCGAGCATGAGGGTCTGCGAAAGGAAAGCGTTGCCAGCGTGGCCTTCTTCCGGCGGGCAGGGAGGCTGCGGAACGCTCCTGTCGCCGATGGGTGTCGCGGCGGAATGCGAGGGCGGCGGCACGTAGCCGCAATACCCCGGCGTGAACACGAAGGAGGCGGCCTTCCTGTCCTGCCAGTCCAACTGCTTGGTGTCCACCAGGTTGAGCGTGGCGCAGATCAACGGGTAAAGCGGGCGGGCGCCGTCCCTGTCCCGCGGTCCCTCGGCCACGCGCGCCAGCAGCATGTCGTCGTCCGGGTCGAAGTTGGTCGTCGGCTCGGGCTTTCGCCTGTCGTTGCTGGCCCCCAGATAGCAACGAACGAGCCGGTTGCGATAGAACGCGTTCATGCTGAACTCGTTCACATCGATGGCGATGCCGAAAAGCGCCCATACGGCCAGTGCACCATCGAAAGCGAGCACGGTCGCCAGCCTGCCGCGCCCGATAGCGAGGTCTTCCAGCGTGCGCAGGTCGGGAAAGGCCAGACAGTGCTCCGTGCAACTCCCGGCAAGCACGTTCAGGCTCGTCATCGTCGCCCAACTGATCGCCACGATCAGGCCGACGAGGAACACCGCCGGCGCGGCCCGCGCCAGAAGCCTTACCGCGATGAAGCGGCTCTTCGGGCTGGAACTCTTCTTGCTGTAAGCGGCAAAGACGCCCATCCCCGTCGTGAGGACCCAGGTACCTACCGATACCCAGTTGACGGTGACGCCGGCGACCCTCGCCATCCCCCTGGGGAGATAAAGCACAAGAAGCAGGATCGTCGCTGAACCGACGATCACGGCCGCAGCCTTCCCGGCCACGCGTGCCCATATCTCCCGCTGCAGGTCGGTCAGTGCCGGACCGGCGAGCCCCACGTGCACGATGCCGGTGAGCATGACTCCGGCCAACACACAGGTGGGCCCGAACGTGATGATGTTCCACAGTCCGTTGTGGTACCAGCGACTTGTCCATGTCTGCAGCCCGACCAGCAGTGGGCCGGCCAGTGTCGCAGCCGCGATCGTGGCCAGCACAAACCGCGCGAACGGATGACGAAGGGTGGCCTGATCGAGGCCCCCCTTCGTCCGACGCGTGCGCCCGCCAAAGGCACTGACGAGCCAGAGCGACCAGATCGCGAAGTAGCAACCGGAAATGGTCGCCATCAAGGCCACGCCTTGGGGCCCGTGCCGGCCTCCCCACAAGCCGAGCGCACAGAGCACCGCCGCCATCGCGACCAGGTACACGATGACCAGCGCCTGGGCCAGCACGGTGTTGTTCGGTTGCTCGGTCACCGGGCCGCCATGCGGGTTCGAAAGCGGAGGTGCGGCTGTCGCCTCGGTTCCACTGATGAAGTGCAGGAGAGAGGCCGCGGCGACGGCGCAGACCCCGGCACTGAGGAGGCAGATAGCGGTGTGGCCCGCCAATGCCAGGAGGAAGGGATAGAGCACCAGGGGCAACAGGCTCAGCGCGACGGCCAGTGTAAGCGGCCACTTAGTTTGCCGAATCGGGACACTTGCTTTGCAAGGCAAGCGACCAGGCGCTTAAAGGGTGTTTGAAGACCATCAAAAGGGGCATCACTCGATGGCCCAAACGCCGAGGCGGCGCTCGTCGGAGCGGGCGATCAGCTCCTGGAGTCTGGCCAGCGTCTCGTCCTCGTAGTCGGGCACCCTGATCCACAGCGTGGGAAGCGGCTGGGTGACCTCCGGTTCGGTGTCCCGGTGATACAGGCGGCCCAGGCGACGATCCGGCCTCAGCGGCACGTAAGACCGGTCTCCGGCGGTGGCCGAGACCACCCGGTACCGATCAAGAAGCTCAGGGGTAACCTCCTCCTCTCCCACTTCGAGGTCCTGGTCACTGGTGTAATTCGGCATGGCTCCCCTCCGTAGTAAGTCCGAGGCGAAGGATACGCTGAACAGACGCCGTCAGGTCCCGCCCCGCGGCCGGCGCGGGAGCGCCGCGTCAAGCAAGCCGGTTCCGTTGGTCTCGTCCCACGGCCTGCTGCCCAGCGTGATGCCGAACCGGCTCGCCAAGCGGAGGACCGGCGCGCTCCAATAGGCTTGGCTGTGCGCCAGGTGCTGCAGGGCGACGCAGGCCCACCGCCGATCGATCTCTTCTTCTGCCAGCAGGGCCAGCAGATAGACCTGGACCAGGGCGATGCGCGGAAGCACGTTGTAGAGCGGCTCGCCTGCCTCCGCCCGGTCAAGCCAAGGCGACGGCGGCGTCAGCTCGCCAACCTTCCACCGCGCGTCCCGGCCACCCCAGATAACACCGTTGGGCATTCGCCTGGCCTCGGCAAGCTTGGCATGCACGCGCAGTTGCAGGCGCGCGAGGCTTGAAACGGTGGCGAGGATGACAGCCCGATCTTCCATCGCCCGAATGATACGGGCACTGGCGTGGCCTCCTGGTCAGAACAATCCGGCCGGCGCGGCCTGGATATCCCAGCTGAAGATCAGCACCTCGCCTACGTCTTTCGCCTTGGCACCGCCGGCGACGGTATAGGTGTGCTCGGCCCGTTCGATGTGGAAACGGCAGAACAGCTGGCGGATGGCTGGGTGATCGTTGAGGGTGAGGATCGCCCGGCCCTTGAGGCTGGCCAGCGTGGCTGCCAGCGCCTCGTACTGCTCCCAGCCGAAGTCCACGCCGTACCCTTCGGTTTCCCAGTAGGGCGGATCCATGAAGAACAGCGTGTGCGCCCGATCGTACTGGCCACGCAGTCCGCCCACGGCAGATGCTCGATGTAGGCGTTGGCCAGCCGCAGGTGCGCGGCCGACAGTGTCTCCTCGAGGCGCAGCAGGTTGAGCCCGGGCGGCGCGGTGGTGGCCGTGCCGTAGGTCTGCCCTTCGATCTTGCCGCCGAAGGCGGACTGCTGGAGGTAGTAGAAGCGCGCCGCGCGCTGGATGTCCGTCAGGGTTTCCGGCCGAGTGACCCCCAGCCACTCGAACACCTTCCGGCTGGAGAGCGCCCATTTGAACTGGCGTACGAACTCCTCCAGATGGTGCTGCACCACACGGTAGAGGTTGACCAGCTCGCCGTTGATGTCGTTGAGCACCTCGACCTCGCTGGGCGCCTTCAGGAAGAACAACGCGGCGCCGCCGGCGAAAGGCTCGACGTAGCAGGTGTGCTGGTTGTCAAAGAACTTGAAGATCCTGTCCGCCAAGCGGCGTTTGCCGCCGAGCCAGGGGATGATGGGTAGTGCCATGAAATCTCCAACTGTGAGAACGCGGGTTCGTACGCTTCCCCACGCCGCATGTGGCTAGGGGACACGCTGATCCACGCCTCACCGTGGAGAGGGCCGGGCTGTTGGCGCAGCCCGGCGCCCTGACTTCGAGGTAAAGGGTTCGGTACGTTAGGTAAACCCCGTTAGGTAAGCCATTTAGATTCGCCAGGCGCAAACAAATGCCGCGAAGCGAAACCACCTTGTTGCCGAGGGAGCAACGCCGGAAAGGTTAAACACCAAAGTAGGTACGCTGGTTTGCCTCCAGGGCGCTGCGATCCGTTTCGACATAGCCGTTGAGCATGATCGCCTCGGAAATATGGCCGTTGAGCCACCAGGCGCCTGAGGCCTCGTAGTAGCCCATGTAGAGCGTTCCGCTGCTGGTATTCAGCGTGGGAAAGGTCACCGACTGGCTGGCTCCATTGGTGAACGCGTATCCTGCGGCGGTGCTCGTCTTGGCCACGCCCATGACCTGCAGGCTGGAGCTCGCGCCTAGCGTGCTGCTCGGGCCGCGCGAACCGGAGTGGTCATCGCCCGATTGTAACGCGCGACTTGATAAAACGCTCGCAGGTGAGTTGATAAAAGCAGCCCCGTTGGATTTCGCTACGCGAAAGGAAATGCCGTGACGTGCAACTATCTCCGAAGGCATCATGCTCTCGGTCATCTTCAGGGGGCTGCTCCCTGTGCGTATCGAGCCGCGATCCGCGCGGCAGATAGAGCTTGGTTATAGATCGCCACGTTGCAGATCCTTCCCACGAATTGGAAGGGATAAGCGCTGACGTTGTAGGCGATCGAAGCACCCATGTTCGCGATCGCTGGAGACATCGCAACAGCCGAGCCGGCAGCAGCACCATCGACGTAAAGCTGGGCCGTGCCGCCGGTGAACGCCACGTGGCACAGCCGCCAAGCGCCATTGCAGACAGCTACGCCGCTATTCGGGCCCGCAACGTTCGAAAGATCGCAATGCAGGCAATTGTCGCTTCCAACATAGAGCGCCACGCCGTTATTGGTAGCGCGGGGATCACCAGCCCCGACGATGTTCTTCCTGGCGCCAGTGTGGGTTGTGTTGATCCAAGCTTCCAGCGTGAACGAGCTGCCTGTAATGGCTCCAGAGGGATAGGTCACCCGGTCTCCAACGGAGTTAAAGGCAAATGCCCCGCCGCCTTGGTCCCCTGGCAGGCCGGTTTGGCCAAGTAACGTGCCGCCTTGGACAGTGCCGTTGTTGCTCGCGTTGGCGGCATTGACTGCCACCGTGCCGCCGGACTCGTTCAGCCGCCAGAATGCGGTCGGCGCATCAGCCATAACAGCATCGAAGTACGTCGTTCCCGGGGTCCCGCCCGAGCGATGCGCGGCCGCGATCCTGGCAAGGGCCAAACTCACAGGACTCTCCAGACATCGCCGCCCAGGTACTCGAGCCCCCGGGGGTCATCCTGTTGCGTCGTCGCTGCACCATTGGGTGCACGTAGATCGACGCCAGCCAGGGCGGTTGCGGTGACCGCACCCGCACCACCCTGCGAGAAAAGGCACCAGAACCCGGCAGTGATGCCGCTGGTCGCCTCGATGTCCAGGTTCAGTGCGATGGCGGCGGCGTTCGTGCACCGAATGTCTTTCCCTGCATCCGCGGCGGCAACGGTGTAGGCGGTGCCGGTCTGGTCATTGATGCCGGCGAGCCGACCCACGCTGGCGGCGCCAGCACGGGCGGCGATATCGTCGACGGTCGTGCGGGCGCTCACACCGGCCTGCTCCACCTCCACCGTCTCGGTACCGTCGAGCGCTGCGGCAGGATCGAGTTGTCCAATGGTCTTGCTCATGGGTTACTCCAGAGTCCGGATCTCGCCGGACGTCGTGACGCGGAACTCGCCCGCAGTGGTGGTACGCGCGACGCGCGCATAGTCGAAAGTCGCTTCCAGGGCCTGCCAGCTCTCCAGGCCGTCGCGCACCGCACTCACCGCTACGGTTACCGGGCCGTCGTCGGGAAAGGTGTACGCCGTTGCGCTGGTGCCGGCGATTCCCGCCTCGCTCGAGACCAGCGTGCCAGGTGGCTGGTAATAGCGGACCGTGTAGGTGGTGCCGACCTCGGGGCCCACGTCGGCCTGGGTGGTGTCCACCAGCTGGTCGGCCTGCAGGACACGGTCGCGGTGCGCCCATGTCGCCTGGATGGCACCTTCGGCAAAGCGCGGGTAGGTGCTGCCATTGATCGCGAGCTTGCCGGGAGCGTAAGGCCGCGCAGCACGTTCGTTCATCAGGACGGCGAGCGTGGGTGCACTGGCCAGGTCGAGCTTTCCGGCAGTCGTGCGGGTCAGCAGCTTGGCGTTCACCGTGTCGCCGCCCACGTACTCCCGCGCGTCGGCCGCCAGCCAGTCGCCACAGAAATAGATGCGCGAGCTGGCGTCGTGCGGTAGAGGGGCCGTATCCGCACAGCCTCGGCCGAGCGTCACCGTGCCCGCGCCTGTGTCGAGGGCATCGACCCGCACGATCTCATCATCCCAGCGGGCCCAGGAACCCACGGCCACGCGATCGAGGTCCTGGCCAGCGGCATAAGTAAAGGCGACGTCGGCCGGCGTAGCCGCCTCGTTGATGAGCGCCGTTCCACACCAGTCGCCACTGCCAGCCGCTTCGTAGTCCCCGCCACCGACCGCAGTGTCCAATTCATAGCTCAAGCCGCTGACAGGCCGTACGGCGGCGGCTACCAAGAATCCGCTGTCGGTTGCCAGCGCCTGCAGGTCGGCATTGGAGAGGGCCGCTGCGAGTTCGACGTAGGGCGCCTCCATCGCGATCTGGCATGGCGACGGCTTCGGCGTCGTGGACGGCGGCTGCCATACAGTGGGGTCGGGGTTTACATAGACCGCGTCCGGCATCGAGAACACGTTCTGCACCAACGCGAGCTGCATCTTGCTGTCGCGCAGGGTTCCCTGGCCCACCTGGCCCACGGTGACGACCAGGTCGGCGATCCCCTCGCTGGGCAACTGCAGGCGCGCGTTCATACCCGGCCGAAGGCCGCGGAATCGGGGGAGCACGGTGAGGTCGAAGGTGGAACGCGGCGCGCAGCCCGCATCCAACTCCCGTTTGCCCAGGCGCAGCGCCAGGTTCTCCGCTGGCACCTCGTGGTACTTGCGGGTATCGGTAATCACAGCGCCTGAGGCCTGGATCGCGCCGGCCGCATAGATGGGCGCGGTAGTGCGCGTCTCCTTGGTGGTCGGGTCGAACCACTCGACGCGCATGAGGTTGGGCGCCTCGGCGATCACGCCGGGTGTCTGCTTGAAGGCTACGACGTCGTCTTCCGTGATGATCGGGAGGGCGTCGAGATTATCCGGTGCGCGAATAAGGTCCAGGTAATAGAGGCCGTCGACCCGGCTCTGGTTCAGGTTGCCCGCGATCAGGTTGCAAATGCGTTGCTGGAACTGCTCCGGCGTCTCGCTGCTGCTGTCATAGACGGTGCAAAGGCCAAGCGCTTCGTCATAGAGCTTGTCGGCAGCCGCGCGAAAGCTCGCGTCGTTGATCATGCCCGAGGGTTCGCCCTGCAGCTCCTCGTGAACGATTGAGTCGTAAAGCAGATGCGCCGGGTTCATGGCGCGCAGGTCGCTGCTGGACACATCCAAGTTGAAGGCGGCATAGCTGTAGGTGCCGTAGTCTTCGCCTAGGAGCACGATGGTGTTTCCGCCCAAGCGAAGAACGCTGGCCGGCACGTTGATCTGGTGCGTGAACGCCTCGGAGGAAGGGTTCGGGTCATCGCCCGAGCGCGCCAACACCAGTTGGCCGTTGACCCAAACGGTAGCGTAGTTATCGATGAAGACGGTCAGCGTGATATCGGCAACCCGCGAGACGTTGAATATCCGCCGTAGCCATATCCGCGTATTGAGAGGCCAATACGTGTTCTCGATTGCCGGGAAACCAGCGCCGGCGGCGTACGGATGCCCTGGTGCGCTTGCAAAGGGCATCTGCCCTGTAGGCCAAGCAGAATCGTCCAAGGCGTCAGCGGAATAGTCGGTCTCATCGCTAAGCGGAAGCACTTTGTAACGCCAGCCATTTGAGGTCGGCCCCAACTCGGCGCTCGAGACTCGAGCGAAGACGTCGATGACGGCCTTTTCGGGATACCAAGTGACATCGTCCTGCCAGTCGGCAAGGATGCGCTCCACCTTGATGGCCACCGGCTTGGGGTTGGGGATGTTGGCGCCGAAGCGGCCGCCCCGCGCGACCGTGGTCAGCTTGCCGCGATGCGCGCTCTGCCCGCGCAAGGTATCGGCTGGCGTGGTGTTCTCGTCGGGCAGGCCATGCCGCGAAAACAAGAGCTCGATCAGGTCCTTGAAGCTGAGATCGCCGCCCGGCGTCTCAGACGGCGAGCCACCCAGCGTCGCGGTGAGGTAGTCGTTCGGCTGCTGGGTGGGCTCGCCGAACATGATGTCCCAATCGCCCTGGACGCCGCCTTGCGCATCCTCACCGCCCCACAGCTCGGGCTTGTCGATATGGATACGCCCGCTCTCGGTCAGGCGCCCGCTCCACATGGTGGCGCCACCGCCGCGGAGCTCGAGCACGGCATCCACCGGGCCGCGGCACCAGCCGAAGTGCAGCAGCCACTTGTACCAGTAGCCGACCGTTTGCTTCTTGCTACCGCCCACGGGCTTCTACCTCGCGCGCGTATGCCACCACCGCAAGGGCGAAGGCGTCGCCGGTGGCCTCCAGCACCGCGGCATCGATGCCGTCGCGGCGAAAGGCGTTCCAGTCCAAGCCATAGCGGGCGAACCACGCACGGGCGCCGCCCGTGCACAGCCCAGGGCGCACGCCGAAGCCCGGCACGCTGCGCACGTGTTCCAGGCGGACGATCAAGCCGCTCACTTCTTGCCTCCCTTCTTGCGAATGGCGTCGGTACCCACCTGCTGCATGGCCAGCTGCATGGGATCGTCGATCCACACGGTGCCGTAGACCCGGATGATGCGTTTCCCGTCCTGCACGGTCGGCACGTCACCGCGCTCGGGCTGGGGCGTCTGCACCCTGGCGCTGGCCGAGGCGGCCAGGAACACGCTGACGATCACTACTGCGACAAAAGCCCAGATCATGCGATGCCTCAGATGGGGTTGCCGTCGTAATAGTCGCGGCCGGGGATCCAGAGCTCCCCGCCGAAGTTCGGTGTGTTGTTGAAGTAGGCGCAGTCGGCCCAGCTGCCCGAGCAGCCCGGATATGCAGTGACGGCCAGGTTCGGGGCGAGATCCGCAGCGCCGTAGGTCACGACGATGGTGGTGCCGCTATGGCTGTTGATGCTGCGACGCTCGATCAGGCCATCGCTGCGCGGCCATTCGATCCAGCCCCCGGCAAGGCGGCCATTGGGCACGTTTGCGAACTCGGCGGCGGTCAGGGAGAGGCCGTCGACCGCCGTGAGCGTCGCCGGCAGCGCATGCGCCGCGCGGTCGACATTGCACAGCCCATTGCCCTGGCTGAAGAGCACCAGGTCGCAGGGGCGCTGCCAGATGCGGCTGCGACCGCCACGCTTGTTGCGCGTCTGGCTCGGTTCGCTGGACAAGATCAGCTTGGTGTCATCGAACTGCGGGCTGGTCAGGCGGCCGATCCAGTCGACCAGGTAGTCCACCTCGCCCACGTGCTGCGTCCAGATCGTCACCATGATCGGGTCGGCCGGCGGGTACGGACGCCAGTTGGCGGCCACCTCGAGGTCCTTGGGCAGGCTGATCTTGATCGTGCGCTGCTGGCTGTCGCCGCCGTCCTTGATCTTATCGTGGCTGATCGCAGTCGGCAGGTACGTGTCGCCGTTGTAGGTGATCGCCCGATCCGCGTTGGTGTAGAACCAGGACAGGTTCGCCCGCGTGAAGCGGAATAGCTTGAGCGGTTGACCACCCAGCAGCGCGGCGTCGCGGGCCTCAGACGTCATTGCGCACCGCCTGCCAGGACGTGCTGGCCAACGCGGCGCCGTCGGCGTCGGTCAGATGGTTGATCTCGACGGTGTCAGAGGCCAGCTGGCACATCGACAGGAAGCTGATCGCGCGCACCGCGGCGGGTTCGACCGACATGCCCACCGGCGCATCCAGGAGCAGTTGCTCGGTATCACCCAGTTCGATGCTGGCGGTCACACGCCGGTAGAGCACCGTGCCGCCATACAGCTCGATGCGAATGTCGCGGCGGTTGGGCTGCATCTGGCCGAACAGCGTGTTGCCGCACCAGTCGACGGTCAGCGTGTCGCTACCATCGGCCGCCTGCGCGAGCTGCAGGTCCGCCCGCCAGCTCGGCACCCACAGCTGCCCGGCGCGCCCGGCCAGCTGATACAGCAGGCTGCGGAACACGGCCTGCTGGTCGCGCCCGTCCAGTGCCCACCGGTGCGCCTGGGTGCGGAACGGCATGCCCGGCAGATCAAAGTAGGACACCGGGCCGGTCTCCTCGTCGACCGTCTGGTAGGTGCGCACGTACTGCTCCTCTGGATCCTGGGATTCGTCCGAGCGCCACTCCAGCACGGGCACGCCGCGGTAGATGGCCGCACTCGGCCAAGCGGCGGGCCAGTCGCACGGCTCGTCGATCAGCAGCTGCACGCTGACCTTGCCCACGTCGTCGCTGCGCTGGGTTTCCTTCGCCGGCTCGACCATGCGCGCCTTGCGCACCGGATAGAGGCGCGCACCCATCGGCCAGCTGCTCTGCGTCGCGGTCAGCAGCATCAGCCCGCCGGCGTCCACTGTGTCGATCGAGAGCAGCTCCCAGCGCGTGGCCGAGAGCCAGACCACAGCCTGGCCGCCCGCCACGAAATCAAAGCCCGCAGTGCGGCAGGCAATGGTCATGGCGCCAGCGGCCACTTCGCTGGCCAGGAGCTGCACGTCGGGATAGATGGGCAGCAACCACTGACGCACGCCCTGGGTGAAGCGAAGCGCATCGAGCAGGCGGCGATCGGCGCCTCCTGCCGTGACCAGGAACTGGAAGGCACGCCGCGGCGCCAGGCGCAGCTGGCGCTTCTGCTGGGTGCCGTTGCGGGCGGTCTGCACGTCCGTCAGCCAGGCGAGCGTTTCCCGGACCGCCTCGATCCAGTTGGCCGGCACCGGCCACAGCGGCAGCGCGTCAGCGACATAGCCCATCAGCTGTTCCACCGCCCCTGGATGGTGGTCGGGTTGCTTCCGACCACGTGCAGCACCGCCTCTTCGAAGGCATCGGTGCCGGCAATCTCCTGGGCCGCTTGGTTGCGGTCCCACACGTGCACGTGCTTCTGGGCGCGATCGCGGCCGTTACCCTGCTCACGGGTCGAGAGCGCGCTGCTCAGGCGCATGGTCGGCGCGGGCGGCGCCGACAGCCGCGGGGCGTCCCCGATCGCACCGCCATCGGCGTAGCGCGGGAACTCCAGGTTGTTCACTGCGTGCATGAAGTCCAGGCCGTAGTAGTCCACTGCGGCCGTGCGCTGCATGAACTCGCCGTTGCTGGCCATGATCGGGATGCTGTCGCTGGTGGCGGTACCGGCACCGCGGATCTCGCCGCCCGTGGCATAGCCGGTGGGCTGCGAGCGGATCTGCGCGACGTTGGCCAGGCCGGCGGCGATCGCGGCGGCCGCCGCGGCGGCGCCCAGCGCGGGGCCGACGTAGGGGATCGACGCCATCGCGGCATACGCTGCGGTCGCGGACTGGTACGTGTCGATCATCGCCTTGGCGATCGCCGCAGCCTTGCCGATGGTGGCGATCTTGCGATTGCTGCTCTGCTGCAGCACCGCCAGCTGGCCGAAAAAGTCCGACGAGGCCGTCAGCGACAGCTGGTGGCGCGACTGCTCGATGTTGAGGCGCTGGTCCGCATACTGCTGCTCGATCGTCGCCTTGCGGGCCTGGTAGGCCTCCTCGTTCGCTTCGTCCTCCGCGCGGAACGCTTCGTTGGCGGCGAGCTGCTGCGCATGCCATTCGTCGAGGGCGCGCTGCGCCTCGAAGTTCTTGGACAATTCACTGGACACGCCGCCCACGGACGCATCGACGCCCTGATACTGCGGCGCAGTGATGACGCTGCTTTCGCCGATCCTATGGATGCTGTCGTGGTACTGCTGGGCGTTGATGACGCCCTTGGCCAGCAGGTCGTTCAGCTGCTTGATCTGCGCCTCGGCCGTTTCCACCGACGCCTCGGTCGGCGTGCGCAGGCTCTGGCGCAGCTGCTCCCATGCCTGGCGGTCCTGCTCGGCAAGCTTGTCCAGCTCCGCGTCGCGGATGGTCTTTGCCAGGCCGATGACCGCCACGCGCTCGGCCTCGATCGCACGCGTGTCGGCGCCCGGGGCCTTTTTGGCCTGCGCGGCCTGCTCGTTCGCCTGGGCGACCGCCTGGTTGTACTTCACCCATGCCGCGGCCGCCGGATCCAGCTGGCCCTGCATCTGCTGAAGGCTCTGCAGCAGGCCCTGTTGGGCGGCCGCGGCCGCACGCGCCTGCGCCTCTGCTTCGCGTGCGCCGGCGTTGCTCGACTTCGGATCCGCATAGCGCTGCTCGATCGCCTTTTTCAGCCGGTCCCAGCCAGGTCCCTGCGGCATGTCCGCCTGAGGACCTTCGAAGTTGACGCCCTCTGGCAACTTCCCTCCCGCCAGGTGGATCTTGTAGAGGTTCTCTGCCGCTTCGTTCAGGGCATCCTGGCGTTGTTTCGCTCGATCAAGGCTCGTGGTCAGCTTATCGATGGCCTCGGCTGCCGCCTTGCCCTCGGTCTGAACCTGTTGGGCGACGCCTTGCGCCGCTGCATCCGTGCGCACCTGGAGCGCTTCCTGCTGGGCAGCCTGTAGCTCCCGATAGGCCTGCTGCGACTGGGCGAACAGTTGGTCCTGGTACTCCTTGGTCGAGCCGGCCGTCAGACTGCGTCGATAGGCGTCGTACACCTTGTTGTACTTGGCCAGCGCGGCTTGGAACTTCTCGATCTCGGTGGCTGGCTTGCCAAGGTCCAGCAGGCCCTGCTTGATGTTGTCGACGCCCCGCGACCACTTGTCGGCGAACGTTTCGAGCCAGCCCATCCGCTCATGCAGCTCATCCATGCGTCGGCCGGTTTCGTCCGCGAAAGCTTTGGCGGCGAGGTTCACGGCGCCGTATTGGTCGCCTGCGCGCTGCAGCGTCTGGATCTGCTGCAGCAGGGTAGTGTTGAGGAAGTGGTACTGGCGGTCGAGCTCGATGGCCGCGCGAACCGGATCGTCAGCCAAGCGGCTGAATTCGGAGACCACCTGTTGGGCGCTCTTGCCTCCGAGGGCCGCCATATTCACCGCGGCGCGACCCACTTCATTCAACGTTTCCGCAGACACTCGGCCGGTGTCGATCAGTCCGTTGAGGATCTGTCGCGCCTGGCCAACGCGGCCGTTCACCGAGCCATAGGCGGCTGCCAGTTGGTCGACCTGGCCCGTGGTCGTGCCTGCATAGTTGCCCGTGGTGATGATTGCGCGCGCGAGACGCTCGTTCTCGAGATATCCCTCCACCGCCGCTGCCGTCAGAAGTGCTACGGCGCCCACGACGCCCCCAATGGCCAGTCGCAGGGGAGTGAGCACGGACAACACGCCTTCGAGGGCCGGTTTTGCGCCACCGAACGAGTCCTTGATCTGGCTGCCCTGCTGCAGGAACACCATCCACACGGGCATGCCGGCCGCGAGGCTGACAGTGATGTCGCTGATCTGCGCCGGAAGCTGGCGCATTGCCATCGCTGTCTGCGCGGACGTGACGCCCATCCGGCTAAGTGACTGGCGGCTCGTTTCGATCTGCCCTTGAAAACGCGCGAAACTGTCTGGGTCCACCAGTCCCATGCTGCGATAACGCTGCAGCTCGGCTTCTTGCGCGTCCAGGCGCTCAAGAGCGGCGATGGTGGGATCGATCTGCCCCAGCAACCGCGTGAGCTCCGCAGCATGGTCCTGCGCCGCACCTGCAGCCTGGCGCTCGGCCGCGGCCGCTTCGGCAGCGGAGACGCTCGCCTGCCTCATCTGCGCGTTCTGACGAGCGACACTCGCCGATACATCTTCGGCAGCATCGCTATGTCCGCGCGCTTGCGTCGCGGCCTCCCGTGCGGCAGCTGCAGACGCTTCCTGGCTGGCAACCTGGTCGCGGGAAGCTGCGATCACTGCGCGAATCCGCGCCGCAGCCTCTTCCTCCGTCTCGGCGAGGCGCCGGACGCCGTCGACGGCCGCCTGGGTTCCCGCGGACACCTGTTCTGTGGCTTTGGCTACTTGGACCGAGCTGGTCGCCATCGCCGCCATGCGCGTGTCGATGTTCTCCAGGACACGGACCACGCGGTCGACGCTGCCTAACAGGCTGTCAAAACGCTGGCCCGTCCGCGCGAGAGACGTATTTGTGGACTCGGCTTTCTTACCGGTTTCCTCGATCGACTGACCGATGGCCTGCAGGCCCTTGCGACCCTCCGCGAGGTCGGCCTTGATGCGGAGTGCAATGTCTAGGTTGCGATCGTTCATGCTCTCCGGCCCTTGGCATCTGCCAACGCGCTATGGCGTCAGGATGCGTGACGGGTCGAAGGCCTCGGGAGCGAAGCGCTTCGCTCAAACAAAAAGCCCTCGCGGTGAGGCGAGGGCTTGGCGCGAGCTTAGCAGTTGCCGGAACGCAGCGGCAACGCGGCTGCTATTCTCAGCCGGGCCAACAAGGGGAATAGACAATGGCTCTCATCACGTGTCCGGACTGCTCCCATGATGTTTCCGACGCTGCACCAGCGTGTCCTAGCTGTGGCCGTCCGATCGTCCCGGTGCAGATCGAACAGACGGGCAAGCGTTACAAAGGGATGCTGGCGTTCGGCTTCATCGGTTGTTTGGTCGGCCTAGTGCTCTCCGGCATAGCGTCGGTCGCCAATTTTCCCATCTGGCCCCCGTTCGCTTTCGCGATGGTGTGTCTTGGGCTCTACCTCTTCGCCGTGGTTGCCGCCTGGTGGCGGCACGGCTAACGCCGCAGCTGCGCCAGCATCCTTTCCAACGCCGCCGCCCCCTTGTCCGACCGGCAGCCTGAATAGCCGAAGGCGATCGCCTCGATTAGGTCGGCCCGTTGTCGGTTCCGCCCCGCGGCGAGTCGCTCGTGGAAGAGCTGGAGCTGGCGGGCGGTGTATCGTCCGAGCTGCTCGGGCGTGCCGAAGCCGGCGCTGACGAGCTCGACGTAGACGTCTGCCCATCGGTCGCCTTTGCTTGGGCGGCCGCCCGCGCCAGCGTTGCGCGCTTGGCCCGCTCGCCCGACCTGCGCACGATCTGGCGGACGAAAAAAAGGCCGCACACACCCCACCAGTGGTTCACCAGGGCATCGCCGGCTGTGTCATCCAGCTGTGCAACCCAGGCGATGTCCTGGTCGCTGGCCAGCTCACCCGCCGGCGCGATGCTTTGAGCCATCGCCCGCTGCACCAGGTCGACGTGAGCGCCCACCACGTCCAGTACATCCTCCACCAGCACCTCGCCTGCGTCGAACAGGCGGCCGAGGTCGGCGGTGAACGGGGCCATGTACGCGCGCACGCGCAGTCCCTCGGTGAAGCCGTACTCCCGGATGGTCACCGAGCGGCCCGCGATCTTCACGGTCACGTCCGGGTGGAGCACCGAAAGATCGTCCGCGCCCTCGGGCGCGGACGTGGTTGGCTTGGGCTCGGCATTGCCAAGGCGCTTAGCCATTGGGATCCACCATCAGCACGCGGGCGAACGGGCCCCACTTCGGATCGGGCTGGCGGAAGGGATCGACGCGCGCCTTGCCTTGCAGCTCCATGCTGCCGAAGTTGTCGTTGATCCAGCTCATGGTCGAGGCCGGATTGAACACGACGCTATAGACCTCGCCGCGCACCTTCATGGAGGCGCCGTCCACGGTGTTCTCGCCATCGAACACCACGTAGACGTTCGGCGCGTTCTGGCTGAGCGCGGTCACGATGCTGTGGGCGGCGTAGCTGTAGCTGTCCGCCACCACACCCGTCTTGGCGGTCAGGAACGAGATGACGCCGGTGTCCGCGTTGATCGTGTAGTCGGTGCCGGCGACCAGGGCGGCCGAGGTGCCGTCCTTCAGCGCCTCCGCGCTGACAGCGCCGTATGCCAGGGCGACCACGTCGCCGGCCTTCACGTCGCCGATCGCCTCCGCGGTGACCGTGCCTGCCACCACGTCGGTGGCCACGCCGGACATCGCGCGGGCGGCGTTGTCGGTGTTGAGCTGGCCGAGGGTCAGGTTCACCTGCAGGCTCTTCTTGGTCTTGAGCGTGGCCGCCAGGCCGCGCTGGCCCGACCAGCTCTCGTCCTGCTCTTCCTCGCTGACCGACTGCGCCCACTCCAGCTTGCTGGAGTCGTAGACCCAGCGCGCCGGCTGACGGGTGCCATCGGCGTTGCGCAGCCCGATGTACACCTTGCCCTGCATCGAGAAGTATTCGTTGAGGTTCATGGCTTACTCCTTGCCCTTGGCGCCCGAGGCGGGCGACACGGCAGTGGTGGTGGGCTTGTCGATCAGGCCCTTCTCGGCCAGGAATGCGGCCTGGCTCGCCGTGACCGGGATGCGGTCTCCGGCTTTGCAGACGCGGCCGGCGTGGGTATGGCCGTCCTTGATCAGGGTCACCAGCTGGGTGTTGGGTTTGTCGCTCATGGTGTTGCCGCCTCCGGGGCGAGAATGATTTGGGTGGTCCACACGTCGCACCACAGCGCGGTGCTGTTGTCGTACTGCAGCAAGTCGCCCTGCCGCAGCTGCAGCGGGCGGGCGCCCGGAACATCCGGGATCCAGCCCTGCAGGCACTGGCGCACCTGCTTGAGGAGTTGGCCGATCTCGCCGACGAGCTGAGCGCCACGCTGCTCGCGGTAGTTGCGCCCGACCGTGACCACGCCGAACGAGACGACGCCCCGCTGGGGCGTGCTGACCTGGTCGCCGCGGCGGCCATGACCAGGAGCCGCCGGCTCGAACAGCTCTTTGGCGAGAATCACGAAGCAGCTCGGCACCACGAAGTCGCGCAGGTTCTGCACGGCCGCATAGTCCGCCGCCAGGCCCACCTGGCGCAGCATGCTCACCTGGGCACGCAGGCGGTCAGCCACCGGCTGCACGTCGAACGGCGCAAAGCTCACGGGTAGCGCCTCGACCGATCGCGCCGGAATACGTGGCCGTCGCTGACGAACTGGACATCAGCATCGCCCGGATCCGTCAGCACCGGGTCGTTCGCGCCCAAGCTGAACTTACCGTCGGCGGTGAGCTGCAGCAGCTTCAGTGCGTCCCGGTAGTCACGCACGATCGGATCGTTCTGGTCGGTGCTGAGACGGTCCTTGTGCAGGTTGTAGCGGGTGATCGCGCGCGACCAGGCCACCACCACGCCCGGCACCGTGGCCAGCGGCAGCGGGTAGCGCCTGGCCAGGAAGCCGTCGATCACGCCATCGGCGTCGGTGATCGCCTCCTGGATGCGAGCCAGGGCCTCGTCCGCCACGGCAATGTCGTCTGCAGACCAGGCGCTGCGATCGAGCGCCCGCAGGGTGGCGTCCATCAGCTCGTCCACCACGATAGCGTCACGCTCGCGCGTCGCCACCTGGGCCAGCTCACGGGCGCCCGGGCGTTCGGCGAGTTGGACAGGGGTGACGTACATGATCAGCCGCGCGCCTGAGTCGCACTGAGGAAGTCACGCAGCCGGAAGCCGATCAGCGGCCAGATCTTCTCGACCGCTTTTTCGCGGGCGAGCTTGCGACCGATCTCCGCGTCAAAGTTTTCCGGGCTAGCGCAGGCCGATTCGCCGGTCACGGTGTAGCCGTTGCGCAGAACCAGCACACAGATGGTCAGCAGCTGCAGCTGCGGCGGCATGCCCATCGCAACCCGGACGGCGGACTCAGCGTCCTGGTTGTCGGCGGAAGCGGCGCCGAGTGCACCGTCAAAGGCCGTGAAGAAATGCTCGCTGGCGATCTCGTCGTCCACGTCAGCCTTGGTCACGCGTGGAGCGGTCAGACCCTTGGTCTGGATCTCCTGTTCGATCTGCTCGTCGTTCACCTGCGAGGCTCCTTTAAAAGGCGGCCGGGGCTCTCCCCGGCCGCCACCTGCAACGGCGCTTGAGCGCCTTTCGGATTGCCCCTCGCGGGGGCGTCGCATCCGTTACAGCCAGCTGGCGACCTGGACCTTCAGGCGACCCTTCAGCTCGTTGGTGGCGCCGGCTTCGTTGACGGCGTTCTCCAGCAGCTGGCGAGCCTCGAACTCCAGGGTGGGCGGCACGACCAGGACGGTCGGGTTGATGCCCAGCGGACGGCCGTTGTCGCCCTTGCGGCTGGTCATGGCCACGATCGCGGCCTTGAGGCCGGCTGCGTCCAGAGTCTTGTTGCTCGCGTAGGCCAGCTGCCAGAAGCCGAAGCCGACGTTGCAACGGCGATCGGCGCCATAGACGTACTCGGCCCGGTCGAACACGTTGTCGTCCGTCTCCGCCGTCTTGCTGACGAAGTTGGGCGCCTTGCGGTTCTGGAAGATCAGCGGCTTGAGGGCGCGGCTGGTGTCGAGCACGTACCAGTAGGCGTTGGCGCCGCCGGAGTCGTCCAGGTTGGCCTGGTTGGCGTCTTTGCCGTTGGCGCCGGTGACCGGGTGCGTCTTGCTGAAGAAGGCCTGGCCGTCGTAGCACTTCTCGGTGCGGCCGGCGGCCAGCAGGCCGTAGCAGAGCTGGTCCGGGTGGGCACCCATCGAGCGGCCCATCTCGGCCATCAGCGGGGTGTAGACGCCGTACTGGTCGTCCTCGATCGCCGGGCGCGGCACCGCCACGGTCAGCTCGTAGGACTTGTTGCGGATGGTGTAGCCGTGGCTGGTGATGCCATGCACCACACGGTCGCCGACCCATTCGCGCACGTTCGGCAGGGAGCCCAGCCAACCGTACTCCTCGGCGCCGGTGGTACTGGGCACCACGGTGGCGATTTCCAGGTACTGGCTCGGGGCCTGGCCGAGCACACCCTGGAAAGCAGCCTTGAAGGCCAGCGCCAGGGCAGTGAGATTGCCTTTGTTGATGATCATGGGTGTCCTCGTTTGTCCTGGGCTGGCTTAGCCGACGCGGACCCAGACGCCGACGTCATCGACGTCGACGATGGTTCCGGCCGCCTCACGCGCGCCCGCGTTGTCGGTCTTGGCCACGGTGGCGTCGTCGACCACGTAGGCGGTCGCGCCGATGTCGGTGCGGGCAATCAGATCGCCGGCGGCGGAGTTGTCGAAGCGGAAGGTGCCCACCCGGACGTCGACGTTGATGTCGCCGGCGGCGCCGCCGCTGTTGTCGGCCACCGCCTGGGCGACGCCAATGGCGGCGCCGGAACCGGCGGTGCCGGCCGGCACGGCGTTGCCGGCGGCGTCCAGCGCGACCAGCGCGCCGGCGAAGATCAGCACTGCGGCGGCCACCGGGTGAGCGAAGTTCACGCCATCACGGCGCGGAGTGTTGCGATCGGCAGAGAGCATGGCGTCGGTTCCTCAGGCGGTCTTGGCCGCGGCGAAGTCCTTGGGGTCGATGCCGGTGGCGTTGCACACCGCCAGCTCGTCGGGGGTGAGGCCGTTGGCATCCTTGCCCTGGGCAGGGCCGCGGCCGCCGGTCTGCGTGCCGGCGAGGGCCGCGATCGGCTGGGCGGTCTCCAGGTACGCGGTAAGCGCCGCGATGTCCTTCTTGCCCAGGTCGCGCGCCCAGTTCTCCTGGGCCTTGAGCAGGCGGCCGTCTTCGAGCGCGTCGGTCACCAGCTGCTCGACCTTGTCGCCGTTGATCTGCGCAGTGAGCGCCGCGACGCTGCCCTTGAGGTCCTCGACCACGGTGATCGGGACGAACTTGGCCGGGTCGGGATTGCCGGCCTGCTCGGCCTTGGTCTTGAGCGCGCTGCAGGCGGTCACGATCGCCTCGGGCGCGGCCTTGTCGTCCACACCCAGCGCCTTGCGCACGCCGGCCAGCGGGTCGTTCTTGGCGTGCGCGTTGAGCGCCGCGATGGCCTGGTCCTCGGTCGTGTCGGCGCCCAGCGCCAACGCGGCGCAGACCGCCAGGAGAAGCTTGTTCATGGAGGGGTCCTCGTCGGAGTGGAAGCCGAAAGTGGCGGCGGCGCGGAGCGCGAGCGGCTCCATGCCGTCGATGGCGGGGTTGTTGGTGATGGCCGCCATCTGGATGTCCAGCACGTCGCCGGTGTGGCGGTCGTAGCTGAAAACGGGGCTGACGTAGCGGTACTCGCCATCGGCGATCAGCTGCCGGGCACGCGCCGTCAACTCGACGGTGCCGAACAGCCCCTGGCCGTCGACCCATTGCAGGTCGGTGATCCAGCCGGCGGCGGGCGCCGGCTGGCCGTTCTCCTCCTTGCGGAGGGTCTGGTGCTCGTAGTCGAGCACGCGCGGGTTCTTTCGCGCCTGGAAGCGGGCGATCACCGCATTGGCGACCGCCTGGTCGATGTGCCAGTGGCCGGAGGGAATGTCGCGGCCGTCCCACGGCTTGAAGTTGCCGGCGGGGGTTAGCTGGATGCGTTGAGCGTTACCGTCCGCAAGGGCGGGCAGCTGAAAGGCGCAGGCGGCAAGGGCGATTGCGAGGGGGGAACGGGCCATGCGGCCAGTTTCCGCACCCCTCGTCAGTCAGCTGGAGCGAAGCGCTTCGCTGCTTACCTGGGATCCTGGGGGTTGTCGAAGTCCATTTTCAGCTGGACCTTCGGCATGGCGCTGCGGTGCTCGAGCACCTCGACGATCTCGTAATCCGCCTTGAGACCATCTTTCGTCAGCCGCTGGGTGCGGCGGACTCGCGCGCGAATGATGTCGTCGCGCGCGAACTGCTCGTTGGAGCGTATCCGCTGGAGGAAGCCCTCATCAAGGATCGTTGCGTAGAAGGTATTTCCACCACCCTCGGTAAACCGCCACTTGTTGCCGTCCTGGAAGGCCAGAGTGAGCACCTGCAGCGTCGCGGTGTACTCGTCACTGGCCAGCTCCTCCTCCTGGGGATCCGGAGCCTTGAAGTGGCGCGCCTGATCCCGCTCGATGAGGAAGCTGACGGTTTTCACCTTCTTGTCCACCGAGGCGACCGAGTCGATTCCCTCCCGCTCCAGCGGCTCGGCAATGACGCCCTCCAGCGCTTTGCGCAGCTTGTAGTCCCGCAGGAGCTTGTAGACCCGCTCCTCGACCTCGACTGACTCATCATCAATCAGGAACCGGACCTTGCCGCCGTCGATCGTCTCGATGCGCCGGATGGCGCGTCCGCGGATCCAGCGGATGAGCTGCACCAGCCCGACGACGCCATCCCTCGCGCTCAGACCTAGAAGGCCGGCCAACGTGCTGATGCTGGCGATGGGATGACCACCACCAAAGTCGATGATCCGCTGCCACAAGGTTTGTGCGAGATCCAGCTCAATGCCGAACGAACCCTCGCGAAACGAGGCATGCACATCCACGGAGACCTTGGCCTGCTCGCCGTTGAGAATTTCGTTGGCTCGTTCGACCAGCTCGCCCAGGGCGAGCAGCGCCGGCGCCAGGGCACGCACGTCCATCCGGTGCTCCTGCAGCGCCGGCCCGTCGTACACCAGGTTGAAGCTGAATCGATCGGCCATGACGTCCATTTTCCCCCCGTCCGTGTCTCAGGCACCGCGCCTGGCATCCCCGGGACGCATTTGAAGGCATTTGAAACCCGTTTAAAAGCTCGGCCCGCCCCTCGGGCGGTACCCTTGCCGCGCCCAGGGGGCTGAAAGGGCCTTCACGGGCCCCTCACGCGGCTGACCCGGAAAGCGCCGTTTGCAGGTGATCCTGGGTGATCTGGACGATCTCGCTGGCGTCCTGGTCGCTGATGCCCAGGAAGGGGCGCGCCGGCATATCGATGTCGTACGCCGGCAAGGTGACCCACTGCGCGAAGTTGGCCTTGCGCTTGTCCACGAACTGCGGGCTCACCTCGCCCTTGCTGTGGTGGAAGTAGGCCTGCTGTGAGCGCGCGGCGATGTGGATCGTGCCGCCGAACTGATGGATGGCGCCATAGGGCGCATTGGTGCCGACGTAGAGCGTGCTGCCGTCGACCTGGTGTGCGAGCCGGTCGCCCAGCATGTGGTTGTCGAACTTCAGGATGGGCACGCCCGGCCGCTTGCGTCCCTTCCAGCGGGCATAGCTGGGCTCCAGCGCCCGCCAATGCGACCCATCCGGCGCCTGCTCCAGGGCGGCGCGATCGCGGGTGGACCGCAGCAGGTACTCGCCGATATCCGACAGCAGCAGGGTCAGCCCGTCGCCGCCCAGGACGCCCAGAGCACGCTGCAGCGCGGTGCTGGCCAGGGTGGTGTCAACCTCGAACTCGATGCGTGCGCCGGCCATCGGTGCTAGGCTCCTCCCGCGCGGTAGTTTCCTAGTGGAAAGGTTGGGGTGGCTTCGGCCACGTCATGATCCGGTTCGAGTCCGGCGCCGCGCACCACCTTCATGCCAGCGAGCCCCGCAACAGGACCAGCTCGCCGGACTTCACCCCCGCCTCCACGTCGACCAGGTCGAGCAGCGAGGCGGTGCGGAACGAGTTGACCAGCCGCTTGCCGGTCTCGGTCTTCAAGCGGTAGTTGATCGCCACCACGACCTTACCGGCCTCGCGCCGGTCGGATGCGTCCACGACGTAAAGCAGCGTGCCGTCCGCTCGGTCGAGCAGGACCGCCTTGGGGCTGGCCAGCAGGTTGGGCAGGTGCGCGAGCTCGTCGGGTGTCAGCGCCACCGGCTTGCCGCTTGGGGTGGTCGACTTGGCGTCCCGCAAGGCGTGGAGTACTTCCACGTCGCGGGCCACGATTGGGGCGGTGGCCGGCTCCAGCCCTTCGGCGGTCATCCGCTGCACCAGCTCCTGGTCCAGGGCGCCGACAGGCACCGTCAGGTTGCGCGCCTGGCGCGTGGTCAACACCTCGGCCTGCCACGCCCCGTAGGCCGCATCCAGCGCCTGCTGGGCGCGTGGCAGTGCAAGGATGGGCGCGAGCGCCTTGGCGGCAGTCGTTGCCGGCAGCTCGGCCGCCTTGGTCACCACGCCCTGCGCGAGCTGCTCGTAGGCGCTGCGGCCGGGCGCGTAGCCGAAGCCCGGATCCACGCCGGCCGGCGTCTGCACCGTCGTGGGCGCCGGACCGCGCTGCCCTACCACCACGTCCTGCAGGTCGATCGGCGGCGCTTGGTCAGGGCCATCCTTGCCCAGCCGCTTGAGGTCGCGCAGGTTCAGCGCTTCGACGGTGCACTGGCAGCCCCAGCCGTTCGGCGGATAGTGCGTCTGCCACCAGGGATCGTCTGCGTGCAGCACCAGGCCGTTCCATGCGAGGTGCTGCGGCCGCGGGTGCTGCACGCTGTCGCTGTGCCGGTACCGCCAGAACGGGCGCACCTGCTTGAGCGCCTGCAGCTGGGCGTAGCGGCCGGCCGCGTAGCTGGTGCGCAGATTGGTCTCGAAGATGACCCGCGTGCGCCAGTCGCGCCCGCCCGTGTAGCTCCAGCCATGCTTGGCCACGATCTGGTCGAAGTCGCGACGGAACGCCTCGAGGCCGGCGCCTTCGGCGATTGCTTTGTCCACCGCCTGGCGCAGGTCGACCAGCAGGTCGATGCGGTTGGCGCCGGCCACCATGAAGGCGTGGTCGTGTTCCTCCTGCCACAGGTCGGTCCAGCGCTCGGTCGGCGTGTTGGTCTTGCGCCGGAAGAACGCGATCTGTTCCTTGAACGGGACCGAGCCGTAGGAGACGGAGCCGTCAGCCACAGTACGGCGACCACTTGATGAGGCGGTGCAGGGCGTAGGCATTGCCCCACTGCCAGGCGTTTGGTTTCAGGCCCAGGCGCGTGACTTCGCGGCGCAGCCTGCGGAGGTTGACCCGACGCTGTGCGGCGTTCATGCACCCGCCTCCCGCAGGATCTCGTAGCGACCGGCCAGCGCCGCCGCCGCCAGGCCCTGGCGCATGGCCTCGGCGTAGTCGTCGAGGCTGAGGTCGGGCAGCAGCTCCATCAGGCCCTCCCGCAGCTGGTCGAGCGACTCGGCCTGGTTCGCCAGGGCGCGGATCTGCTCCAGCCAGCCGGCGATCACCGGCGACACCGTCTTGTCCAGCTGGTCGACCATGCGGGCCGGCGGATCCTGCGGCGTGCCCGGCAGCTGGGCGGTCGCCGCCGCGGTGGCGGCGGGATCCTCGCCGGCCACGTGGTTGGTCGGCGCGGCCGGCTTCGCCGCCTGCAGCAGATCCTCGTCGTCGGCCTCGGGCTCGGGGATGCCTAGCCGCTCTTGCGCCCACTTGCGCGGGATCTTCATGCCGATGCTGACGAGCGCAGGAAGCGCGGTCGAATAGGCCGTGATGTCCTCGGTCTCCTCGACCGGGAACATCATGCGCGGGGCGCGCCGGATGTTGTCCGCCAGACCATTGAGCACCGCGATCGGGTAGATCAGGTCGCGGCTGAGCGTGGTGGCGATCTGCTTGGCGTCACCGTCGCGCAGGTCCTTGCGCACGTCGTCGTGGACCTTTCCCAGGGCGTTGGTGCTGGTCTTGCCGTCGGCCTGACTGGTGAGGGTGCCGCCCAGGATCACCTTGGACTGGGTTTTCTCGCACCAGTCGATCATGGCCTGGAAGGCGTCCGGGTCACCCGTGGCCGCGTCGTGGAACTCCAGGCTCATGCCGTCGGGCACGATGCCGGCGGCGTTGTGCCCCAGCTCGGAGAGCGCGCGCAGCAGGGTGAGCTTGTCGGCCTTGCTGCTGCCCGGCGGGTATTTGCCCACCCGCAGCGGGATGCCGTAGATCTCCAGGAACTCGGCCAGGTCGGCGACGCTGTAGTTCTTGAACAGGTACGGCCACACCAGCACGCGGAACAGGCTCGCGCGCGGCAGGTAGCCGCTCTTGGCCTTGTGCGTGTGCGTGATCCAGCCGAACGGCTGCAGCAGCTCGCCTTCGGCGGTGCCGTCGCGCAGGCGCACCTCCTCGCGGTAGCCGCGATGGACGGTGAACCAGCTCTGCGGGCGGTGCGTGACGGTCTTGGGCAGCCAGTAGCCGTCCAGGCGGTGCCACTCGATCTCCAGGCAGCAGTAGCCCTTGCCGATCGCGTCGGTGACGTCGAACAGCATCTCCTCGAAGTCCGGGATCTCGGCGAGCAGCTCCTTCAGCTGCTTGGCGTTGGCCTTTTCCTTCGCGTAGGGGCTGGACGGCGGCACGATGTCCCAGTCGAGCTGCTTGATGGCGCCGCGGCGCTTGAGCATCTCGCTGGCCAGGTGGCCGTCCTTTTCCTCCATGTCCTCGAACAGCTCGCACTGCGCGACCAGGTCGCCCTGC
Organism: Fulvimonas yonginensis; assembly: GCF_037137055.1. NCBI lineage: Bacteria > Pseudomonadati > Pseudomonadota > Gammaproteobacteria > Lysobacterales > Rhodanobacteraceae > Fulvimonas > Fulvimonas yonginensis. The sequence goes on from NZ_JBBBNY010000003.1 coordinate 199,583, forward strand.
TCGGCGTTGTCCAGGATGGCCGCCAGGCGTGAGGGCGTGAGGCCGCGGCTGGGATGGTTCTGCCATTCGTTGCGCAGCTGCAGCGTGCGGCTGGTCTGCGGTTCGACCAGGTCGGCCGTGCGGATGGGCTGCCCGTCGGGGCCCAGGATGCGGGAGGTGGTCACCATGCTTTCGGTTCCGGTAGGGCGAGGTCTTCGCCGTCATCCGCGCGCATGGACAGGCGCGCGTCGCGCAGGTTGTCGAAGCCGCGCGGGTGCTGCGGTACTGACTCGAACTCGATCGGGGCGCCGGGGTGGCGACTGGCGTAATGCATCATCGCGATGGAGATCGCCGCGTCGCCGTGGCGCTTGTTGCCGTCCTTGCCGGTGGTGCGCTCCTCCGGTACGCGAGCCACGCCGCGGATCATCTTCACCAGGCGCAGGTCGCTGGCGACGTCCTTGTCGCGCGGAATGCTGATCGTGCCGTCCTCGAACGCGGCCTTGAGCGGCGGCATCTGCTCGCGGTACCAGCCGTCGGTGGCCATGATCAGCTCGACGCGCGACCAGCCGTAGCGCTGCGCGAGGAACTCAGCCACGGCGCTGCCGTTGCCACGGGCGTCGACGGCGGCCTTGACGAAGTTGGGCAGCCGATCGCCGATGAAGAACAAGATCTGTTCCTGCTGGCGGTGCGGCATGTTGCGCAGCTCCAGCATGAACGGCACGCGGCGCGTCATGTTCTGCTGGATCTGCGCCGGCGTGATCACGGTCAGGTCGCCAGTGCGGCCGAAGTCCTCGCCGAGCACGCTCTGCAGGCGCGGATCCAGCGCCGCCAGCAGCGGCGCCACCTCGAAGTCGAGCCACCCCTGGATCACCTGGTAGCGGTAGGTGTCCGGTTCCTTCTCGAAGCCCGGCGGGCACGTGTAGCGCAGCACCGGCACCGGCTCCATGCGCGCCTCGATCAGCGCGCCGGAAAGCCAGCTCCCGGAACCCTGGGACGGGATTGCGTCGAGCTCCTCGCTGGCCGCATCGCCGTAGGTCTTGCGGATGGCGGCCTTCCAGGCGTCTTCCGTTTTCTGCGTCCAGGCCTTGCCCTGGCGCAGGCATACGCGCTTGTAGAGCCCCTCGGCGCACGCCTCCTCGAAGGTAATGCGGTGAACCTTGCCGGCGCGCTTCTTGGCCCGGATGTCCTCGATCAGCTGGTTGAACGGGTTGTCCACGCCGTCGTGCGTGCTGATCACGCGCACCTTGCCGCCCCACATCAGCAGCGCGATCGCCGCCTTGAGCAGCTCGTCGAGCTGGCCGTGGAAAGCCGCTTCGTCGATCACCACCACGCCCTGCTTGCCGCGCAGGTTGGCCGGGCGGCTGGACAAGGCCACGATGCGGAAGCCCGAGGCGAACCGGATCGTGTAGGTCTTGATCGCCTTCTCGTCGTTGCCTCCGTCGAACAGCTCCTCGCCTTCCTCGACGGTGCCGCACGCCTGGCTGAAGGTGCGCGCCCACATGGCGCAGGCCTCGATGTACTCGATGGCCATGTCCATGTTGTAGCCGATGTAATAGACGTTCATGCCGCCCGCGTCGCGGGCGCGGCCAGCAATCAGAACGTCGTCGGCCGCCTCGGCCCAGGTCAGGCCGGTACGGCGGCTCTTCTCGGCCACCTTGAGGTCGCTGTCGTCGGCCAGCCAGCGCTGCTGGTAAGGCAGCAGCGCCGCCGGCACCGCGCTGCTGGCGGTGTTCGGGAGCGCCTCGCGGATGGCGGTGTCGAGCGTAGTCACGCTGCGATGCCCAGGATCTGCTTGCGGATGGCCTCGGCGGTCGCCTCGGTCATGCCGCCGGCCTTGACCACGTCCTTGAGCTTCTCGGCCTGCTCGGCCTGCAGCTGCTCGCGGGCCAGGCGCGCGATCTCCTGCCGTTCCGCCAGGCTCATCTTTCGGCTCTGCATGGTCGCGTGCGCGGCGCGCGCCAACTGACCGATCTCCTTGATCGACAGCTCCTCGGCCTCGGCGTCGGTCGCCTTGAGCGCGGCGTGGGTGGCCAGCGTGGTCACCGCCTGCACCAGGAGCTGGCCGGCGCGATCGTTCGGGTCTTCACCCAACTCGGTCACCAGCGCGGTACCGGCGGCCTGGATGTCGCGCATCCTTCCGGCCAGCTCGTCGACGTTCTGCTTGTACCGGCCCACCGCACTGCGGCTGGGGACCTGCGCGGCGGGAAAGCGCTCACGCACCTGGGCGATGATCTCGTCCAGGGTGAAGCGGTCCTCGCGGATCAGCTTCTCCAGGAAGCTGCGCTGCGCGGCCGGTAGGCGCTTGATGCTCGACTGGCGCGGCATGGACTTAGCGCGGCGTCGGGCGGCTGATGCCCGGCACGTTGGCGTGGCCGGCCGCGACGTCCCCGCCGCGGGCCGTAATGGTGACCAGGTACAGGCTGGGCACCTCCGGCACCGGCTCCAGCAGCACCATGCCCTGGTCCTTCAACCAGTGCAGGTCCGTGGCGACGTCGTCGCGGGTGGCGGCCACAGCTAGGTGGTGCAGGCCGGCGTGCAGGTTGGAGCTGTTCATGCGGTAGCCCGGCTGCTCGGACAGCAGCCGCAACATGACCAGCCGGCGGTCTTCGCGCAGGCGTTCGGCAAAGGTCTTGGTCATCGATCGTTCTCCAGCAAGTGCTCCTGGATCGAGCGGAGCATCTGGGTCATGGCTTGGGTCTGCCCGCTGATCTGGGCGACGGTCTCCACCACTTCGCTGATGGCGCCACGTAGGTCGGTCAGATCGCGGTGGGTGGGCAGGTTCTTCACCTGCTCCTCCAACCTCGTGATCCGGCCTTCGTGATTCCGGGTTTCGGTGCTCTGGCCGCTCACGCGGACACCGACCACCAGCAGGCCGATCAGATTGACCACCAGCAGGGCGATGATCACGGCGGCGATCGTCTCGTTCATCGGAACCCCCGGGTGCGCTGTTCGTGGTCGTGGGCGCAGCTCGCGCAACGGCTGGTCTTGCCGGCGAGCACCTTCAGGCGCTCGGGCTCGATAGCGTCGTCGCAGTCGATGCACGTGCCATCCACCGAGGCGTCGCGCGGCTGGAAGCTGGCCGCGATGCGCTCGCGGACGCGCTGCAGCGCCATGTCGTTGTCACGCTGTTGCTGCTCTTGGGCGCGGTCGATGTCGTCGTTCAAGGGTCACCGTTTCGGTTTCTCGGCCGGCTGCTCGCCCAGACCGTGCTTCCACATCAGCCGCCGCAGTTCGTTGGCGACGGCCTCCTTTACGTTGCCGTGTGCGACGGCGGCGCTGCGCTCTGCTCCCGTGAGGCGCCGGGCGGTCTGCTCCACCTCGGCCCGCTCGGACCGCAGACGCCGCACCAGCGCGTCCACGTCCTTCTCGAAGGGCGTCACGGGTCGGTGCCTGCCGAGACCTTGGCGGCCGTTGCCCGGTCGGCGTTCGCCTCCCGTACCTTGCCGCGCCACTGCTCGATCCAGATCAGTCCGTCCATCGCGCACCAGGCGGGCTTGCCCTTGAGGCTGCAGCGCTGCGGCGGCACCGGTGGCTCGGCGATCGGCCGGGTGAGGCTGCGGTCCAGCGGCCGGTAGGCCGGGACCGGCACCTCAATGACCGCTTGCGGCCGAGGCGGCGGCTGCCGGTGCAGCGCCGAACAACTGCTCAGCAACAGCAGGACAGATAGGAAGCCGACGCAGGTCGGCACAGTCGGGGCTTTCACGGGCAGCCTTCTCCGCCTCGGCGGTTCGTTGAGCGGTCATGTCGTCAAGGTGCTTCTGCAGCGCATCGCGCGCATCGAGCGCGGCGTTGGCAATGAAGCGGGCGGTCTGGAGGTCGCGCTTCTGCTGATCCAGGCGGGCCTGGACGTCCGCGACCGTCGCTCGCGCTGCCCGGGTGTCCTCGGCCGCCGACGCCACCTTGCTCTCGGCCTGGACGATGCGAGCGCTGTCTTTGCCTGCCTGGTGCTGGCTGCCAAGGCCGAAGCCCAGCACGAGCAGCGCGGCGCAGCAGAGTAGAAGCGCAAAGCCCTCGCTCCATTTCATGCGCACACCGCCTGGCCGGCCCAGCCGGCGTCGATGTAGGCGGGTTCCAGCACCATCAGGATGCGGCGCACGTAGGCCCGGTTCTCGCGCCACGCCGCCTGCGAGCGCGCCCGCATGTCCGCCACGTTGCCGGCCCAGCGTCGGCGATCGCGCCCAGCCCTGACAGCGAGCGCCTGCTCCTGGCGTAGGTTGCCCTCACCGCCGTTGTAGGCCGACAGCGCGAAGGACCAGGTGCTGCACTGACTGGCGCCTGGATTTCGATCGGCCAGCCAGGCGTCGTAGATCGCCGCCGCCAGCGCGGCCTGCTGCGGGTCCCAGGGGTCGAACCCACCCAGCCGATCGGGGAAGCGCTGGGCGATCCAGCGGGCGGTCCCGGGCATGAATTGCGCCAGGCCCTCGGCACCCACGGGGCTATGAGCCTTCGGGTTCCAGCTGGACTCCTGGTGGAGCTGCGCAGCCAGGCGTGCGGGCGAGCCGTCCACGCCCCATTCCTCGGCGACCGCCTGCTCCACCCAGCGCCGGTACATGGCGCTCACTTCGGGCACGGCCACTGTGGGTCGGACGACGGGGCTCACGCTCGCCGGCGTTGCGGCTTCGGCGGGGCTCGCGAAGACCAGGACCACCCCGATCAGGAACAGCAGCCCGCCGAGCAGGCTGGATGCGCGCCGGCTCGGCCAGGCGTACGGCACCACCGGCAGGACCGCGCAGAACATCCAGCCGATGCCCAGCATGCCGAGAACAAGGCCCAGGAGGCTCATCGGGCACCTGCCCAGGCGCACCACGCCACGAATGCGATCAGGAGGTAAAGCACGCCCCACAACGCCCGGTACGGAGCCAGTGGCGAGCGCGCCTCGCGTTCGGTGCTGGGGATTTTCCATACACCCAGCACCACCATGACGATGAAGATGATCAGGCTGGCGTTCACGGCATCAGCCCCGCCGCGATGATCGTTGCCGCCATCAGCGTGGCGCGGCGCGTCTGCGCCATTGCGCGCTCGATGCCCTCCAACTGGGAGGGCCGCGCGTCCGGGCTGGCGGCGCGATCGAAGCCGTAGCCCATGACGGCCGCCAGGCTGAGCTTCGAGACGATCCACAGGTAGCTGCCGAACTTGGCGGGGTTGAACAGCACCGCGATCACCAGCAGCACCACGATCGACAGGAGCGCCCATAGCGCCATGCGGCCGAAGCCATCCAACACGGCCGCGAAGTGCTCGTAAGCCCTGCTCAAACGGTCTTTGATGCTCGCCATGTGCACTCCTTCGGCTGAAGAGGTGCCGGCGAGCCGGGCTCAGGGGAGGTAACCCGGCCCGCCGGCTACGGCGTGCAGGGGAAACACGCCGTGGCGTCAGGATGTGCGAGCGGGTGAGGCGAGCGTGGGCGAAGGGCTTCGCTCAAGAAAAAGCCCCCGCTGGTGAGGCGAGGGCTTGGAGGTGGGATGCGAGGAATCCTAACAGCGCGCCGATCGCGCGCGCAATTTGCCGGCGATCAGCGCGGGAACAGCTCGGGCTGGATCCGGCGGATGTGGATCGCCCGCTGCTCGGCCGCGATTTGCTCCACGCGGCGTTCAGTGATGCCGTGGCGCTGCGCCAGCAGTGCCTTGTTTCGCCCGTTGTACTCGAGGTAGATCGTCCGGTCACGCAGCCAGTCCCGCAGGCGATCGCCGCGCGGCAGGTAGACCTGGCGGCCACCCAGGTATTCGCCGATCGCCATCGCGGCCTGCTGGGCCTCGGTGATCGCCTCCGCTTCGCTGCGGCCGCGCCGCTGGAAGGTGGCGCGCAGCACGTCGACCAGCTCGGCCAGCATGCTGGGCCAGTTGTCGCTGGGCGCCTCGATGCCGGCGAGCGTCGCGTCGACCGGCGCGGTCTCGAACATGTCACCCATTGCCGCCTCCGAACCTGGTGCGAATCTCCGCCTTGCGCACCTCGGCCTGCTCCGGCGTCAACAGGCCCAGGCGCACGTCCGAATCGACGCCCATCAGGGCGTTGTTCAACTCCACGCGGCGCTGGCGAGCGGCGGCATCGGTGGGTGCCTGGCTGGCGCCGGGCTCCAGGTGCCGACCGGCACGCTTGTTGGCCTCGGCGCTGCGCTCGGCCTGGGCGTCGGCCTGGTCCGCGATGCCGTAGACCACGCTGCGCAGGTAGTGGTGGTTCTGCAGCGGCAGGGTCAGGCGGGCGCGCTGGGCGAGCATCTGCTGGATGCCGTCGACCCACATGGCCACGGTGGCCGGTCGGCTGGCGCTGGTGCGCTCGTCGAGGCACACGATGCCGGTGCGCACCAGGACATCCAACGCCTCTACCAGCTTCACCGCCTTCGACAGGCGCAGCTTCTGCTTGGCGGGGCTGAACAGCGAGAGGTACTCGACGGTGGCGCGGCCGAGCGCCGGCTCCATGCTGGCCAGCAACACGCCGAAGCGCTTGCCATCCGCCTCCTGGAAGCCGGCGGCGATCGGGAAGGCTTCGCTGCAGGTGGGACAGGTCACGTGCATCGTCATTGCACCCGCGACGGCGCGCCTTCACTGATGATGGCGATCCCTTTCTCGACCGTCGACGCCATCGCTGCAGCCAGCGCACGCGCGCGGTCGTGTCCCAGGCGGCCCGCCGCGTAACCCATCAGACCTGCGTTGAGGTTGAGCAGGAACGCCTCGAAGGCTTGGTCGCTGATCGGCTCGGCCTTCAATCCGCTGATGACGCCCTCAGCGAATCGCGCGCCTGCAGTGCAGCCGATCTTCTGTTCCACGGAAATGGTCTTTTCGGTCATCAGTCGCAGCCCCCTAGCTGCGTGGGTTCATGCTTGCGCCGCTCCCAGTTGGAGCCGGCGTAGAACGCTGCCTTGAGCAGCTGGTGGATGACGCCCTGATAGACGGGCCGGATTTTCATGACCTCCGGCAGCGCCCGTCGGCGCCAGTGGTCCTGGAAGGCGGTCTTGCGCTCCTCGACCTCTTCAGGGTGCATATGCATCAGTCGTCGAAGCCAAGCTGCCTCGGAAGGCTCGGCAGACTTCGCCGTGCGGGCGTCATGCTGCCGCTCGGCATCCTGATCTGGCCGTTGCGCACATTGCGGTAGGACACATTCACCTGGTCGCCGGCGACATACACGTAGCCGGCGTCTTCGTAGTGCTCTTCGCACTCCACGGCCTGTTGGAGCAGCTGCACCAGTTTCATGCCGGCTGTCGCCGGCATCAGGTAGGTGTAGTAGCCGATCTTCACCGCGCACATGGGCTCGTTCTTCGTTTTGCCGGCCATCACTTCCTCCTTTGCCGGTTGGCGCTGATCTGCAGTGCCGCCACCAAGCGGTGCAACTGGTCCGGGCGCAGCCACTCGACACGGTCAGTCTTGAACATCCGCTTCGCGGTGCCGTGCGCGTAGTTCCAGCCCTTGCCCAACTCGGCCAGGATGGCGCCCACCTTGGCCACCATGCCGGCGACCTCATCACGCACGTTCTGCGGCGCGTCGGGCAGGCTCACGGCGTTGTCCATCTGCTTCTCGCCTTCGTCAGCCAGGCGGCGCATCTCGTCGAGCACCTTGGCCCGCCCGCGCGCGTCCAGGTCGGCCGAACTGGACACGCCAGCCACGCGCTGCAGCAGCAGCTCGTAGGTCTCGCGGTCCAGGCGCAGACGCTTGCTGGCCAGCACGTGGATCGCCGCGAGCTGGCGCACGCGAGGGTCGCCCTTCTTAGAGTTCGGATAGGTCATACGAGCCCTCCCGGGCCTTGATCTGCTGTTGCTTCTCTTTCGCCCAGCCGTAATACCGCCAGGAAGTCGCCCGGCTCATGCCGAAGCGTTCCTGAATCTGAGCGGGACGAGGCAGGCGCCCATGCAAGAGCAGCCAATGCGCGAGCCACCAGACGACGTCGGACGGAGAGGTGTCCTGGAAACCGCGGAGCTTCGACATGGCACATCTAGCCTCCCGCCTCGGGTGCTGCCACGACTTCAGTGGCGTTCGCCGACCAGGCTTCCCAGCTGCTGGCGAACATCGAGCGCACTGCCAGCCTGCCGGGCCAGCTGTAGTAGACCCGCCCGCCGCGCACGAGCTCGACCTCGCGGGTCTCGTCGGCTACCGTGATGCGGTCGCCTTGGCGCGGGTCGGTGCGAGGGTCGCGTTGCGCGCTCATGACTGGTGCTCCAGGGCTCGCGGCGACGCGCCTTTCATGGCCCGATGCAGCTGCGCCGCCTTACCGGCCAGGTAGCCGGCCTCGGCATCGTTGTCGTTGGTCTTGCCTTTGCTGGTCAGGTCACGCCCGGCGCTGGTGGTGGCGTTGGGGTGGCGCAGCCGCATCAGGTCATCGATGGCCTTGCCCTTGCCCTCGACCAACTCGGCCTTGGGGAATAGGTGGTAGATGGCACTCACCCACGCCAGGGCGAAGGTTTCGCCGCGGGCCTCGCGGTTGGCGCGTTTGCGCACGCGGGCGATGTGCCTCAGTCGATCGGCATCCATCTGGCGGCGCAGAACGGTGAAGGCATACGCCGCGACTTCGGCGGCGCCGTCCACCCCGTAGAACCGAATGACGGTCTTGCCCCACGTGCGGATGATCACCGGTTTGGCACCGAAGCCATCCGCCACCACCGACACCAGGAAGCTGAGCGACTGCGTGAGCGTCGCACCACGGCAGCGCGTGCCTACCTCGGCCTCGCCCACGTCCATCGCCTCGGCGTGGCTGATGCCGTGGGCGGCCATCATGGCCTGCGCCTGGCGAAGCGCCGCGGCGGCTTCGTTGGCGTTCGGCGAGGCGGCCAGGCGCAGGCATGCCTTGATCTTGCGAAGGATGGCGGCGCGGTTCATGGCGTCACCCCGCCTGGCGCGGTGATCCAGAGCGTGACGCACGGGACCAGGTTGATGCACAGCCGGCGGTTGGCGCGCGACCAATGCGCGCCCACCCACAGGCTGCCCCAGCGGAACAGCACGCCGGCCTTCATGCGACACCCCGCTTGCGGCGGGGCCGCTTCGGGTACTGCTCGTCAAGCCAGTCCTGGAGGCGACCGACGTCCTCAGGCAGCTCCGCCAAGCAGGCGAGGTCCATCTCGGCGATATGGTCGAGGTCTCCCCAGCACCGCGCGCAGTCGCGGAGCGCTTCCATCGCCTTGCGGACCTTCTCGATCGCGCGGCGCGTATCCCTTGCCGCGCAGCGTGCCGTGTACTCACCTCGGCTCATGCTGCCTTCCTCCGCAGGCTGAGCGGCGCGGCCTGGTCGGTCTCGCGCCACGCGTACGCGCCCCGCACCACCTGGTCAGGCGTGCCGCTGAGGTAGAACAGCTCGGAGCCGGCCTGCTTGCGATAGGCCATGAACGTGGTCGGCTCTTCGTCACCCGGCGCGAAGACGCTGATCTCCACGTCCTGCAGCGGCGCAGGCTCCTCGCCGGTCACCGGGGCCCAGGCACGCACCCGGGCGCCGATGTCGTGGAGCCACTCGCGGCGGCCATTCGGGTGCAGGAGACACCATTGGGCGCTGTCACCCAGCACGCCAGCGAGGGCGGATAGGCCTGCCAGCACCTGGTCGCGGCGGTCGGCCTCGAAGGCCAGCACATTGCGCCAGGCGCCGGACGTGTTCACCTGCAGCTGCAGGAGGTCTCCCCCAATCTCCATGTCAGACCTCCGCGATGTTGAGGGACAGGGCCTTGTACTGGCCGTTGGCGTCGCGCTTGTAGAACCGCACGTAGCTCTTGGTGCCCACGACCTGGACGGCCTCGGAGATCGCGGTCATGGCGCGCTGCCAGCGCTCGTCCTCGATGTCGAGGCGGTGCAGGGCCAGCACGGCGCCGGTGCGGATCTTGCCGGTGGCGTCGACGCGGAAGGCGTCCTGGACCAGCAGCGAGATCTCGGGTCGCGCATCGGCGGTCCACTCGCGCAGGCACTGGTCGATCAGGTCCTTGGCCGACTGCAGTCGCTCGTCGAACATGATCAGCTCGGCCATCGCGCGCAGCACCTTGAGCTCGCCGTCGAAGCTGGTGAGGTGGACGTTGCCCTTGTCGCCGCCCAGCTTCACGTCGTACTGCTCGGCGGACAACTGCACGAACGCGGCGATGTCCTGGTGCACCTTGGTCTTGAAGGCGCGTATGCGCTGGTTCAGGTCCTCGGCCTCGGCGTACAGCTCGCGCACCAGCTCGTCGCGCGTCTTGTCGATCGGCTTGATCTTGGATTCCGGCACCAGGCGCCCCTGGGCGTCCATGCGGTGGCCGGGCGGGATAGTCATCTGGTTCATTCCTGCGGTTCCTCGTCTAGGCCGCGCTCCCAATCGGCGCGGAAAATTTCGTTGGTGGTGCGGCGCATGCGTTCGCCCAGCCAGGGCGGCAGCTCGTCGTCGTCTTGGTCAGGCATGGCGCTGGGCCTCCAGGGCGGCGCGACAGGCGGTGACGCTGGTCTCCAGTGCCTGCCACACGGATTGGCTGGCGACGACGAACTCCAGGTAGGCGTCGCGGGCCTTTTCGGCGCTGTGCAGCGCTTGTTCGAGCGGCGAGCCGGGCGCGGCCTGGTCGGTCGAGTCGCTGGGTGCCGGGGCATCGGCGGACGCGGGCGAGCTGGCGATCGCGATCGCGATGCCGCCGCCCTTGGGCGCGTAGGCCTTGGCGCGCGCACCGGCGGGCTTGGACTCGAACTCGCCGCGGTGTGTCCCCTGGTGCAGCACCCGCTGGATCTTCTTCTGCTCTTCTCCTGGCAGGGCGGCGACGATGTCGGACAGCGTCATGGGCTCCGTGGCCTTGCCGAGCAGCTCCCGGACCTTGTCGATCGTCGACTCGGGCCTGTTCTGGCGCCGCCCGTTTATGGGCGTCACGTTCGCGGGCAGCGGGTCGGCCAGGGCGTAGGCCACGCGTCCCTCCTCGACAGTGGCGGTGAGCAGGCCCTGGTCCTTCAGCTCGCGGCACAGCTCGCCGACCTTCTTGCGGTCGGTGCCGACGGGCATTTGCTCCACGATCTGGTCGACGTTCATGGGCAGGCCTGCGGCGGCCGTGAGCACGCGCAGCAGCTCGGTCCGGGTGCGGGGCACGGCTTAGCCCTCCCTCTGGCGGGGTTGGTTGCCGACAACCTTCACCTTCGAGATCAGGACATCGTGCTTTTTCTCCACGATCTCCCGGGCTTCCTTCGGGCTCTTGGCGTCGACGTGGAACACGCCTTGGTCGGTGTGGACTGCGAACTTCATCTGTCAGCCCTCCCGGCGCAGCAGCGGGTGCGCTTCGCGCACGATCCACTGCACCTGGCAATCCAGGACCTTGGTGACCATCTGCAGCTCGCGCTGGTCACCGCGAACTCGGCGGACCGCGATCGAGCCCTTGAGCCATTCCGATGGCTGGTCGATGTCGATCACGGCGTAGTCGGGGCGGATGACCACCTGCTGTACGGTGCAGCCGTGCACGTGCAGGTAGGTGACGCACTTGGCGACCTTGCGGGCGGTTTCGAGCACAGCAACGCTCTGGCGCTGCAGGCGCAGTTCAATCGCCTCTTGAATGCCCTTCAAAACCTTCATGGTTGTGGCTCCAGGGGCAGCCCCAGCTGCCCGCGTAGATCCGGCAGGGCCACGCGCTTCATCGCGCTCACCTGGCGGAGAGAGGTCATGGCCCGGTCGAGCAGGAAGCCGCACGCCCGGTCCAATTCGTCGTCGGTGGCCGCGAGGTAGTAGCCATGCGAGGGATGGGCGCAGATCCGGTGGCCAGCGGTGCGCAGTGCCTCGATCACCTGGCGCAGGCGCCGTTGGTCGGCTTCGCCCTTGCGCCCCGTGATCGTGTGCACCAGCTGCTCGGCGGTGCGTCCGTGTCCCTCACCGACGCAGTGCTGCAGGACCGCCAGCACCGTGTCGGGCGTCAGGTCTTGGCTGCAGAACAGGTCGGGCTGCATGGCGGCTACCTCACAGCCGGCTCGGCCGGTTGGCCTGGTCGGATGGCGGCACGTGCAGCGCCACCTCCAACTGGTCACGCAGGGCCGCGGCGTCCGCGTCGCACATCAGCCTGGGCGGCTGCCCGGGTAGCTCGACGCGGATCAGGTCCTCGTCGCGGCGGGCGCGGATGCTCGGATCCGCGTCCAGGCTCTCGAGGTTCCGAGCCAGTTGCATGGCCTCGGCGGCGATGGCGCGCAGGAGCAGCGCGCGATGGGCGCGTGGCTCCCTACCGTTGGCGACCATGCCCAGCTCGTACCGAACCTGGCTGTGATGCGTGACCGCAGCGCAGGGAGCGGCGGTGTTGGCGGCAATGGCGGGCATGTTCACTTGCCGCCCTCCATCAGCTCGGTGGCCGCCGCGCGGACGTCCTCGCAGCACACCTGGCGGCCTTCGGCGCTGGCATGCATGCTGGCCAGGCGCAGGGTCTTGGTGAGCGTGCGCAGTGCGCCCGGGCGGCGGGCGATCTCGATCAGGGTGGCGCGGCACTTGGCGTCGTCCACACCCCAGGCGCTGATCAGCGCGACGATGTCGGCCTCGCTGCTCTGGCGCAGGTTGAGGCGCTTGCCGACGCGCGAGTACAGCCGATCCAGCTGCTGCGCGTTGCGGCCGCCAGCCATACGGGCGAACACGCCGTCATTGCCCACCAGCGCGATACCGACGCCGGTCTCGTCGTGGATCGCGCGGATTTCGTCCAGGGCAGCCACCGACAGGTGCTGCGCCTCGTCGGCGATCAGCAGGCCGTGCGTGTCGCGGATGCGCTTGGCAATGCGCTCGGAGAGTGCGAGCGCGCCGCCGACCGTGTCCAGCCCCAGGGCCTTGCACACCTGCTGCAGGCAGGTGACCACGCCCGCGGTGCTGGGCCGCATAGTGGCGATCCAGACGTTCGGGCTGGAGGCGCGGTAGTGCTCGCAGGCGCTCGTCTTGCCCAGGCCGGCGCCGCCGTAGGTCACGGCGATGTCGCCGGCCATTTGGGCGTAGGCCAGCGCACCAAGAACGCGCGCGGCAGTGGGCGTGGTCACGAAGCCCGGCGCCGTGGGCATGGTGCTGCCGGCGGCGCGGCGCGCCTGGTCGGCTTCCAGCCAGATGCGCACCTTGTTGTCGATGCCTTCGTTGTCGCCGGCGTACTTGCCGTTGAGCCACTGGTTCAAGGTGGTCGGGCTGACGCCCGCTTCCTTGGAAACGATGGCCTGGCTGAGGCGCTTGTCGCGCGCCATTGCGGCGCGGACCTGTTCGCGGAGGGCGTCGTCGCCCTGATAGATTGCGGTTACGGCTGCGGTGTCGCTCATTGTTGGTTTCCCCTTCGGTGGTGGTGCTTCGGCCTAGTCGCGGCGGGTGCGCCAACACCCGCCGCGGCGCTTTTAAAGGTGGTCTTTCTTCATCTGCTGGGCCCGCTGGAACATCAGGAGGTCGAGCGCACTCGGGCCTTCGGTGCCGGTAGCGGCGGCGCGCTCGGGTTTGGGTTCAGGCTTTTGCCCGTGGCGGACGAAGACCGGCGCGACCACGGTCGATTGCGGCAGGCTCGGCGGCGTGGCATCGGGCAGCTGGGCGGCGACCTGGGCAGCGTCCATCAGGCGCTCTGCGGCGAGCATGTCCTTGGCGGCGCGCTTGTACTGCTTGCGGCCACGTGCATGCTCGCGGGCTGCGTTGACGTCTGCGAAGCCCACGGCGGCGGTGCACGGCGCCTCGGCGATGTAGGTCCCGTCCAGCGCATAGACGTGCGCTACGCCCTGCAGGTGCCAGGGGTCGACGCGCAGCACCACCTTGCGGCCCGCGTGCTCGGACAGGGCCTCGGTCCAGTAGCGGTTGCCGGCCAGGCGCACGCTGCCGTCGATCGGGCTGGCGGTGACGGCCTCGGCGGCGAGCAGCAGCAGGCGCAGTTGCTCCTCGCTGACCCGGCGCACCGTGATGTGCGCGAGGCTGGCTGCGAACACCTGGTCGAAGCTGTGCACGCCGGCGCAGACCTTGGTGCGGCGACCGATTCGGGCGTTGTGCGCGTGAATCTCGCTGGTGACCACGCGCTCGAAGTCGGCCCACTCGATCACCCGGCTGCCGTAGTTCTCCGGCTTGTTGAGGGTGTTGTTGCCGACGTAGGCGCCGGCGAACTCCGGGTGCTTGGCGATGCGGTCGCAGAAGTCGCGCCACATGCGCTCGATCGGCTTGGCTTGGCCGTGATACGGCGTGACCCAGTGGACGTTCTCGGCGCCGACCAGGGTGGTGATCAGGCCGGCCGGGTCTTCCTCGCGGATCTTGAAGCGGTAGCGGTTGGGCGCGCCGCCGGTCATCCACTTGCTGGCGAAGGCGCGGCCGTTGTCCAGGTACACGCTGCCCGGGATGCCGAACTGGCGCAGCATGTCGCCGAAGCTCAGGCGCACCATGTCGCTGTTTTCGTTGTCGCCCAGGCGCCAGGCCAGCAGCTTGCCGCTGTAGAGGTCCTGCCAGCCCAGGATGCAGGGGCGCCCTTCGGATCCATCCGGGAAACGCACCATCAGGTCCCAGCGATGGCCGTCGGCGTTGACGCCCTGCAGGGCGGCCATCAGGGAGCGATCGCGCTCCTGCGCCGGGTAGGTCTTGAGCAAAGCCTCCTCGCCCTGGCGGGCCAGCACGCGCACCGCGCGCGGCAGCTCGCGCTCCACCTTGCGGGTGAAGGTCTTGAGGCTGGGCAGCTCCCAGCCGCGGGTGGCGGCGATACGCTGCAGGCGGTCGTAGCAGCTGCTCGCGGTGGGCTGCTCGAGGCGCAGATAGTCCGCCTTGAACAGCTCCCAGGCTTCCGGCTCGATCTCGGCGGTAGCCGTGCGGCCGGTGTAGTGCGGCAGCAGCAGCGCCAGCCAGTCCTGCGGACCGGCGTGGGCCACGTCCTGCTGCCAGCGGGCGATGCTGGCCGCGCTGCCGCCCCGGATGCCATCGCGCTGGAGCTGAGCGGCGACGGTGTCGCGCGCCTGCATCAGCGGCGTGCCGGCGCGGACCAGGGCGTTGACCGTGTGCAAGGCCCGCAGGCGCATGGCGGCCACGTCCTTCATCGGCTGCTTGGCCCGCTCGAAGCGTTGCCAGGCGGAGCGGAGCTGCTCGTCGGTCGGGGCCAGGCTGTTGCGACGGGTGGGCGCCTGCTGCGGACGCTCGCGCAGCAGCAGTGCCGCCTGGGCGGCCGGTGGGAGGCTACTGAAGGCGTATTCCCTGCCGCCGCCGCGTCCGGTACGCGGGCGGGATGTCCATCCCTCTCGGTCGGCTTTGGCGCGAATGTTTCGGTCGGTGCCCGGCATGCCCGGGAGCCCCACCAGATCGGTTGCGGCGTACCAGCGCTCGGAGATGCTGCCGTCGGCCATCAGTTGGACCTCCGCAGCGTGTCCTTCAACTGGCGGGCCTGCGTAGCCAGTTCATCGCGCTGTCGCTCAATTCGGCCCAGCTCCGCTGCTAGGGCATCGCGCCCAATGAGCATGCGCCCCCCGCGGATGCTGGCCAGCCAGTTGGAATAGAGGTGGGACTGGCAGACCACTTCGGCCACCGGTACCAGATAGGCGGGGATGTTGAACTCGTCCCTGCTCTCGGCGGTGTAGCCGTCGAGCATGTACTTGCTCACTTCCTTGCCGGCTAGGCGGCTCATATCCGATGCCACCGTCCAGCGGTCCTTGCCGGATTCACGCAGCATCTCGCCAACCAGGTGCGCCACGACGGCCCGGTAGTCCATAGACCCGGGCAACGGCGCCACCGGTCGTGGAACTTCGAAGAGGTCCAGGGTGCTGGAATCGCGGCGACGCATATCTACTTCTGCGCCGCGGATTGGTTATTGCCCCGGGCACGCCGGGTGATAGGCTGAACCAGCTTGATGTGGTCCGGCCGGCGCGGCTTCGCGCCGGGCGCACCGCGGTTGGGTGTGACCTGGTCAGCCTCGTAGCGGCTTGGCCAGATCTGGCCCGGCTTCATGCCGAGGGTGCCGGCGATGATTTGCTCGGCCTTGGGGTAAGGCCGGTGCATTCCATTCGCGAGCGCCGTGCGGGAGGTGTAGCCGTGGGCCAGCGCCAGCTGCTGCAGCGACCAGCCGACTTTGCGTAAGGCCGCGATCACATCAGCCGGATGCCAGTCCTGCGGGACTGGCTTTTTTGGCGCCGCGCTTGTGGTCATGTCTGTGGGTCCCCTTGGGTCATGTCTACGGCGCAAATATACGCTTATCTGCGGCATGGTCAAGCAGATAAGCGGCATCCGTGTTCATGCCGCGCCGACATTAGGCGGCGCAGGCTACTTTATGCGGTCAAAACAAGGGTTTGCAGCGATGTCGGACGAGAGCGGCCAAACAAAGACGAGCCATCCGGGTTACCTGGTTGAACTCGGACGACGCTTATCTGCGGTACTGGACGAGCTGCCATCACGCCAAAAGGCGGCGGACATTGCTGGCCGCTCGACCGACATGCTCAACAAGTACGAGCGTGGCGCGGCGGAGCCGCCGTTCACTGCCGTGGCTCGACTCTGCTTGGCCGCAAACGTGCGGATGGAGTGGGTCGCTACCGGCATCGGCGAAAAGAAGGCAAACCCGTGGGAACCCGCGCCAGAACACGCTTCGCAGGCTGTGAGACGTGAAGATTTGATGATGGCGATGCAGCTTGCCAGCGAGTCGTTGGGCAACAAGGTGCTGTCGCCGGCGGATCACGCCGAGCTGGTCAGCTTGCTCTACGAGCTCCTGGTGGAAGGGCTGCCCCAGGCCACGGTTCTGCGCTTTGCAAGGAAGGCTGCCGGGGTCTGAGGCCACCACAACAGGGGCTCAACCCATGAATGAAGCTCGCGTCACCCGCGTGAGGCGCCTCCTGGCCAGCGCCTCCGTGCCCGATATCGCCACCATTCGCCGCAAGCAGGGCCCGATCGGGCTTACGCGGCGCCGCTGGCTCATGCAGGAGGCACGGCTGCTGGCCTCGCGTTACTCGCTCCAGGAACACCTGGACGCGTTTGTCTATGCCCAGGACCACGAGGCCATCACGGGCCTCGACGTGGACCAGCTCGAGCAGCTGGTCGCTCACCTGGGGCGCTTGGGCGCCAACCTGGACGCCGCCTGCGACCCGCCCGGCGTTCCGCCGGCGCGCTGACGCGCCCGTGACCTGCCTTCGCCCCCGCCTCGAACGCTTTTCGAAGGCACAAAAAAGCCGGCTCGCTGCCGGCTTCAATTTGCAAATGTAGTGTCTGTGCGGTGGAATCGCGGCCCGACTTTGCAAACCTACGTCCCACGCGCCTGGCGCGCCTCAATGCACCGCAAACCCGCGCCGTTCGTGGTTTTCGTCCCGATTCATCCCTTTATTTTTCGCCTTGTCCCGGTTCCTCAAACCTGGTGTCCCCCTTCAGCCAGCGCCAGCACCTGGATCTGGATGAGCACGACGTTGCGGATGTAGGTACCCACCATTCCCAACGTGTCGCCGGAAAGCAGCGCCTTGCGGGGACTCAGGTAGTTGCTGTACTCGCGAAGATGGAGCACCGGCTTCTGCAGATCCTCCCGGTCGACGTGCGAGGCGAGGATGTCACGCGCGCGCTCGACACCCTTGCGCTGGATGAGCCCTTGCACGAACGCCCCGGCATACCCGCCACCGGAGACTGTCGACAGGTAGTGGAAGCAGCGCAGGAGGTTGTTTTCGGCCAGCGCCTGCAATACGCCCAGCGAGAACGTCGCACTGCGTATGCCGCCACCGGACAGAGCGATGCCCCACGGCCACTCATTGCCTGATTGCAACACCGGGTCGTTGTGCGTGATGAAACCGAGCTCGGCCTGCTTGATCCGCTCCCCCAGTTGGGTGGGATCGAGGCCCCGGACGGTTGCCTGCTGCTCGCTCGTTTCGTGGAGCGCACTGGCGTGATGAGACAATCGGCCACGACGCATGGGGAAACCCTCCACGCATACCGCACCCATGTGCAGCCGGGGCAGGTCCGTGGCCCGTCTCGACCGTTCCTCGCGCGGTCGAACCCGCAGCGTCCGCCCAACGGTCGGAACGCAGCAGGCTCTACGCCTGAACGTTCATTGGATAACGGGGCTCGCCAAGGGCGGATTCATGCCGCGTGAATCGGGTCTCTGCAATCGCAACTCAGATGATGGCAGCAGCAAGCGCGAGCACGATGCCGGCGAGCGCGCCCGCCACGGCATCGTCCGCCATCACGCCCAGCCCGCCTTTGAGGTGCCGATCCAGCCAGCCGATCGGCCAGGGCTTCCACACGTCGAACAGGCGGAACAGCACGAAGCCCGCCGCGACCATCCACCCGGGCGCCGGCAGCCAGAGCAGCGGCAGCAGCGCGAGCCACTGCCCGACGAACTCGTCCCACACCAGGCTGCGGTGGTCGTCCACGTCCAGCGCGCGTCCCGCGACGTTGCAGGCCCACACGCCCAATGCGAAAGCCAGTGCCAACGCCGCCACGTACAGCGATGGCGACAGGGTGCGCAGCCACAGCCAGGGCAGCAGCGCGGCGAGCGACCCGAAGGTGCCCTGCGCGACCGGCGCCAGGCCGGAGCCCAGGCCGCAGGCGATCCATCCCGCGGGCGAGGCCAGCAACCGGCGGCGCTGCGCGGGGGTGAGTTTTTTCCTGTCGACCATCGGTATTCCCGTACCTGTAGGAGCGAGCGTGCTCGCGATGCGCTTCGCAAGGGGCCGCACAAGCTATCGCGGGCACGCCCGTTCCTACAAATGCGGCGCCCGTGCTACCGAGCGAAGTGATCCCAGCCGACCGATGACGGTACCGCCGCGCCCGGCACGCGCACACCTTCGCCTGCCACGATGCGACCGATGCGGCTCACCGGACAGGCCACGGCGGCCAGCGCCGACTCCACGTCGGTCACGTCCTCGGGCGACACGGTGAAGCAGAGTTCGTAGTCGTCGCCCCCCGCCAGCGCGCACTCGCGCGCGGCCGCCGCACCGAACACCGTCCGCAGGGCGGCCGACAGCGGCAGCGTCTCCACGTCGAGCTCGGCTCCCACCCCACTGGCCGCGCAGAGGTGTCCGAGGTCGGCCAGCAGGCCGTCGGACACGTCGATGCACGCGTGCGCACGCGTGCGTAACGCCAGCCCTGCGCGCACGCGTGGCGTCGGACGGTCGAGCCGGGCGAGCAGATGGGCGTGATCGACACGCATGCGATCCGGCATGGCGCCCTCCCGGGTGAGGCGCAGGCCGCCGGCCGCGTCGCCGAGCGTGCCGGTGACCATGATCGCGTCGCCCGGTCGCGCGCCCGCCCGCGTCAGCGCCTGGCCGGATGGCACGAAACCGTGCACCGCCACGCTGAGGCACAACGGGCCGCGGGTGGTGTCGCCGCCGACCAGCGCCAGGCCGTGCTCGCCGGCGAGCTCGGCGAAGCCCTCGGCGAGGCCGTCGACCCAGCCGGGCTCGGCCGACGGCAGGGTCAGCGCGAGCAGGGCCCAGGCCGGCGCGGCCCCCATCGCGGCCAGGTCCGACAGATTCACCGCCAGCGCCTTCCAGCCGATGGCGGCCGGCGCGGTGCCCCGCGGGAAGTGCACGCCTTCGACCAGCGTGTCGATCGCCACCGCGAGTTCCTGCCCGGCCGGCACGGCCAGCACCGCCGCATCGTCGCCGATGCCCAGGCGCACGTCCCCGCGCGCCAGCGCGGTGCGTTCGCGGATGCGGTCGATCAGGCGGAATTCCATCGCAGCGCCTCAAGGGGGGCATGCAAGCAGAGCATTCGCGCGGGGCCGATGGCAAGCCGCATCTGTGCCGAAGGGCATGCCGCCGGCCCGCCGGGATGCTGGCAGAATCGGCGCGATTCCACGGGAGACACCCATGCGCCATGCCCTGCCCCGTTTCATCCGTACGCTCCCCGCCTCGCGCCCGCAGCGGATGCTGCTGGCGGGCCTCGCCCTGGCCGCCGCCGGGGTCGCGCCGGCCATCGCGGCGGCGCCCAGCGCCGCGCCGCTCGCGCCGGTGCATGCCTTCTTCGACGGCATGGCCCGCTACGACCAGGCTGCCATGCGCGCGCAGGTGCTGCCCGAAGGCACCGCCACGCTGATGCGCCACGGCAAGCCCGTGCAGCTCACCCTCGGCGCCTTCGTCGACCACGTGAAGCCGGGCAAGGAGCGCATCGAGGAGCGCATCGGCACACCGAAGGTGCTGGTGGACGACGACCTGGCCGTGGTCTGGGCGCCCTACACCTTCCTGCTGGAGGGCAAACCGCATCATTGCGGCACCGACGTGTTCAACCTGGTGCGCGTCGACGGACAGTGGCGCATCGCGGCGATCGCCGACAACAGCCGCGACTGCGGCAAGTGACCGGGCTCTGGCCGGCAGGCCGGGCCGACACCCGGCCTGCCTAGCGGGCGCCCTTCTCGGCCGCGCGCAGCTCGCCGGCGAGCTTGTCGAGCACGCCGTTGACGTAGCTGTGCCCGTGGTCGGCGCCGAAGCGCTTGGTCACCTCGATCGCCTCGTTGATCACCACGCGGTAGGGCACGTCCAGGCGGTACTTCAGTTCATACGCGGCCAGGCGCAGCGCCGCGCGCTCGATCGGGTCGATCTGCGCGACCTCGCGGTCCACGTAGGGCTCGAGCGCGGCGTCGAGGGTGTCGACGTGGGTCTCCACGCCGTGCAGCAGGTCCTCGAAGTAGTCCTGGTCGGCCACCTCCATGTCCTGCTCGTGGCGAAACTGGTCGATCACCGCGTTCATGTGGCTGCCGGACAGCTGCCAGGCGTAGAGCGCCTGCAACGCGCGCCGGCGGGCGCGCGAACGGGCGGCCAGGTCGATACCTTGGGGTGCGGCCATCACAGCTTCCCGTACAGGTTGACCATCTCCAGCGCGGCGAGTGCGGCATCGGCGCCCTTGTTGCCAGCCTTGGTGCCGGCACGCTCGATCGCCTGCTCGATGCTGTCGGTGGTGAGCACGCCGAACGCCACCGGCACGCCCGAGCTGTATGCGGCTTGGGCCAGGCCCTTGGCGCATTCGCCGGCGACGTAGTCGAAGTGGGGGGTGGCGCCGCGGATCACCGCACCCAGCGCGATCACCGCCGCGTAGCTGCCGCTGTTGGCGAGCTTGTGCGCGGCCAGCGCGATCTCCCAGGCGCCGGGCACGCGCACCAGGTCGATCGCCTCGTCCCTGACGCCGTGGCGCACCAGCGCGTCGCGCGCACCGGCCACCAGCGGCTCGACCACGAAGCCGTTGAAGCGGCCGGCGACGATGGCGAAGCGGCCGGAGGGCGTGGCGAAGTCGCCTTCGATGATCTTCATTGGGTGGGTCCTCGGGCATGGCGGCCCTCGCAGGGCCGGTCATTTTAAGGGTTTGCAGGCCCGCCGTGCACGAGGCCCGGCAGGAACGAGCGTGCTCGCGATGCTCTTGGCTCGGGTGTGGCTCCGAGCGAAAGGCATCACGAGCACGCTCGCTCCTACGAGGCGACGGCACGCAGGGCGCCTGCAGGCAGGTGCGGGTAGTTGCCGAAGCGCAGCGTGGCCTCGCCGCCGCTCACGTGCAGATGCGCCTCGGCGCCGAACGGCAGGGTGAGCTGGCGCGCGCCGTGGCCGTGCGGCAGGCCGCGGATCACGGGAATGCCGGCGATGCGTTCCAGTTCCGCCAGCGCCGCGGCGAGGTCGTAGCCGTTGTCGCGCGGCCCCGGCCGGCAATGCTCGAAATCCCCCAGCACCAGCGCGCGCTGGCGACCGAGCACGCCGGACAGGTGCAACTGGTAGAACAGCCGCTCGATGCGGTACGGCGGCTCGCCCAGGTCCTCGACGAACAGGATGCCGCCCTCGACGGCCGGAAAGTAGGGCGTACCCAGCAGGCTGCACAGCACCGCCAGGTTGCCGCCCCAGAGCGGGCCGCGCACGTCCACCTCGGCCTCGCCGGCGCCCGCCCACGCCGCGCCGCCCGGGGTCGCGGAAAGCGTGCGCCAGAAATGATCCCAGGTGAACGTGGGGAACGGCTCGGTCCCCAGATCGGCCAGCAGGGGACCGGCGAAGCTGCGCACGCCGCTGCGGGCGTAGAGCGCGAGCTGCAGGGCGGTGAAGTCGCTGTGCCCGACCAGGGCGAGAGCCGAGCCGGCCAGCCGCTCGCGCAGCGCATCGTAGTCGAGCCGGTCCAGCAGGTGCGCCGCCCCGTAGCCGCCGCGCGTCACCAAGGCGACGTCCGGCAAGGTGTCGAGCTTCGCCAGGGCATCGAGATCGCCCGCGCGTTCGGCCGCGGTGCCGGCGAAACGCAGCTGCGTGCGCGCCAGTACCTCCTCGCCCTCCACCGTGCAGCCGGCCTCGCGCAGGCGCGCGATGCCGCGTCGCATGACGGCGGGATCGTGGGCGTAGCCGGAGGGCGCGATCAGGCGGATGCGGGCGTGGGGCATGGCTCGGTGTCCGGGGCAATGCGGCTGATGCTACGACATACGGCAGCCACCTCTCCGCAGGACGCGCTTGCTCCCGATGCTCCTGGCTCGCCGGCCCGGCGCCGGGCGGAAGGCATCGCGAGCAAGCGCGCTCCTGCGAGCGGCGCCCTAGACGTATTCGACGACCTCCAGGTCGAAGCCCGCCAGGCCCACCAGCTTGCGCGGCGTGCCCAGCACGCGCAGCCTGTGCACGCCCAGGTCGGTGAGAATCTGCGCGCCCAGGCCGAGCTGGCGCCATTCCTGCTGCTGCGCGTCCTGCGGCGCCAGCGCCACGGCCTGGCGCCGGAGCCGCGCGAGCAGCGCGTCGGGGGTGTCCTCGCCGGAGAGCACCAGCAGCACGCCACGCCCTTCGTCGGCGATGCGCCGCAGGGCAGCGGTGACGGTGAGTCCGAGGTCGTCGCGGATCAGGTGCAGCACGTCCGACAGGGTATTGCGCACGTGCACGCGGGTGAGCACCGGCGCGCCGTCTTCCACGGTGCCGCGCACCAGGGCGTAGTGCAGGCCGCGGCGGATCACGTCGCGGAAGGCGACCAGGCGGAACGGGCCGAACTCGGTCTGCACCTCCTCCTCGTGCACGCGCTCGATGGTCTTCTCGGTCTCCAGGCGATAGCGGATCAGGTCGGCGATGGTGCCGATCTTGAGCCCGTGCTTCGCGGCGAACGCCTCCAGCTCGGGGCGGCGCGCCATCGAGCCGTCCTCGTGCAGGATCTCGATCAGCACCGCAGCCGGCTCCAGCCCGGCCAGCGCGGCCAGGTCGCAGCCGGCCTCGGTATGGCCGGCGCGGGTGAGCACGCCGCCGGGCTGCGCGGTGAGCGGGAACACGTGGCCGGGCTGCGAGAGGTCCTGCGGTCTGGCGTCCGACTTCACCGCCACCTGGATGGTGCGCGCGCGGTCGTGCGCCGAGATGCCGGTGGTGACGCCCTCGGCCGCCTCGATCGAGACGGTGAAGTTGGTGTGGTAGGGCGAGGTGTTGTCGCTCACCATGGGCCTGAGGCCCAGCTGGCGCGTGCGCTGCTCGGTCAGCGTCAGGCACAGCAGGCCGCGCGCCTCGCGCACCATGAAGTTGACGTCCTCCGGCCGCACCATCTGCGCGGCCATGACGATGTCGCCCTCGTTCTCGCGGTCCTCGTCGTCGAGGATCACGACCATGCGGCCGGCGCGGATGTCTTCCAGGATTTCGGGGATGGTGTTGAAGGGCATGCGTGCGATCCGTTTGGTGTTCCCTCTCCCCCTGGGAGAAGGCGCCCCGGAGGGGCGGACGAGAGGCTCGGGCGGAGCGACAACCCGCGCCCGCCCGAGCCCCTTCGGGCGGGAGAGAGGGCTCGATCAGGCGAAGCCGTGCTGCCTGAGGAAGGCCTCGTCCAGCTTCGGCGGCTGGCCGCTGCCGATCAGCCGTTCGACGTAGCGCGCGATCACGTCCACCTCGATGTTCACCGGATCCCCCGCATGCCTGGCGTGGAAAGCCGTGTATTCCACCGTGTGTGGGATCAGGTTCACGCCGAAGCGGTTGCCGGCCACCTCGTTCACCGTGAGGCTGGTGCCGTCGATGCAGATCGAGCCCTTGGCGGCGATGTAGCGGGCCAGGCCCGCCGGCACCTCGAACACCCAGCGCTGCGAACGGGCATCGGGCGTCACCGACACGACCTTGCCCACGCCGTCCACGTGGCCGGACACCAGGTGCCCGCCGAGCCGGTCGGCCAGGCGCAGGGCCTTTTCCAGGTTGACCGGATCGCCGGCCTTGAGCCGACCCAGCGTGGTGAGCGAGAGCGTCTCGTTGGACACGTCCGCACTGAAGCCGCGCGGCTCCAGCGCCACCGCAGTCAGGCACACGCCCGACACCGCGATGGAATCGCCGAGTTGCACGTCGGCCAGGTCGAGGTCGGCGGTATCCACGTACAGCCGCACGTCGCCGCCGCGTGGTTCGAGCCGCGCCACGCGGCCCACGCTCTGCACGATACCGGTGAACATCAGCGCACCTCCTGGTCGGAGGCTGCGAACGAACAAACAGGAAGGGACATGAAACGTTCTCCGCGACGGGTCGGCGAAAAACGCCCCAAGGCACGAGGCCGACGCACCGCAGGGCCGTTCGACCACACCGCGATGCGACCTGCCGTCTTCTTTCATCCGGACTGTGGGCCGCCCCGGCGAACCGGGATGGCGTGACCGTCGGCTCCGGCGTCTGACCGGATCTGCTGACCCCTCGCATGGCGAAGGCGCTCGCGGGCTCGTGTCCTTGCGTCCGTCCGGACACCTACCGCCGGTGGGGAGTTCCACCCCGCCCTGAAGACGTCGTTGTTGCCGGCAAGCCGGCCGCGCAAGTCTAGCAGCACGCGGCGGTCAGGTCCGCATCATCGCACCGGACAGGTAATCGATGAGCCGTCGCAGCGCCGGGGTCCGATCCGCGCCCGGCAACCACAGCAGATGCACCGGGAAGGCCGTCAGCTGCCAGTCCGGGAGCACCTCGACCAGCCGCCCTTCGGCCACCAGGCCGGCGGCCATGTACTCGCCCTGCAGGCCGATGCCCACGCCGGCGAGCACCGCGTCGCGGATGGCCTGGGAGTCGTTGCAGGTCATCACCGGGTCGATGCGCACCGGGCGCCGCTGTCGCTGCCGGCTGAACGACCACAGGGTGCCGCGGCGGTAGCCGCTGAAGGCGATGCAACGGTGCGCCTTCAGATCGGCGGGTTCGACCAGCGCAGGAGCCGAGGCGAGATAGGCGGGCGAGGCGCAGGGGAAGTAGCGCATCGTGCCCACCCTGCGCGCCACCAGTTGGACGTCGTCCAGCCGCCCCACGCGTACCGCCAGATCGACCCTGCCGGCGACCATGTCCACATAGGCGTCGTCGTAGACCGCCTCGATGCGTACCCCCGGGTGTTCGCACATGAAGCCGGCCAGCAACGGCGCGATGCGGTAGCGGCCATAACTGGCCGGCAGATGTACGCAGAGACGACCGGCCAGCTCGCCGTCGGGCGGCCGCAGGCCAGCGGCGAGATCGGTCATCACCGCCTCCATGCGCTGCCACTGCGCGAACAACTGCTCACCGCGCCGGGTCAGCGCCATGCGCCGCGTGGTGCGCAGGAAGAGCCGCGCGCCGACGACCTCCTCCAGCGCCGCGATGCGCCGGCTCAGTACCGATGGCGTGCAGCCGACCTCCAGCGCCGCCCGCGAGAAGTTGAGTCGCCGCGCCGCTGCGGCGAAGGCCCGCAACTCGCGCAGGCGGGTCGGCGTGAGTTCGAAGGATTGATTCATAATTCGAACAGAAGATGGACCATTCGTGCGGATTATCGCAGGCGCCCGATGGCGGGACCATGTGCCGCGTTCCCGTCACGGAGCCACATCAATGCGTGCCATCCAGCTTTCCGCTTTCGATCTCGATCATCTGCAACGGGTCGACCTGCCCGCCCCGCGTCCCGGTCCGAGTGAGGTGCTGGTCCGCATGGAGGCCGCCTCGCTCAACTTCCGCGACTACATGCTGGTCAGCGGCCAGCTCTATCGCGGCGTGCAGTTGCCGATCGTGCCGGTATCCGACGGTGCCGGCACCGTGGTGGAGGTCGGCGAGGCGGTGACCCGCTTCAAGCCCGGCGACCGCGTGACCACCTTCTACAAGTCGCGCTGGATCGCCGGCGCCATGCGGCCCGAATGGGAGGGTGCCGAGATCGGCGCTCCGCATCCGGGCGTGATGCGGGAGCTGGCCAGCTTCGACCAGTACTCGCTGGCTCGTGCGCCCGGCCATCTCACCAGCCTGCAGGCCGCCACGCTGCCGATCGCCGCGCTCACCGCCTGGCAGGCGCTGGAGCTGGCCCACGTCACCACCGGCCAGACCGTGCTGCTGCTCGGCACCGGGGGTGTCTCCCTGTTTGCTTTGCAGTTCGCCAAGTTGCGCGGTGCGCGGGCGATCGTGCTGTCGTCCAGCGACGACAAGCTGGAGCGCGCGAAGGCGCTGGGCGCCGACATCGGCATCAACTACGCCAGGCATCCGCAATGGGGCGCGCTGGTGCGCGAAGCCAGCGGCGGCATCGGCGTGGATGCGGTGGTCGAGACCGTCGGTGCGGCCACCCTGGCGCAATCGCTGGAGGCTGTGCGCATGCATGGTTTCGTCGGCGTGCTCGGCTGGCTCGGCGGCATGGAGGCCACCCTGCCGCTGGCCAGCGTGGTGCTCAAGCGCGTTCGGGTCGAGGGCATTTCGGTCGCGCCGCTGGAAGAACACGAGCGGATGGTCGCGGCGATCGAGGCCACCGGCCTGAAGCCGGTGATCGACCACGTCTACGGCTTCGCGCAGCTGCGCGAGGCGTTCGAGCACCTCGCCGCCGGCCGCCACTTCGGCAAGCTCGCCATCGACTTCAGCCTCTGAGGCCTCCCATGCGCCTGCTCTCTCCCCTGCGCCGCGCTGCACGCGGCCTGCTGCTGCCCGCCTTGCTGCTCGCCCTCGCCACCCTCGCCCACGGCGCCGGGGTGCCTCCCGACATCCGCCTGTACGTGCTCGACTGCGGCCACCTGGAGATGCGCGACATGCGCCTGTTCGACGACAGCGGCGCGCTGGATGGCAAGCCCGGCGCGATGTCCGTGCCGTGCTTCCTGATCCGTCATCCGAAGGGCACGCTGCTGTGGGACACCGGCCTGGGCGATACCCTCGCCGACCAGCCGGGCGGCGCGGAGCTGGCTCCCGGCATCCGCGGCACCGTGCGCATGAAGCTGGTCGATCAGCTGGGAGCGCTGGGCTTGTCGCCCGCGGACATCGATTACCTGGCGTTTTCGCACTGGCACGAGGACCACACCGGCAACGCCAATCTGTTCGGCGGGGCGACCTGGATCCTGCAGCGCCGCGAGCTTGCCGCAGCCACGGGCAACAAGCCGCCGCCTTTCGAACCGCTGGCGCCGGTGAGCGCCTGGCGCAGCGCGCGCAAGCGCATCATCGACGGGGACACGGACCTCTTCGGCGACGGCAGCGTGCGCATCCTGTTCATGCCCGGACACACGCCCGGCCACCAGGTGCTGGAGATCCGCCTGCCGCACGCCGGCGCGGTCTTGCTGGCGGGCGACCTCTACCACAGCCGGGAGAACCGCCGGTTCGGGCGGGTACCACGGGTCAACGTCGATCGCCTGCAGACGCTCGAGTCGATACGCCGTTTCGAAGCGATCGCCGTTCGCGACCATGCGCGCGTGGTGATTCCACACGATCCGCGCGACGTCGCCGCCTTGCCGCACTTCCCTGCGTTTCTCCACTGAGCGGAGTCTGCTTTCCCGCGCCGGGTCCGGCAGTCACCGCGACGGGCGCAGGCGCAGCCGCCAGTCGCTGCCGACCGCCCGCTGCTCGACGGGATTCAGGCGCCACCGCTGGGCCATGTCGGTAAGTGTCGGCAGGTGCAGCAGGGGACGCGCGGCATCGCCCAGCAGCACTGGCGCCACATAGAGCAGCAGTTCGTCGGCCAGCCCCTGCGCGAACAGCGCTCCGCAGAGCGTGGGGCCGGCTTCGACGTGCAGTTCGCTGACCTGGCGCCGCGCCAGCTCGGCCAGTGCGGCATCGAGGTCCAGGTGGCCCCCGGCGACCGGCAAGGCCACGCGCTCGACGGCCAGCAAGTGGGCCGGTATGGCGGCTTCGGCGGCATGCATCAGCAAAGTGGGTGCGTCCGCATCCAGGACGCGGCTGCCGGCCGGCGTGCGGAGCCGGCGGTCGAGGATGACGCGCAGCGGCCTGGGACCCGCGGCTGCGGGATTTTCACGGCCGTCCGGCGGACGCACGGTGAGCCGCGGGTCGTCGGCCAGCACGGTGCCGCTGCCGGTGAGGATGGCCGAGCTGCGCGCGCGCCAGCGCTGCACGTCGGCGCGCGCGGCCTCGCCGGAGATCCACTTCGATTCGCCGTTCGCCAGGGCCGTGCGGCCGTCCAGGCTCATCGCCAGTTTGACCCGCACCCAGGGCCGGCCGCGCTCGATGCGGCTGAAGAAGCCGATGTTGAGCTCGCGCGCCGCCTCCCGCAGCAACCCCGTTTCCACCGCGATGCCTGCAGCGCGCAACCGCGCGATCCCCTGCCCGGCCACCTGCGGGAACGGGTCTTCGGCCGCGATCACCACCCGCGCCACGCCGGCCGCCACCAGCGCATCCGCGCACGGCGGCGTGCGGCCGAAATGGGCGCAGGGCTCCAGCGTCACATAGGCGGTGGCGCCGCCGGCCGC
This sequence comes from Fulvimonas yonginensis, assembly GCF_037137055.1. Classification (NCBI taxonomy): domain Bacteria; kingdom Pseudomonadati; phylum Pseudomonadota; class Gammaproteobacteria; order Lysobacterales; family Rhodanobacteraceae; genus Fulvimonas; species Fulvimonas yonginensis. Next base: position 227,943 of record NZ_JBBBNY010000003.1, read on the forward strand.
CGCGCCCGCCTCGCGCAACGCGAACACTTCCGCGTGCGGCTCGCCCGCGCGCGCATGGTATCCGGTGCCGACCACGCGCTCGCCGTGCGCGATCACGCAGCCCACGCGCGGGTTCGGCTGCGTCGTGTACAGCCCGCACTCGGCCAGGCGCAGGGCGTGCGCCATGTGCCGATGGTCAAGCGGGGAAAAACTGGCTTCGGCTGACAACGCGCTTCCTCCGACACGTAGGAGCGAGCTTGCTCGCGATGCCTTTGCCTCCGGCGCCGGGAGCGTCGCGAGTAAGCTCGCTTCTGCGGCTTTCGCGTGGCTACTTCGACGGTGCGCGCTTGCCGCTGTTGAGCAGCGGCAGCTGCAGTTCGGCCAGGCCGGGCAAGTCGCGCTCCAGCTTCTCGATCTCCTCCCGGAACGCCTGCACGTCCTCGAAACGACGGTAGACCGAGGCGAAACGTACGTAAGCCACCTGGTCGAGCTTCTTCAGCTCGCGCATGACCAGCTCGCCGACCTGGCGCGACGGCACTTCGCGCTCGCCGCTGCGGCGCAGGTCGTTGACGATCTCGCGCACCGCCTCGTCGACGTCCTGGCTGGCCACCGGCCGTTTCTGCAGCGCGCGCTCGAAGCTGGTGCGCAGCTTGCGTTCGTCGAACGCCTCGCGCCGCTCGCCGCTCTTGATGATGGCGGGCAGCTTGAGCTCGGCGGTCTCGAACGTGTTGAACCGCTCGCCGCACTGCGGGCATTCGCGACGACGGCGCACGGTAGCGCCGTCCTCGGCGAGCCGCGAGTCGATCACGCGGGTGTCTTCGTGCTGGCAGAAGGGGCAGTGCATCGGTGATCGATCAGCCGTACACCGGGAACTTCCGGCACTGCGCCTCGACCTTGTCGCGTACCTTGGCGATCACCGCCTCGTCGCCCGGCGCGTCGAGCACGTCGCACAGCCAATTGGCCAACTCCACGCAGTCGGCTTCCATGTAGCCGCGGGTGGTGACCGCCGGGGTACCGATGCGCAGGCCGGAGGTGACGAACGGCTTCTGCGGGTCGTTCGGCACGGCGTTCTTGTTGACCGTGATGTGCGCCTTGCCCAGCGCCGCCTCCGCGTCCTTGCCGGTCACGCCCTTGCCGATCATGTCGACCAGCATGAGGTGGTTCCGGGTGCCGCCGGAAACGATCTTGTAGCCGCGTTCGATGATGGTCCTGGCCATCGCCTGCGCGTTCTTCACCACCTGCTGCTGGTAGGTCTTGAATTCCGGTTCCAGCGCCTCCTTGAAGGCCACCGCCTTGGCGGCGATCACGTGCATCAGCGGGCCGCCCTGGATGCCCGGGAACACGATCGACTGCAGCTTCTTCTCGATCTCCTCGCCCGGGTCCTTGGCGACAATGATGCCGCCGCGCGGACCGCGGAGGGTCTTGTGCGTGGTCGAGGTGACCACGTGCGCGTGCGGCAGCGGGCTGGGATACACGCCGGCGGCGACCAGGCCGGCGACGTGCGCCATGTCCACGAACAGGTACGCGCCGACCTTGTCGGCGATGGTGCGGAAGCGCGCCCAGTCCATCACCTGCGAATAGGCCGAGAAGCCGGCGACGATCATCTTCGGCTTGTGCTCCACGGCCAGGCGCTCGACCTCGTCGTAGTCCACGAAGCCCTGGTCGTTCACGCCGTACTGCACCGCGTTGAACAGCTTGCCCGAGAGGTTGACCCTGGCGCCGTGGGTGAGATGGCCGCCGTGCGCCAGCGACATGCCCAGGATGGTGTCGCCCGGCTCGAGCAGCGCGAAGTACACCGCCTGGTTGGCCTGCGAGCCCGAGTGCGGCTGCACGTTGGCGTAGGTGGCGCCGAACAGTTGCTTCACCCGCTCGATGGCCAGCCGCTCGGCCACGTCCACGTACTCGCAACCGCCGTAGTAGCGCTTGCCCGGATAGCCTTCGGCGTACTTGTTGGTCAGCACCGAACCCTGGGCCTCCATCACCCGCGGGCTGGCGTAGTTCTCCGAGGCGATCAGCTCGACGTGGTCCTCCTGCCGGCGCGCCTCGTCGGCCATGGCCCGGGCCAGTTCGGGATCGAAACCTTCAATCGTGCAGTCCTTGGGGAACATCGGGGCCTCGGCGGGTGGATGCGGGTAAGCGGGAAAGTGTAGCCCTGCCGGGGGCTTGCGGCCACCACCGGCGCCGGCCCGGTGCAGCCCCCAGACCATCACGTAGCTGATCACCATCAGCAGCAGCCAGGAGCCGAGCTTGCCCAGCGGCACTATCGCCCAGCCATGCCGCTGCGCAGGATAGAGCCACGCGCGGCTGAACGTGCCCACGTTTTCCGCCAGCCAGATGAACAGCGCCACCAGCACGAAGCCCAGCAGCAGCGGCATGCGCCGGTGAACGCGGCGGATGCGGTAGTGCACCCACGCCGGCCCGAACAGCACGGCGAGCGCGGCGAACAGCAGCGGCCACGCGTCCGGCAGGTAGTGATGGGTGAAGAAGTTGAGGTAGATGCCCAGCGCCAGGAGCAACGCCGGTGCGAATGGCGGATGCCCGGCGAAGCGGAAATCTAACAGCCGCCAGGCGCGCGCGATGTAGCTCCCCACCGAGGCGTACATGAAGCCGGTGAACAGCGGCACGCCGCCCAGCCGCAGCAGTGACGGCTCCGGATAGGTCCACGACCCCACCGCAGTCTTGAACAGTTCCATCAGCGTGCCCACGGCGTGGAACAGCGCGATCACCCTGGCCTCCCGCGGGCTTTCCAGCCCGCTCGCCAGCAGCGCCAGCTGGATCCCCAGCGCCGCCAGGGTGAGGAAGTCGTAGCGCGCCAGTGGCGCATCCGCCGGATACCAGCGCCAGGTGGCCAGCAGCAAGGCGACCATCAGCCCGCCGAACAGGCAGGCCGACGCCTGCTTGAGGCCGAAGCAGGCGAACTCCACCAGGAAAGCCGCCCAGCGCCGGTTCGGGTGCCACCACCACGCACGCCGCCACGCGCCGACACCGTATGCCGGACCACCGGTCAGGGCCATTCCGAGCTCTCCCATACATGCGATGCGCCAGCCTGGCCGCGCGGCATGGCATCCCGGCGGCGTGCCGCGGGCGTCGCTCGGGCGTTTGCGGGCCGGCGGCTCCGCGACGACGTGCGCTCTGCTATACCGGCGGCCCGTCCTGCCCTGGGAGACGCCATGAAAGCACGCACGCTGGGCCGCAGCGGCCCGCAGGTCTCGGCGCTGGGCCTGGGCTGCATGGGCATGTCCGAACTGTACGGTCAAGCCGACCGGCGCGAGAGCATCGCCACCGTCCACGCCGCCCTGGATGCGGGCATCACCCTGCTCGATACCGGCGACTTCTACGGCATGGGCCACAACGAGATGCTGCTCGCCGAGGCGCTGGCGGGTCGGCCGCGCGACAGCTACCTGCTCAGCGTCAAGTTCGGCGCGCAGCGTGGTCCCGATGGCGCCTGGCTGGGCTACGACGCGCGGCCGCAGGCGGTCAAGAGCGCGCTGGCCTACAGCCTGCGGCGCCTGCGCACGGACTACGTCGACATCTACCGCCCCGCACGGCTGGACCCGGCGGTGCCGATCGAGGACACCGCCGGCGCCGTGGCCGAGCTGGTCCAGGCCGGTTACGTTCGGCACCTGGGCCTGTCCGAGGTCGGCGCCGAAACGATCCGCCGCGCCCACGCCGTGGTACCGGTGGCCGATCTGCAGATCGAATACTCGCTGATCTCGCGCGGGATCGAGGGGGCGATCCTGCCCGCCTGCCGCGAACTCGGCATCGGCATCACCGCCTACGCCGTGCTCTCGCGCGGGTTGATCAGCGGGCACTGGTCGGCCGACCGCCAACCCTCGGCACGGGACTTCCGCCAGCACAGCCCGCGCTTCCAGGGCGCCAACCTCGAGCACAACCTGGCACTGGTCGACCGCCTGCGGACGCTCGCCCAGACGCATGGCGCGAGCGTGGCGCAGCTGGCCATCGCCTGGGTACTCGCACGCGGCGAGGACATCGTGCCACTGATCGGCGCGCGTACCCGGCCACGGCTCGAGGAGGCGCTCGGCGCGCTGGACGTGGGACTGGGCGAGGATGACCTGGCCGCGATCGAACAGGCGGTGCCGCCGGGCGCGGCGGCGGGCGAGCGCTACGCTCCGGCGCAGATGGCGATGCTCGACAGCGAGAAGCGCTGAACCCCAGGCTTGAACGGCACCACAACGCCGCCATCTGGGCGACCTGCGCGCGTACCCGCCCCGGCGCGACGGCGGCCGCCACCCGGCCACGGCTTCGGCCGGCCCGGCCGAACCGCTATACTGACCGTTTACCGAACGCCCTCTCCCGCCCGCCACCGCAGGCGGCCGCGGCGTACGTCTCCGGAGGCTCCATGCAGTACATCTACACCATGAACGGGGTCAGCAAGATCGTTCCCCCGAAGCGCCAGATCATCAAGGATATCTCGCTCTCCTTCTTCCCCGGCGCCAAGATCGGCCTGCTGGGCCTGAACGGCGCGGGCAAGTCCACGGTGCTGCGGATCATGGCCGGCGTGGACACCGACTACCAGGGCGAGGCCCGCCCGCAGCCGGGCATCAAGGTCGGCTACCTGGCACAGGAGCCGCAGCTCGATCCGGACAAGACCGTCCGCGAGGTGGTCGAGGAAGGCGTCGCCGAGATCCTCAACGCGCAGAAGCGCCTGGAGGAGGTCTACGCCGCCTACGCCGAGGAGGGCGCCGACTTCGACGCGCTCGCCAAGGAACAGGAGCAACTGGAAAACCTGCTCGCCGCCAATGACGCGCACGCGCTGGAGCGCCAGCTCGAGGTGGCAGCCGACGCGCTGCGCCTGCCGCCGTGGGACGCCAAGGTCGGCCCGCTCTCCGGCGGCGAGAAGCGCCGCGTGGCGCTGTGCCGCCTGCTGCTGTCCAAGCCGGACATGCTGCTGCTGGACGAGCCGACCAACCACCTGGACGCCGAGTCGGTCGAGTGGCTGGAGCACTTCCTGCAGGACTACCCCGGCACCGTGGTGGCGGTCACCCACGACCGCTACTTCCTGGACAACGCCGCCGAGTGGATCCTCGAGCTCGACCGCGGCCGCGGCATCCCCTGGAAGGGCAACTACACCGAATGGCTGGAGCAGAAGGACCAGCGCCTCAAGCAGGAAGCGCAGCAGGAGAAGGCGCGCCAGAAGGCGATCGAGAAGGAGCTCGAGTGGGTGCGCTCGGCCGCCAAGGGCCGCCAGTCCAAGGGCAAGGCGCGCCTGAACCGCTTCGAGGAGCTGAACTCGGTCGAGTACCAGCGCCGCAACGAGACCAACGAGATCTTCATCCCGCCGGGCGAGCGCCTGGGCAACGAGGTGATCGAGTTCAAGAACGTCACCAAGGCGTTCGGCGACCGGGTGCTGATCGACGACCTGTCGTTCAAGATCCCGCCGGGCGCGATCGTGGGTGTGATCGGTCCGAACGGCGCGGGCAAATCGACGCTGATGAAGATGATCATCGGCAAGGAGAAGCCGGACGCCGGCGAGATCAAGCTCGGCCACACGGTCAAGCTCGCCTACGTCGACCAGTCGCGCGATGCGCTGGACCCGAGGAACAACGTCTGGCAGGAAGTCTCCGGCGGTGCCGACATCCTCACCATCGGCAACTTCGAAATCCAGTCGCGCGCCTACATCGGCCGCTTCAACTTCAAGGGCACCGACCAGCAGAAGATCGTCGGCAACCTCTCCGGTGGTGAACGCGGCCGCCTGCACATGGCCAAGACCCTGCTGCAGGGCGGCAACGTGCTGCTGCTGGACGAGCCGTCCAACGACCTGGACGTGGAAACCCTGCGCGCACTGGAAGACGCGTTGCTGGAGTTCCCCGGCTGCGCCATCGTGATCAGCCACGACCGCTGGTTCCTCGACCGCATCGCCACCCACATCCTGGCCTTCGAGGGCGACTCGCACGTCGAGTTCTTCCCCGGCAACTACAACGAGTACGAAGCCGACAAGAAGCGCCGCCTCGGCGACGACGCCGGCCCCAAGCGCGTGAAGTACAAGAAGCTGGCCTGAGTGGATCGCCCCTCCGCGCGAGGGGCGTCCTGCTCCCTCTCCCCCGGGGAGAGGGCCGGGGTGAGGGGCCGCGCCAGCCTCGGCCCCCATCGAGCGACACTACGATCACCACAGCACGAGGAGCCTTCCATGCACTTCATGCAGTCCCTGCACCAGGCATGGCAGCGCAATGACTCCCTCGTCTGCGTCGGCCTCGACCCCGAGCCGGCCAAGTTCCCCTCCCACCTGCGCGGAACGCCCGACGCGGTGTTCGACTTCTGCCGCGCCATCGTCGACGCCACCGCGGACCTGGTCTGCGCCTACAAGCCCCAGATCGCCCACTTCGCCGCCCTGCGCGCCGAAGACGCGCTCGAGCGCCTGATCGCCCACATCCATACCGCCTACCCGGGCATCCCGGTGATCCTCGACGCCAAGCGCGGCGACATCGGCTCCACTGCCCAGCACTACGCGACCGAAGCCTTCGAGCGCTACAAAGCCGACGCCGTCACCTTGAACCCGTATCTCGGCCGCGACTCCATCCAGCCCTTCCTGGACCGCGCCGACAAGGGCGTGATCCTGCTCTGCCACACCTCCAACCCCGGCGCCGCGGACCTGCAGGACCTCAGCGTGGAAGGCACCGACGGCCGGCGCCTGCCGCTCTACCAGCACGTGGCCCGCACGATCGCGAACGAGTGGAACGCCAACGGCAACTGCGCCCTGGTCACCGGCGCCACCTGGCCGGAACAACTGGCCCAGGTGCGCGCCCTGGTCGGCGACATGCCCCTGCTCGTGCCCGGCATCGGCGCCCAGGGCGGCGACGTCGAAGCCGTGCTGCGCCATGGCCGCACCCGCAATGGCACCGGCCTCATGATCAGCTCCTCCCGCGCCATCCTCTACGCCGGTACCGGCGAGGACTTCGCCCAAGCCGCCCGCCGCGCCACCCGGGACCTGCGCGGGCAGATCAATCGCCACCGCGGCTGAGGTGGCATCTCCACCGCCCTCGAGGCCCGAAACCGGCAAAGGGGCAGGTTCCATGCAGCCAGAACCGCCTTCGCAGCCCGACGGCGGAACAGTTTTCGCCAGCTGGCCCGGCATCGAGACCTCGTCCGCGGGGTTGAAGCACGACGCGGAAAGCCCGGTTACGCCCGAACGGCTGCGATGGGCGCACATCATCTTCGTCATGGAGCGCGCGCATCGCGCCAGGCTTTCGACCAGGTTCCAGCCTCGCCCGGGCAAGGCTCGCGTGGTTTGCCCTCGATATCCCGGACGAGTTCGCGTACATGGACCCGGAACTGGTTCGCCTTCTCGAGGCCATAGTGACTCCTTACTTGCCGCCGCTGTAGCCGGACACTAGGCTGCAGGCCAGGCCCGCCACGGCCGGATCGGTCCACCGCCAACCCGAGCTCCGCCATGTTCCTGCCGATTGTCCTCAGCGCCGCCGCCAGCCTGGCGCAGCCGATCGAAGAGCCCGTTCGTCCCGCCGTGCCGCTCTTCGTGCCGCGGGGGCTTCCCGTGTTGCTGGATGGCCGCATCGACGGGGCGGAATGGGGGGATGCCGCCGAGATCAGGCTCGCGCACGACGTGCGGCTCCTGCTCAAGCACGACGGCAGGTTCGTCTATGCGGCGGTCGTCCTGCCGGCGCCACGCGTGTTCGGCGTGAACCTCTATCTTGCGCGGGACGGTGCCGCGGGCGCGTACCTGAACCTCCACGCCTCGGCGCGGCTGGGCGAACGCAGCGGATACGGGAAGGCCTGGCCGGAGTGGCGCTGGTGGAACAACTCGGGGTGGACCGCGAACGTGGCGCGCTTCAACGGCTTCGAGGGCCAACGGTTCCTGCCCGATCGGGCGAAGGAGTTCCAGATCGCCATGGCGCGCTGGCCGCGGGACGGCTTCCGGATCAGCCTGGACATCGAGACCTCCGAGGGGACGGCGTCGCCGGTAGCGAACAGCCTGCACGCGGATGGCAGGAACTGGTACGTGGGCCGGCTGAGCCCCTAGCGATCCCGCCCGGCCCCCCCGCGTTGCCGCACCGCGCAGGGCGGGTTTCGGCACAGGGTGCAAAGGGGCCTCGCGGTTTCTGCCATGCCCATCGCAAGCGCGTAGCGCAGCATCGCCCGAGGGACGCTCGTGGACACATGGATCAACGTCCTTTTCGCACTGTCGCGGATCGGCCTCGGCGTGAGGACCGTTTGGAAACGCCGCGCGGCGCTCCCCGGCCAGCGGGACCTTTTCGACGACTTTGACAGCGGCGAACCCGGCTGGGAAGCTGACGGGTGGGTGGCGGCCCTCATCGGGGTCCTCGAGGTTATGCTCGGGCCGGGCTGGCTGCGACTGGCGTTCCATCCTTGGCGGGCAGGCCGTGTCGGCACTCACCCGTGCCGCCGATGAGCCGCTCCATGACCAGCGGAGGCCATGCATGATCTGCCGCATGTGGCACGGGCGAACCCTTCGGTCCAAGGCGGACGCGTACGCGCGCTTCCTCGCAGAGCGCGCGGTTCCGGACTACCGGTCGGTCCCGGGCAACCTGGACGTGACCGTCCTGCGCCGTGACGAGGGCGACACCACGCATTTCGTGACCGTGACCCGCTGGGCATCGGAAGACGCCGTACGAGCCTTTGCCGGGGATGACCTGCTGAAGGCCAGGTACTACCCGGAAGACCGGGATTACCTGCTGGAATTCGAGCCGCTGGTGCAGCATTACCAGGTGATCGCCACGACGACAGCGTGAGTGCCGCAGGTGTCCGCCGCCCGCCCATCGAGCGCCTCAAGGAGCTACCCATGTCCATCCGACTGGATCACCTGATCGTTCCCGCACGCGACCGCAAGGCGGCCGCCGCGCGGCTGGCCAGCATCCTGGACGTGCCCTGGTCGGAGAACACCGATGCCGGCCCTTTCAGCCCGGTCTACGTCAGCGACGAGCTGACGCTGGATTTCGGGCAGATCCTCGGCGAGTTCTCGGTACAGCACTACTGCTTCCGGGTCGACGAGGCGGCATTCGACGCGATCCTCGGCCGGCTCGTGGAGCAAGGTATCCCGTACCGCAGCAACCCGATGGGGCCGATGGACATGCAGGTCAAGCGGCAAGGCGACGGCCGCATCGTGTACTGGTCGGAACCGGACGGGCACGTCTGGGAGATCCTGACCGCCAGCTACGCTCGGCGCCCGCAGTAGCTGCCGCCGCCCGGCAAGTCCGCCGAGCGCGCGATCCATGCGCTTGCGTAGGCGGCAGCGCGCGACGGCCGCTCCCGTCACAGCTGGCAGATGATCCTGCGCATCGCCGAATCGTTGCGCCTGTAGTGCGGGCCAGGCTCGTCGAAATGCTCATCCAGCAATTCGAGCGTGGTCACCTTGGCGACGTCGAGCAGCGCTTCGGGGTGGCTTCCGCCCCGGATCTGGTACACGCGCAGGACCACCGTGCCGCGCTTGCTCTCGCCCAGGCACTGCGGCTCGCCGAGGCGCTCCTTACCGCTGTAGACGATGCGCAGGCGATGCCTGTGCTCGATGGCATGGGTGAGGAGCTGGATGCGCTCTTGCAGGTTCATGACCGCGGATCGTCCAGGCTGCCGGCACAGCCTGCGCGCGCCTCTGTCGAGGCACGGTCATCCCGCCGCGGAGGCGGCCCCCACCCGCGCCGGCGCAGGCCGCGGCCAGCGGCCACGCAGCCAGCGCTCGCAGGGCCCGGACAGCCAGCGCGCCACCCCGCAGCCCAGGGCCCAGCACAGCGCGAAGGCCGCCGGGTACCAGAGGAACCCGAGCCGCGGATCGGCCCCGCTCCACCGATACAGCCGCATCAGCCCGTACACCACGAACATGTGGCTGAGATAGATCTCGTAGCTCAGCCGGCCCCAGCTGCACAGCCAGCGCAGGCCGCGCGGCACCCCCGGCGCATCGAGGCGGAAGGCGACCAGCAGCGCGAGGGTGGAGCCGGTCAGCAGCAGCAGGGTGCCCTCGTGCAGCAGCGGCCACAGCCAGTGGCCGCCCAGCGTGGCGCCGAGCAGGCCCAGCGCGCCGAACCGGCGCAGCACTCGGCAGGCAAGCGGCGGCCACACCCTCGCCGGCGCCGGCGCCAGCGCACCGAGCACGCCGGTGGCGATCGCGGCCATGCCGGGCAGGTAGGCCTTCTCCTGCCAGATCTCTTTGCCGTCCAGCGCGGCGCGCGTCCACGGCAGCGACAGCGCCAGCATGAACAGCAGCGGCGCCAGCACCCAGGTGCGGCGGGTCAGCAGGCAAACCAGCGGAAAGCCGAGATAGAAGGCCTCCTCGATCGACAGCGACCACAGCACGTCCCAGCTGCCCGGCAGGTAGCCGGTCAGGCCCTCGTACCAGTTGAGGTGCAGGCCCAGCGCCGCGAGCAGCGCGCGACCGAGCGACTGGCCGGGGCGATGGATGACGTAATCCGCCACGCCCAGGCCGTGCAGCACGACGAGCACCGCCAGCAGCGCGACCAGGCAGGGCACGATGCGGGCGAAGCGGCGCGCGTAGAAGGCCGCGGGCTCGATCCGCGCCAGGCTGCCCCAGCGCTGCAACGCGTTGCCGGCGATCAGGAAGCCGGAGATCACGAAGAACACGAACACGGCCTCGTAGCCGTTGTAGTTGAGCGCCTGCAGCAGCCGCACCGGCAGCACGTCCGCCAGTGCGGTGGCCTTGAGCGGGATGCGCATCGGCAGGCCCAGATGGTTGAGCAGCACGAACACGATGGCCAGTCCGCGCAGCAGGTCGATGCCCGCATTGCGCGGAAGCGCGTGGCGCGCGGCCTCATCCATAGCGCTTGAGCTCGCCTTCGTCCCTCAGGCTGAATGGCGTGAAGTGGGTCCCCTCATCGAAGGTGTCGACGCCCTCGCGCGACTTGAGGAAGCCCACCGCGGCGTACGTGAGCGGCGTGAACACCACCTCCACCAGCACCTTCATCGTCCAGTTGAAGACGATCACCTTGACGATGGTCTGGCCCTCCCAGATGCCGGTGAAGGCGATCGGGTAGAAGGTGAGGCTGTCCACGCCCTGCCCCACCAGGGTCGAGCCGATGGTGCGCGTCCACAACCAGCGGCCGCTGGTGAGCAGCTTCATCTTGGCCAGCACGAAGGAATTGGCGAAGTCGCCCAGCCAGTAGGCGACGATCGAGGCCAGCGCGATGCGCCAGGTGCCGCCGAAGACGATCTCCAGCGCCGGTTGCAGCTGCGCATTGAAGGGCTCGGACGGGCTCGCCGGCATGCGGATGATCGCCTGCGACATCAGCGTGGCGAACAGCATCGCGCCGAAGCCCGCCCAGATCGCACGCCGCGCGCGGGCGTAGCCGTACACCTCGGTGAGCACGTCGCCGAAGATGTAGCTGACCGGGAAGAACAGGTTGCCCGCACCGAAGGACAGCGCGCCGAGCACCGGCAAGGTCACCGTGCACACCTTGGCCGGCCCGATCAGGTTCGAGCACAACAGCACGGCGACCATGCCGCCGACCAGCAAGTCGTAGTAGCGAAAGCCGCGCAGCGGCGCGGCGGATCCGTTGGCGTGCATGGAGCCCCCTGGCAGCGAGGGGCCTAGGATACGGGCTGCGCGGCCACCGTGCGCTGCGCGCGTACCCAACGCCCGGCCAGGCCGGCCCGACCGGCGGTGCCGCGGGGTGGGTCCGGCTAGCTACCAGACCGCTTCCGGGTTCACCGCCTCGTCGACCACCACGCCGCAGTAGTGTGTCCCGCCTTTCAACGGACTGGTGGATGGAGCGGCGGCCGGGGCGACATGCTCCATGCGCAGGGTGCAGGCCGGGAAACGGTGATGACGACCGAGGTTTATCGCTCCTGGCGAGTGCCGGGTCGACAGATCGCACGCATGGCTCAGTCCTCCACCACCGCCTGCCCAGGGAACAGCACGTCGGTGAAGCCGAACTTCGAGAAATCGGTAATGCGCGACGGGTACAGGCGTCCGATCAGGTGGTCGCACTCGTGCTGCACCACACGCGCATGGAAGCCTTCCGCCGTGCGGTCGATCGGCTGGCCCTGCGGGTCGATGCCCTGGTAGCGGATCAGCGTGTAGCGGTTGACCGCCCCGCGCAGGCCGGGCACGGACAGGCAGCCCTCCCAGCCTTCCTCCATGTCCTGCGAGAGCGGCGTGACCAGCGGGTTGAGCAGGATCGTGCGCGGCACCGCGGGCGCATCCGGATAGCGCTCGGAGCGGTCGAAGCCGAAGATCACCAGTTGCAGGTCCACGCCGATCTGCGGCGCGGCCAGGCCCACGCCGCCGGCCGCGGAAATGGTGTCGAACATGTCGCCGACAAGCTCTTCCAGCTCGCGGCTGCCCAGCATCGCGTCCGGTACCGCAGGTGCGATGCGCAGCAGGCGCGGATCGCCCATCTTGAGAATCTCGCGGATCATGGCAGGCCTCGCATCGTCGACGTGCAGGCGGAAGGGACTGCGGGCGCTGCGGCCGGATTGCAAGGGACCGCCACGCCCCCGGGGTGCCGCTCAGCGGCTGCCGAACACCTTCCTGAGCAGCGCGGTGGTCCGGGCGGCGGGGTCGTGGCGGATCGACTGCTCCTGCTCGCCGATCACGGTGAACAGCCCGTCCAGGGTCCGCGCGGTGACGTAGTCGTCGAGGTCGAGCGCGCTGGGCTTGCCGCTCGCGCCGTCGCCACCGAGGCCGCCCAGCGAGCCGAGCACGCCGCCGAGGGCCCCGCCGTTGCCCGCGGTGAGCGCCTTGTACTTCTGCGTCACGCCGACGCGGTCGGTGGCCTCGGCGACGATCGGACGGATGCGCGCGGCGAGGGCCTCGCCGGCGGTGCGGCGGAAGAAGTCGGTCGCCGCGTGGTCGCCGCCGCTCAGGATGCCGCGCGCATCCTGCACCGTCATCCGGCGGATCGCGTCGCCGAAGATGTCGGCCACCTGCGGCACGGCCTTCTCGGCGGCGCGGTTCATGCTGAGCTCGAAGGCGTCGACCTTGGCCCCCTGCCCGAGCTGGCGGGCGAGCTGGCCGGCCTGCTCCAGCTTGCCGGGCAGCGGGATGCGCACCTTGGCATTGCCCCAGAAGCCGTCGGTACGGCCGAGCGACCGGATCGCGTTCGCGGTGCCCTTGGCGAGCGCCTCCTTGAGCCCGGCGGCGACGTCGGCCGCCGGCAGGGAGGCCGCCCGCGAGGCGCCGTGACCCCGGGACTGTTTCAGCTGCTTGAGCAGCTCGTCCAGCTGACCGTGGGCGCCGGCCGGCAGGGCGACGGCGGCGAGGGCGAGCCCGAGCAGGCCGGAGCGGATCGAACGCAAGGGCATGGCGGTCTCCGAAAGCGGGAGGAACCGAGTGTACGCGGCCCATCGGCCGGTGGCACCGCCGGCATTCGACCAATGGCTAATACGCCCGCGGCCGCTGTGCCATTGACCCGCGCGGGGCGCAGGACGACCCTTGCCGGTATCCGCCAGGAGAAGTGCCCATGAACGCCAGCGCCTCCGTTCCCGCCAGCCCTGCGGCAAAGATCCTCTGGGCCGCCATCGCCATCGTCGGTGCCTTTTGCCTGGGCGTGGTCGCCCTGCGCCGCGGCGAGCCGATCAACGCGATCTGGCTGGTCGCCGCGGCCATCGCCGTGTTCGTGATCGGCTATCGCTTCTACGGCAAGTTCGTGGAGCATTCGGTGCTGCAGCTCGATCCGTCGCGCGCCACGCCGTCCATGCGCCATCCCGACGGCCTGGACTACGTGCCCACCGACAAGTGGGTGGTATTCGGCCATCACTTCGCCGCGATCGCCGGCGCCGGCCCGCTGGTGGGTCCGGTCCTGGCGGCGCAGATGGGCTATCTGCCGGGCACGCTGTGGATCCTGTTCGGCGTGGTGTTCGCCGGCGCGGTGCAGGACTTCATGATCCTGGCGCTGTCGCTGCGCCGCGACGGCCGCTCGCTGGGCCACATGCTGCGCGAGGAGCTGGGACCGGCGCCGGGCGTGGTAGCGATGTTCGGCGTGCTGGTGCTGATGATGATCGTGCTGGCGGTGCTGGCGCTGGTGGTGGTCAAGGCGCTCACGCACAGCCCGTGGGGCACCTTCACCGTGGCGTGCACGATCCCGATCGCGCTGCTGATGGGCGTGTACCTGCGCTGGCTGCGGCCGGGGCGCATCCTCGAGGTGTCGATCATCGGCCTGGTGCTGCTGCTGGCCTCGATCTGGCTGGGCCGCTACGTCGCCGAGTCGGCCACGCTGGGGCCGGCGTTCGACTTCGACGCCAGGGCGCTGGCCTGGCTGCTGATCGCCTACGGCTTCTGCGCCTCGGTGCTGCCGGTGTGGCTGCTGCTGGCGCCGCGCGACTACCTGTCGACCTTCCTCAAGATCGGCACCATCGCGCTGCTGGCGCTGGCGATCTTCCTGGCCGCGCCGACGCTGCAGATGGCGGCGGTCACGCGCTTCATCGACGGCACCGGGCCGGTGTTCCAGGGCAACCTGTTCCCGTTCCTGTTCATCACCATCGCCTGCGGCGCGGTGTCGGGCTGGCATTCGATCATCGCCTCGGGCACCACGCCCAAGCTGCTCGCCAACGAGGGGGAGGCACGCATGGTCGGCTACGGCGGCATGCTGATGGAGGCCTTCGTGGCGATCATGGCGCTGGTCGCGGCGGCCTCGCTTCACCCGGGCGTGTACTTCGCGATGAACTCGCCGGCGGCGCTGATCGGCACCACCGCCGAACAAGCCGCACAGACGATCAGCCAGTGGGGCTTCGTGGTCACGCCCGACGACCTGACGCGCACCGCAAGCGACATCGGCGAGGCCAGCGTGCTCTCGCGCGCCGGTGGCGCCCCGACGCTGGCCGTGGGCATGGCGCGGCTGCTGCACGAGATCGTCCCGGGTGGCGGCATGATGGCGTTCTGGTACCACTACGCGATCCTGTTCGAGGCGCTGTTCATCCTCACCACGGTGGATGCCGGCACGCGCGTGGGCCGCTTCATGATCCAGGAGATCGCCGGCCTGGTGTACAAGCCGCTGCAGCACACCGAGTCATGGACCGGCAACCTGCTGGCCACGGTGATCTGCGTGGGCCTGTGGGGCTACTTCCTGTACCAGGGCGCGGTCGATCCGCTCGGCGGCATCAACACGCTGTGGCCGCTGTTCGGCATCGCCAACCAGATGCTGGCGGCGATCGCGCTGATGCTGGCGACGGTGGTGGTGGTCAAGCTCAAGCGCGAGCGCTACGTGTGGGTGCCGGGCATTCCCGCGCTGTGGCTGATCGTGTGCACGCTCACCGCCGGCTTCGAGAAGCTGGTCGGCCCGATCAGCTTCACCGCCGCGGCGCAGAAGTACGCCCAGGCGATGGCCGACGGCAAGCTGCTCGCTCCGGCGAAGAACGCGGCCGAGATGCAGCGCATCGTCACCAACAACTACGTCGACGCGGCGCTCACCGGCCTGTTCATGCTGCTGGTGCTGGCCATGGCCGCCTTTGCCCTGCGCACCATCCTGCGCGCCTGGCGGATCAACCACCCGACCGCACAGGAAGAACCGTACGTGGCGCTCGACACCGTCGCGGCGCGGGCGCCATGAAAGAGCTGCTGCGCTCGGCCTGGTCGCGCGCCGTGCAGACGGCGCGCCTGTGCTGCGGCGTACCCGACTACGACGCCTACGTGCGCCACCTGCGCGAGCACCATCCCGAGCGGCCCGTGCCCAGCTACGCCGAGTTCTTCCGCGAGCGGCAGGCGGCGCGCTACAAGGGCACGGGCGGGCGCTGCTGCTGAGACGCCGGCCGCCAGGACCCGCAGCCTGCAGGAGCGTCCTGCTCGCGATGCTTCAGCTCTAGCGTGTGCCGGGCAGAACCCGTCGCGAGCAAGCCCGCTCCTACTCGTCCCGGGACGGCTCAGACTTCGTGGTGCAGGGCTTCCGCCTGCACCGTGGCGCCGGGCCGCGGCGCCAGTTCCACCAGGTACATCGCCGCCAGCACCAGCGCCCCGCCGGCCAGCATGCGCCAGGTGAGCGCGTCGACGCCGAGCGAGACGGCAAAGGCCGCCGCGAACACCGGCTCGGTGGTCATCACGATCGCCGCGCGGGCGGGCGGCAGGTGCGCCTGCGCCCAGGTCTGCATCAGCATCGCGCCGGCACCGGCGACCAGCGCCATGTACAGCACGGCGCCCCAGGCGGAGGCGTCGGGCGGCAGCGCCGGTCCCTCCGGCGCGGTGGCAAGCAGGCAGACCGCGGCGATCGCCGCCACCTGCACCGCCGACATGCCGACCGCGTCCCCCTCGCGCGACCAGCGCCCCAGTCCCACGATGTGCAGGGCGTAGAGCGCGGCCGAGGCCAGCGTGAGCCACACGCCCCGGTCGACCGAGACGCCGTGCAGCGACAACAGCGCCAGCCCGCCGGTCGCCAGCGCCACTGCCAGCCAGACCGGCGTGGCGATCCGTTCGCGCAACCGCAGCCAGGCGAGCAGCGGGGTGAACACCACGTACATGCCGGTGACGAAGCCGCTGACGCTGGGGGCGATCAGCTTGAGGCCCCAGGTCTGCAGCAGCTGGCCCAGGCCGTAGACCACGCCCAGCAGCAGCGCGCGCCCCAGCTGCGGTCGCGCCAGCCGTCGCACCGGCCTTGCGAACAGCACCAGCATGACCAGCGCCGCGAGCACGAAGCGCACGGCGAGGAAATCCACTACGCGCATGCGTCCCACCACGTCCTTGATCAGCACGAAGGTCGAGCCCCAGACGGCGGTCAGGGCGAGCAGGCCGAAGGTGGCGGCCAGGGTACGGGGGCGCGAGGAAGTCATCCGCCCATTCTATGGGCAGGAGCGAGCTTGCTCGCGACGCTTCTGCCTTGCCGTGCCCCGAGCGGAACGCGACATCGCGAGCACGCTACCGTGCCGGGCGCGAAACCCTGGCCAGGCGCCACAGCTGGCCGGGGATCTGGGCCGCGAAGTGCGCCCAGATGCCCACCCACACCAGGCCGGCCAGCAACGGGTTCCGTGCGGCCGGGTCGAACTTGCGGAACCAGCGCCACATGCCATGGTGCTTGTGCCGGCTGACGAAGATCGGCCGGTGCCGGCTCGATCCGCCCTTGCCGTGCAGCACGCGCACGTCGCCGGCCAGCAGCACCCGGCAACCGGCGTCGCGGGCCCGGCGGCACAGGTCCAGGTCCTCGCAGTGCAGGAAATAGGCCTCGTCGAAACCGCCGAGCTGCGCGAACACGCGCTGCGGCAGCAGCATGATCGCCCCGGAGACCGCTTCGGCGGGCACCACCCCGGCGGGCACCGGCCCCTCGATGTTCATGCCGCCGCGCCGGCCCAGCAGCGTCGCCAGCGCGCGCCGCAGCAACGGGTCGCGGCGGTACGAGGCGGGGTCCGGAGTCCCGTCGGCGTGACAGACCACCGCGCCGACGATGCCCGCCTCCGGGTGGGCGTCGAGCACGTCGAGCAGCCGCGTGAGCGTATCCGCCTCGAGCAGGCAGTCCGGGTTGAGTACCAGCAGATGTTCGCCGCGCGCCGCCGCGGCGGCGCGGTTCACCGCCGGGCCGAAACCGAGGTTGGCGTGGTTGTAGATCACCCGCAGCCGCGGCTCGCCCGCATGCGCGCGCTCGATCGCCTGCGGCACGCCGTCGGACGAACCGTTGTCGATGAGGATCAGCTCCAGTGGCACGGTGCTGGCCAGCACGCGCTGCGCGCAGTCGTGCAGCGAGGGGCCGCTGTCGGCGCAGACCACGATCACGCTGACCGGCAGCGTCCTTGTGAGGGGGATGGAAGTGGACACTGCGCAAGTATGCGGGAGGCGGCGTGCGGGGAGAACCGGGGCCGGGTGCCCTGCCCCCTTTGCGGCTCGGGCTGCGGGCGCGACGCCCTAGCCGCGCTGCCCGAACACTTCCTTCCAGGCCATCGCCGGGCCCGTGCCGCGCGCGAGCCAGGGCCCCTCGTGCCAGCCGCACAGGTCCCAGCCGTGCAGGCGATAGCGGCGGCCCTTGCCGCGATCGAGCAGGATCAGCCCGCCGCGCGGCGCGCCTGCCGCGAACCAGCGGCCGTCCGGACTGAACGCCGCCCGCGGCTCCGCTCCGCCGACGACGTTGCCGTCGGCAAGGCGGTAGCGGCCGTCCGCCCAGTGCGCCTCACCGCCCCGGGGATCGACGCAACGGCCCTCCGACCAGTGCGGCGGGTCCAGCTCGACGATCGCGGCTGGCGGCCCGGCCGGGGCGAGTGCCAGCGCCGGCCAATCGCGCGTCTCCGCCGGCGCGAGCGGCTCGCGCAGGTTGCGGTCGAGCCACGCCTCCAGCCCCGCCAGCAGCGTGTAGCCGACCAGGGCGCCGAGCAGGGCCATGGCCCAGGCGAAGGCATCCCCGCCCAACGCCCGCTGCAGGGCGAACAGCACGCCCGGCAAGCCCCAGCGCAGGCCGCGGCGGATCGCGCCGGCGTGGGCCCGCAGGCGGTCCGACGGCACCATCAGCGCCGCGGCACCGGCCAGCAGCGGGGGCACGCCCAGCCACCAGGGGACGATCGCCAGCAACAGCAACCAGGCCAGCGCGGGGAGCCGCTCACGACGCGAGCCCACGTCGCGCCCGGGCGCCGCCACCTTCGGCGGGTGCCGGAGAAGGTTGCGGAGGCTTTTGGGTGCTAGGCGCATGCGACCACGTTACCGCAGCGGTGATGCGAGGGTCGGGCACGCAACCGTGGTCAGATCGATGCTCCCCTCCCCGCCGTGGCGGGGGGAGGCATCTCAGCGCGACGCCGGGCTCAACCGCACCACACCCGCGCGTTGCGGAACATGCGCATCCACGGCGAATCCTCGCCCCAGCCGTCCGGATGCCAGCTCATCTGCACGGTGCGGAACACGCGCTCCGGATGCGGCATCATGATGGTCACGCGCCCGTCGGCGGCGGTGAAGCCGGCCAGGCCGCCGGGCGAGCCGTTCGGGTTGAGCGGGTAGTTCTCGGTCGGGCGGCCGCGGTTGTCCACGAAGCGCACCGCCGCCTGCGCCTTCGACGGGCTGCACGCGGAGGGGAAATGCACCCGCCCCTCGCCGTGCGCGACCGCGACCGGGATGCGCGAGCCGGCCATGCCCTTGAAGAACAGGCTGGGCGAATCGAGCACCTCCAGCGTGGACAGGCGCGCCTCGTACTGCTCGGAGGCGTTGCGCAGGAACTTCGGCCAGTGCCTGGCGCCCGGGATGATGTCCTTCAGCTGCGAGAGCATCTGGCAGCCGTTGCACACGCCCAGGGCGAATTTCGACGGGTCGTTGAAGAAGGCTTCGAACTGCTCGCGCAGCGCGGCGTTGTACAGGATCGACGCGGCCCAGCCGCGGCCGGCGCCGAGCACGTCGCCGTAGGAGAAGCCGCCGCAGGCGGTGAAGCCGCGGAAGTCGGCGAGCGTGTGCCGACCGGCGGCGAGGTCGGACATGTGCACGTCCACCGCCTCGAAGCCGGCGCGGGTGAACGCCGCGGCCATCTCGACCTGGCCGTTGACGCCCTGTTCGCGCAGCACCGCCACGCGCGGGCGCGCGCCGGTGGCGATGTACGGCGCCGCGACGTCCTCGGCGGGATTGAAGCTGAGCTTGGGGCTGATGCCGGGGTCGGCATCGTCCAGCCGCCAGTCCAGCTCGACGTCGGCGCTGAGCGGGTTGTCGCGCAGGCGCTGCATGGCGTGGCTGGCGTGGTTCCAGCAGGCGAACAGCTGCGTCCAGTTCCACTTGAACACGCTCTCGCTGCCGAGGAACAGCTTGATGCCGAGCTTCTCCTTGGGCCGCCCGATACGATGGCTCATGCCGGCCAGGCCGTGCTTGACCAGCAGCGCCTCGAAGGCCTCGCGGTTGGCGCTGGCCACCTGCAGCACGGCACCCAGCTCCTCGTTGAACAGCGCGCGCAAGGTGGCTTCGGCCCAGCCGTCCAGGTGGATCTCCAGACCGCAGTGGCCGGCGAAGGCCATCTCCAGCAGGGTCACGATGGCGCCGCCGTCGGAACGGTCGTGGTAGGCCAGCACCAGGCCGGCGCGGTTGGCCTCCTGCACCAGCTCGAAGAGCGCGCGCAGGCGCCTGGCGTCGTCCAGGTCCGGCGGCACGCCGCCGGCGCGGTTGAACACCTGCGCCAGCGCCGAGCCGCCGAGCCGGTCGCGGCCGGCGCCGAGGTCGATCAGCCACAGGTCGGAGTCGCCGCGGTCCAGCCGCAGCTGCGGCGTCAGCGTGCGGCGCACGTCGCCGACGCGGGCGAAGCCGGTGATCACCAGCGACACCGGCGCGACCGTGCGCTGCGGCTGCTCGCCGTCCTGCCACACGGTCTGCATGGAGAGCGAGTCCTTGCCGACCGGGATGGCGATGTCCAGCGCAGGGCAGAGCTCCATGCCGACCGCCTTGACCGCGTCGAACAGCGCGGCGTCCTCGCCCGGATGGTTGACCGCGGCCATCCAGTTCGCCGACAGGCGGATCTCGCCCAGCGACTCGATCGGCGCGGCGGCGAGGTTGGTGATCGCCTCGCCCACCGCCAGGCGCGCGGCGTCGGGGCTGCTGAGCAGCGCGACCGGGGCGCGCTCGGCCATCGCCATCGCCTCGCCCTGGTAGCCGTCGAAGTCGGTCAGCGTGACCGCGCAGTCGGCCACCGGCACCTGCCATGGACCGACCATCGGGTCGCGGTGGTTGAGGCCGCCGACGGTACGGTCGCCGATGGTGACCAGGAAGCTCTTGCTGCCCACGGTGGGCAGGCGCAGCACGCGCTGCACCGCCTCGTCCATGCCGATGCCGGAAAGGTCCGGCAGCAGGTCCACGCGCGGCTTGATCCGCCGCGTATCGCGGTGCATGCGCGGCGGCTTGCCAAACAGCACGTCCATCGGCAGGTCGATCACGGTGAGGTTGCGGCGCGGATCGGTCACGCGCAGCACGCGCTCGGCGGTGGCGGCACCGACCACGGCATAGGGACAGCGCTCGCGCCGGCAGTACGCCTCGAACTCGGGCAGGTGCTCCGGCGCGATGGCCAGCACGTAGCGCTCCTGCGACTCGTTGCTCCACACCTGCATCGGCGAGAGCGAAGGGTCGTCGCAAGGCACCCTGGAGAGATCGATCTCGCCGCCCACGCCGGCGTCGTTGAGCAGCTCGGGAATCGCGTTGGACAGCCCGCCCGCGCCGACGTCGTGGATGCTGACGATCGGATTGTGCTCGCCACGCATCCAGCAGCTGTCGATCACCTGCTGGCAACGCCGCTCCATCTCGGCGTTGTCGCGCTGCACCGAGGCGAAATCCAGCTCCGCGCTGGAGGCGCCGGAAGCCACCGAGGAGGCGGCGCCACCGCCCAGGCCGATCAGCATCGCGGGGCCGCCCAACACGACCACCGCGTGGCCGGGCTGCACCTCGCGCTTCTGCACGTGCTCGCGGCGGATGTTGGCCAGGCCGCCGGCGATCATGATCGGCTTGTCGTAGCCGCGACGCACGCCGGCTTCGCCGGTCTCGTGCTCGTAGGTGCGGAAGTATCCGCCCAGGCACGGACGGCCGAACTCGTTGTTGAAGGCGGCGGCGCCGAGCGGTCCGTCGCGCATGATCTCGAACGCGCTGGCCATCCGCGGCGGCAGCGGACGCTCGACCTCCCACGGTTCCGGCGCGCCTGGAATGCGCAGGTCGGACACCGAGAAGCCGGTCAGGCCCGCCTTGGGCTTGGCCCCGCGGCCGGTCGCACCCTCGTCGCGGATCTCGCCGCCGGCGCCGGTGGCCGCGCCCGGCCAGGGCGCGATCGCGGTGGGGTGGTTGTGGGTCTCGACCTTGATCGCGTAGTCGACCTGCTCCTGGTGCGCACGCCAGATCCCCCCGCCGTCGGTGAAGAAACGCCTGCCCGCGTGACCCTCGATCACCGCGGCGTTGTCCTTGTAGGCGGACAGCGTGTGCGCCGGCGAGCGCTGGTGGGTGTGCTTGATCATGGCGAACAGGCTCTTGTCCTGCGCCTCGCCGTCGATCGTCCAGCTCGCGTTGAAGACCTTGTGGCGGCAGTGCTCGGAATTGGCCTGCGCGAACATGAACAGTTCCGCGTCGGTCGGGTCGCGGCCGAGTTCGGCGTAGCGGGCCACCAGGTAGTCGATCTCGTCCTCGGCCAGCGCCAGGCCCAGGCGGGCGTTGGCCGCGGCCAGGGCCTCGCGCGGCTGGTCGCCCAGCTCAACGTGCAGCAGGTCGCCCGGCGCGCCGGCCAGGAACAGGCCCTGCGCCTGGGCCAGGTCGGTCAGCACCGACTGCGTCATCGGGTCGTGCAGCGCCGCCAGCACCGCCTCGTACCCGGCGGTCCCCGCGTCCGGCAGGCCGGCGGCCTGCCAGGCGACCCCGCGCTCGACCCGGCGCACGTCGAAACCCGCGCCGTGCAGGATGTCGGTGGCCTTGCTGGACCAGGGCGAGATCGTGCCCAGGCGCGGCACGGTCCACAGCGTGGCCGGTTCCGGCGTGGCGTCCTTCGCCTCCAGCACCTCCAGCAGGCGCCTGCGCTCGGCGCCTTCGGGCGCGCGCTCGGCGTCCAGCACGTAGACGAACCAGCACGCCTGTACGCGGGCGCCGCGGTGCGCCGCATCGAGGCGTGCGTTCAGGCGGTCCAGACGAAACGGCGAAAGGGCGCTCTGCCCGTCGAAAGCGATCATGCGGGGGATCTGGCGCGATGCGGGAAAGCGCCCATTCTACCCGATGCGGCCGCGCGGCCATGCCCCGGCCCGGCCGCGGGACCTCCGGTCCGCGCGGCCGCGGCCGCTCAGCTGCCCTTCTGCAGCAGGCTCAGCAGCTTGTCGGGAGGCAGGTAGCCGCCCAGCACCATGCCGTCCGGACCGATGATCATGGGCGTGCCGTCGACCCCCAGCTTCACGCCCAGCTCGTATTCGTCCTTCACCGGGTTCGGGCAGGTGGCCGGCTTGGGCGCCTTGCCCTGCTTGGCTGCGGTGAAGGCGGCCTTGCGGTCCGGCGCGCACCACACCGAGACCATCTCCTTGTACGTGTCGGTGGGGTCGCCCGCGGTGGTGGTGACGCCCTCGCGCGGCCAGGCCAGGTACTCGACCGCGATGCCCTCGGCGTTGAGCTGGTCGATGTGCGAGTGGAACATGCGGCAGTAGCCGCAGTTGACGTCGGAGAACACGGTCACGGTGTACTTCGGGTTCGGCGGCGCGAACACGATCCGCTGCGAGGCCGGCACCTTCGCCAGCTCCGCCTTGCGGAACGCCGCCCAGCCGCGTTCGCTGAGGTTGCGCTTGGCGCTCAGGTCGACCAGGTCGCCGTGGAGCATGTACCTGCCGTCGGTGCTCACGTAGACCAGCTGGCCGGAGGCGATCACCTGGTAGAAGCCGGGCAGGGCCGAGGGCGTGATCGAATCGAACTGCACGCCGGGCGCGATGCCGCGCAGCGCCGTGCGCACCACCGTCTCGGCGGCCGGATCCACGCCCGGGGCAGTGCTCGGGCGGTCGGCCGCGGCGGCGGCGACCGCGAAGGCGCCGGCGAGCAGCGCGAAGGGAAGCTTGCTGAACATCGAAACCTCGCAGCCGCGTGGGGGATGGCGGCGGACGCCCGATTCTGGCACAGGCCGCCGGGCCGAAACGTGAGCAATCCATGAGCCCGCGACCCGGGTGAACCGGGCACCCGAACGGCTCAACCGCGGGGATGGTGCTTCGCGTGCAGGCGCTTGAGGCCCTCCTTCGCCACCAGCGTGTAGATCTGGGTGGTGCTGAGCGAGGCGTGGCCGAGCAGCAGTTGCAGCGCGCGCAGGTCGGCCCCGTGATTGAGCAGGTGGGTGGCGAAGGAGTGGCGCAGCACGTGCGGCGAGATCCGCCGCGCGTCGATGCCCACCGCCAGGGCGTGGCGCTTGACCAGGGTCCAGAACATCTGCCGGGTCATGCCCTCGCCGCGCCGGCTGAGGAACAGCGCGGCCGGCTGGCGTCCCTTGGCCAGCTGCGGCCGGGCGTCGACGAGATAGGCCTCGATGCGCTCCAGCGCCACCTCGCCGACCGGCACCAGGCGATCCTTGCCGCCCTTGCCGGTGATCCTGAGCACGCCCTGGCGCGCGTTCAGCGCGGCCAGCGGCAGCTCCACCAGTTCGGACACGCGCAGTCCCGAGGCGTACATCAGCTCGAGCATGGCGCGATCGCGCAGACCCAGCGGCGTGGAAACATCCGGCGCGGCCAGCAACGCCTCGATCTCGCGCTCGGCCAGCGCCTTGGGCAGGCTGCGCGGCATGCGCGGCCGCTCGATCAGCAGCGTCGGGTCCTCGAAGCCCGGTTGTTCCCTGGCCAGGTGCCCGTAGTAGCGGCGGAAGGCGGACTGGCGCCGGGCCATCGAGCGCACCGCAGCGCTCCGGCTTCCGTGGAACACGGACAGGTCCTCGCGCCGCGCGGTCTGCAGGCTGCGTCCACGCGCGGCGAGCCAGCGCGCGAGTCCTTCCAGGTCCTGCCGGTAGGCCTCCAGGGTGCGGTCGGCCAGGCCATCCTCCGACCAGACCCGCTCCAGGAAGGCGGCGATGCTGCGCTGGTCGGCTTCGGCGATACTTGCGTCTTCTTCCTGCATGCCAAGATGCTCGCCCGCGGCCCGCGGCGGGCGCAAGCACGAGCCGATGACCGTACTCGACGATGCCGCCCTCCCCTGCCCGCTGTGGCGACGCCTCGCCGCGCTGGTGTACGACCTGCTCGCGGTACTCGCGATCGTGATGGTGGTGGGTCTGCTGTGCCAGCTCGCCACCGGCGGGCGATTGATCGCGACCGGTGCGCACACGCACATCGCCTGGTGGTACCAGCCGCTGCAGGGCCTGGTGGTGGCGGCGTACTTCGCGGTCTCGTGGCTGCGCGGGGGCCAGACCCTGGGCATGCGGCCGTGGCACATCCGCCTGACCGCCGCGGACGGCGGCAGGATCGCTCCCGGACAGGCGCTGCGGCGCGTCGTCGTCGCCGCGCTGCCGCTGCTGCTGCTCGGACTGGCGCCCTGGCTGGGCCTGGGCGGCGCCGTGTGGGCGGCACTGGCCGGCTGGGCGCTGTGGTTCGCGCCGGCCCTGGTCGACCCGCGCCGCCGTGCGCTGCACGACCTGGCCGCCGGCACCGCGCTTCGCCGCAGCTGAGCACGGCGCCACCGCGCGAAGGCGCACCTGCTTCACATCCGCCGCGAGCGCGCTTGCTGTACAAGAGCGCATGGCCGCCTCCGCTCCCGTCCGCAGCGATGCCGAACTGCTCCGCGTCAACCGCGGCTTCTACGAGGCGCTGTGGGCACAGGCGCGGCTGATCGAACCGGACCGTTTCAATACCTGGCCGCTGCTGCGCGAACTGGCCTCGGCCGCGCCGCGCCGGCTGGAAGTCGCCCCCGGGCTTCGCCCGCGCCTGCCGCTGGAAGACACCTGCTTCGTCGACCTCAGCCACGCGGCCCTGCGCCGGCTGCGCGCAAGAGGCGCCGCCGCCATGCACGGCATGATCGGCGCCCTGCCCTGCGCCGACGCACAGTTCGACCTGGTCTGCGCCTTCGACATCCTCGAACACGTCGCCGACGACGAGGGCGCGCTGCGCGAGCTGGCGCGGGTGGCCGCCCCCGGCGCCACGCTGCTGCTGTCGGTGCCGCTGCACGCCGCCGCCTGGACCGCGTTCGACGAGTTCGTCGGCCACTGCCGCCGCTACGAGCCGGAGGCCATCGAAGCCCTGCTCGCGCACCATGGATTCGCGCTGGAGCGCAGCGCGGTCTATGGCATGCAACCGAAGTCGTCGCGGCTGCTGGACCTGGGTCAGTGGTTCCTCACCCACCAGCGCGAACGCGCGATGTGGTGGTACAACCGCGTGTTCATGCCGCTGGGGCTGCGCTTCCAGAAGCCGTTGCAGTGGCGCGAGGGCTTGCGCGACGTGGACGGGGTGGACGAGGTCTTGCTGGTCTGCCGGCGGCGCGGCTGATCCGCCCCCTGGCGCCTGAGGCGGGCGCCCGACGCGCAGGTACCGACGCTTCGGCAGCGCCCGATGCGGCGCTGCACAATCCGCGCGCGAAGCCACTAGAATGGCGTTTTGCCCAACCCACCGTCGCCATGCTCTACCAACTCCACGAATGGCAGCGCGCCTTCCTGGGCCCGATGAGCTACTTCGCCCACGCCAGTGCGAGGATGTTCAGCGAGCCCGGCAGCCTGCTTTCGCAGTGGCCGGGCGCGGCGCGCATCGCGGCCGGTTGCGAGCTGATGTACCGGCTGGGCAAGGACTACGAGAAGCCCGCCTTCGGCATCCACGAGATACGGACCGCCGGGCGGACGGTGGCCGTGGTGGAACAGACCGCGCTGGAGTTGCCGTTCTGCCAGCTCAAGCGCTTCAAGCGCTACAGCGATGATCCGGCGGTGATCGAGACGATGCGCCGGCAGCCTGTGGTGCTGGTGGTCGCGCCGCTCTCGGGCCACCATGCCACGCTGCTGCGCGACACCGTGCGTACGCTGCTGCGCGACCACAAGGTGTACGTCACCGACTGGGTCGACGCGCGCATGGTGCCGGCCGAGGCCGGCATGTTCCGGCTCGACGACTACGTGGCCTACGTCGAGCGCTTCATCCGCCACATCGGCGCAGACGAGCTGCACGTGATCTCGGTCTGCCAGCCCACCGTGCCGGTGCTGGCGGCGGTGTCGCTGATGGCCGCGCGCGGCGAGGAGACGCCGCGCAGCCTGGTGATGATGGGCGGCCCGATCGACCCGCGGAAGAGCCCGACCAGTGTCAACAACCTGGCCACCACCCAGCCGCTGTCCTGGTTCGAGGCCAACCTGATCCACACCGTCCCGGCCAATTACCCCGGGCGCGGCCGCAAGGTCTATCCCGGTTTCCTGCAGCATGCGGGCTTCATCGCGATGAACCCCGGCCGGCACCTCGACTCGCATTGGGACTACTACCTCGACCTCCTGCGCGGCGACCTGGACGACGCCGAGGCGCACCGTCGCTTCTACGACGAGTACAACGCCGTGCTGGACATGCCGGCCGGCTACTACCTCGACACCATCAGCACCGTGTTCCAGCAGTGCCTGCTGCCGCGCGGCCTGTGGGAGGTGAACGGCGAGCGCGTGGACCCCGGTGCGATCGCGCGCGGCGCCCTGCTCACCATCGAGGGTGAACTGGACGACATCTCCGGCCTGGGCCAGACCGAGGCGGCGCATGCGCTGTGCACCGGCATCCCGGCCGCGCGCCACGCGCACCGGGTGATCGCGGGCGCGGGCCACTACGGCATCTTCAGCGGGCGACGCTGGCGCGAGACGGTCTACCCGCAGGTGCGCGACTTCATCCGCCGTCATGCCGGCCAGCGGGCGCGCAAGGCGGCCATTCAGCGCAAGGGGTGAGCCTCGACACCCTGCCGCGTCATCTTCACCGGCAGGATGCGACCGCGGGCGTCGAACTCGAGCCGGTCGATGCAGACCACGCGGTGGTTGGCGGCGGTCTCGCCCTCGGGCCGGCGGTGATAGACGATGTACCAGCGCCCGTCGGGCGTGTGCAGCAGCGAATGGTGGCCGGCGCCGGTGGCGATCGCGGGGTCCTGCTGCAGGATCGTGCCAATGCGCCGGAACGGCCCGGTGGGCGAGGCGCCGATCGCGTAGGCCACCGCGTAGTCCGGCCCGGTCCAGCCACCCTCCGACCACATCAGGTAGTAGCGCCCGTCGCGCTTGAACATCATCGGCCCCTCGACGTAGCGCTCGGGGGTGATCTCCTTGAAGGTGCTGCCGTCGGCGAACGGCGCGAAGCCGCTGAAGTCGTCCTTCAGGCGTGCGATGTTGGCGTGCTTCCAGCCGCCGTAGAGCAGGTAGTACCGGCCGTCGTCGTCGCGGAACACGGACGGGTCGATCGGCTGCGCGCCGTGGTGGAAGGCGCCCACCAGCGGCTTGCCGAGCAGGTCGCGGAACGGCCCCTCGGGGTGGTCGGCGACGGCCACGCCGATGCCGCCGGTCTGGCGGTCGCTCTGGATGTCGTTGGCGGCGAAGAAGAGATAGTAGCGCCCATCCCGGGCCACGATCGCCGGCGCCCACAGCGCGCGCCGGGCCCAGGTCACCGCGTGCACGTCCAGCACCCGCGGGTGGCGCGTCCAGTGCACCAGGTCCGGCGAGGAGAAGGCATCGAAGAACAGCTGCCGGTCGTAGGCGTCCGAGGTGGTGGGGTAGATCCAGTACGACGAGCCGAAGATCGCCGCCTCCGGGTCGGCGTACCAACCGGGGAACACCGGGTTGCCGGCGAGCGCCGGTGGCGCCCCCGACGCGAAGGCGACACTGGCCGCGAGACAGGCCCACCACAGCCGCCCCCGCATCGGGCACCCGTTCATGCCCGATGCTCCCGGGCGAAGAAGGTGCGGAACGCTTCGATCGTGCGCGCGATGCCCGTATCGTCCACGTCCAGGTGGGTGACCAGGCGCAGCGTCGGCAGGTAGCCGATGCTGATGCGGATGCCCGCCGCGCGCAGGTGCCCGTCCAGCGCGCGCAGGCGTTCGGCCGGCACTTCGACGAACACCATGTTGGTGTGCTGGCCGAGCAGGCGCAGACCCGGCAATGGCGCCAGCTGCTCCGCCAGCGCGGCGGCACGGGCGTGGTCCTCGGCCAGGCGCGCGACGTGATGGTCCAGCGCGTGCAGGCCGGCCGCGGCCAGCATGCCGGCCTGGCGCCAGCCGCCGCCTGCCACCTTGCGCCAGCGCCGCGCCTTCTCGATCAGCGCGACGGAACCGGCCAGCACCGAGCCGACCGGCGCACCCAGCCCCTTGGACAGGCAGACGGAGACGCTGTCGAAGCAGCGGGCGATCTCGCGCGCCGGCACGCCGCAGGCGACCGCCGCGTTGTAGAGCCGCGCGCCGTCCAGGTGCAGCGCCAGGCCCCCTTCACGCGCGAAGTCGTGCGCGGCGCGCAGGTAGTCCAGCGGCAGTACGCGCCCGTGCCAGGTGTTCTCCAGCGCCAGCAGGCGCGTGCGGGCGAAATGCGGATCGACCGGCTTGATCGCGGCGGCCACGCGCTCCAGCGGCAGCGAGCCGTCGGCCTCCTGCATGATCGGCTGTGGCTGGATCGAGCCCAGCACCGCGGCGCCGCCGCCCTCGAACTTGTAGGTGTGCGCATCCATGCCCACCAGGTATTCGTCGCCGCGCTCGCAATGCGACATCAGCGCCAGCAGGTTGGATTGCGTGCCGCTGGGCACGAACAACGCGGCCTCGAAACCGAGATCGGCAGCCACGCGATTCTGCAGCGCATTGACCGTGGGGTCCTCGCCGTAGACGTCGTCGCCCACCGGCGCCCGCACCATCGCCTCGCGCATGGCCGGCGTCGGCCGCGTGACGGTATCGCTGCGCAGATCCACCCAGTCCACGTTCCACCTCGTCACTGCGGAAAGAGGCAGCTTGGCGCCGGGCGCCGCCGCAGGCAAGCACCCGGCCCGGGCACAAAAAACCCGCGCGTGCGCGGGCGAGATGGTGGGTCGTCCGAGACTCGAACTCGGGACCAATAGATTAAAAGTCTACTGCTCTACCAACTGAGCTAACGACCCATCAAAGGGGAACGGCAAATTTTATGGCCTGGCCGCTGGCCGCACAAGCGAATACGCCGCGCCCATGAAGGGCGAACCTGCTTGCGATGCTTCTCGGCGCCGGACGACACGCCCGCGCGGGACCGAGCTAGCTCGCGATGCTTTTGGGGCGCCGGATGCGACCAGAGCGTCGCGAGCAAGCGCGCTCCGGGCACGGAGGCGAGCGGTTTCAGGCGTAGCGGGTGGGGTCGGGCAGGCCGGCGGCGCGGAAGCCTTCGGCGCGCAGGCGGCAGGCGTCGCAGTGGCCGCAGGCGCGGCCCTGGGCGTCGGCCTGGTAGCAGCTGACGGTCTGCGCGAAGTCGACACCCAGGCGCTGGCCTTCGCGGGCGATGTCGGCCTTGCTCATGCGCATCAGCGGCGCATGGATGCGCAGGCCCACGCCCTCGATGCCGGCCTTGGTGGCGACGTTGGCCAGGCGCTCGAAGGCCTCGATGAAGTCCGGGCGGCAGTCGGGATAGCCCGAGTAGTCCACGGCGTTGACACCGCAGAAGATGTCGGCGGCGCCCAGCACCTCGGCCCAGCCCAGCGCGATCGAGAGCATGATGGTGTTGCGCGCCGGCACGTAGGTGACCGGAATGCCTTCGCCGCCCTGCTCCGGCACTGCGATGTCCGCGGTGAGCGCCGAGCCACCGATGCGGCGCAGATCGACCTGCACGGTCTTGTGCTCGGCCGCGCCCAGGGCGCCGGCGACGCGCTCGGCGGCCTCGAGTTCGGAGCCGTGGCGCTGGCCGTAGGCGACGCTGAGCGCGTGGACCTGGAACCCCTGCTCGCGGGCGATGGCGACCGTGACGGCGGAATCCATGCCGCCGGAGACGAGCACGACGGCCTTGCGGGAAGCGATGTCGGACATGGCGTTGTTCCTGGTACGGCCGGTCACCGGCCGGAAAGCGCTGGCGGCGACACAGGCCGGAGCGCGTCTGTTCCCTTCCCCCGTCGACGGGAAGGAGGAAAGGGCCTCAGTGCCCCGGCGCGTCGTTCCACAGCAGCTTGTGCAGCTGCAGCTGGAACCGCACCGGCAGGCGGTCCTCGAGGATCCACTCGGCCAGTTCGCGCGGTTGCACGGCGCCGTGCACGGGCGAGAACAGCACCATGCAGCGATGCGCGATGCCGTGCTCGGCCACCACGCCGCGCGCCCACTCGTAGTCGGCGCGGCTGGCGATCACGATCTTGACCTGGTCGTGCGGCAACAGGTGTTCGAGGTTGCTCCACAGGTTGCGCGCGCTTTCGCCCGAATCGGGCGCCTTGAGGTCCATCACCTTGCGCACGCGCGGATCCACCTCGGCCAAGTCCAGTGCGCCGGAGGTCTCCAGCGATACCTCGTAGCCGGCGTCGCACAGCCTGCGCAGCAGGATCAGGCAACGCTTCTGCGCCAGCGGCTCGCCGCCGGTGACGCAGACGTGGCGCGCGCCATGCGAGGCGACCTCGGCCAGGATCTCGTCGATCGCCCGCCAGCCGCCGCCGTGGAAGGCATACTCGGTATCGCACCAGACGCAGCGCAGCGGGCAGCCGGTCAGGCGGACGAACACCGTCGGCCAGCCGATCGCGTCGGCCTCGCCCTGGATCGAATGGAAGATCTCGGTGATGCGCAGCCGCTCGGCCGGCATCGGCGCGGCGGGCGGCAAGCCCGCGGAACTGCCCATCACCGCAACCCTCAGCGGATCGCCGATTGCAGTTGCAGTCGGCGCAGGCGTTCCTGCGCCAGGCTGGCGGCGCGGGAACCGGGGTACTTGCTGACGACCTGCTGCAGCGTGGCCTTGCCGGCGTCGGCCTGCTTGAGCTCGAGCTGGCTGTAACCGACCTTGAGCAGCGCGTCGGGCGCCTTCTCGCTCTGCGGGAACTGGCTCAGCAGCCGCTGGAAGGCCTCCAGCGCCACCGGGTAGTTCATCGTCACGTAGTAGGACTCGCCAAGCCAGTACCACGCGTTCGGCGTGAGGGCGTTGTCCGGGTACTGCTGGATGAAGCTGCGGAAGCCGCGCGAGGCCTGCGCGTAGTCCCCGCCGCGCAGCGCCGTGAAGGCCGCATCGTAGGCGGCCTGGGCGTTGGCGTCGGGGGCCGCGGCGGGCGCACTGCCCGCGCTGGCCGGTGCCGCGGACGCGGCCGGAGCCACGCTGGCAGGCGCCGGCGTGTTGGTCGCGGCGGTGCCTGCCGCGGCCGGGGCGCCGGCGCCCGCGGCCGGAGTGTTCGTGCCGGCGCCGTTGCCCTCGAGGCGGCCCAGCCGCGAGTCGAGGTCGATGTACTGCGCCTTGCTCTTGTCCTGCATTTCCTGCAGCTGGTGCTGCAGTTCCTCGACCTGGCCCTGCAGCTGCTGCACCTGCGACTGCAGTTGCTGCACCTGGTTGACCAGACTGGTGCCGCCCTGGTTCTGCGCCTGCGCCTGCTGCTCCAGCCGCGCGACGCGATCGGCGAGGCTGAGGCGGGAATCCTGCGCCAGGGCCGGAACGGCGACGAGCATGGCGGACGCGAACGCGCCCGCCATGCCGAGCCTGGCCGTGAAACGCTTAGCCAGTGCGGTCTTCATCACTTCGCCGTGTAGACGATCTCGACGCGACGGTTCTTGCTCCAGCAGTCCTCGTTGTGCTCGCGGCACACCGGCTTTTCCTTGCCGTAGGAGATCACTTCGAGCTGGCTGGCCGAGCCGCCGTTCGCCTGCAGCGCGTCGGACACGGCATTGCCGCGGCGCTCGCCCAGGCCGAGGTTGTACTCGCGGGTGCCGCGTTCGTCGGTGTTGCCTTCCAGGCGGATGTGGGCTTCCGGACGGTCCTGCAGGTACTTGGCGTGGCACGCCATGATCTGCTGGAACTCCGGCTTGATCTCGGTCTTGTCGAAGTCGAAGTACACGACGCGCTGGCGCAGGCAGGCGTCGGTGTCGAGGTCGGCCGGGGTGTACTTGTTGCTCTGCTCGGCCGGCTGGGTCTGCGGCTGCGGCTCCGGCTGGGGCTGCGACTTGACTTCCTGCTTCTTCGAGCAAGCGGCCGCGCCGATGCAGAGCAGGGCGACCAGGGCGACGCGTGCGGTCTTAATCATGGTGACGTTCCTTCAAACGGGGTTGAGTTCCGACAGTCAATAACGATTGCGGTTACGGGACGATTTTCGCCGGTGGTCCGGCTTGTTATGTGATGCTGTAACACCCGGCAGGATGCTTTTTTCTTTCTTGCCGGACGCTTGGCCGAGTGCGGATACCGCATCCGGCCAGATGCGAAACGACGCCGAAGCGTCCTTTCGAGCCCGTTCCATGGGCATCCCGCCGGCACGCCTGCGCGCCCCGACGGGAAAAAGGTTCAACGCTGCCGGTAAGGCCCCCAGGCCGGTTCGCGGACATCCCCGTCGGACAGCACGAGGCGCTGGCGGACCTGGCCATCGGCCGAAACGGCATACAGCACGCCACGGCGGCCCTCCGTGGCCGCGTACAACAGCATGCTGGCGTTCGGTGCAAAGCTCGGGGAGTCGTCAATCGGGCCGGGCGAGATGAAGCGGACCTGCCCACCCAGACTGCGATCCATGATCGCAATACGATACACGTTCCCATTGCCCTGCACCATGGCGATCAGCTTGCCGTCGTAGCTGACGTCGGCATTGGCGTTGTTCTGCCCCTCGAAGCTGATCCGGGTGGGCGCGCCGCCGGTGGCCGGCATCTGGTAGATCTGCGGGCGACCGGAGCGGTCGGAGGTGAAATAGATGCTCTGGCCGTCCGGCGACCAGGTCGGCTCGGTGTCGATCGACAGGCTGTTGGTCAGGCGCGTCTCCTTGCGCGTGGCCATGTCGATCACGAAGATCTCGGGGTTGCCCACGTAGGAGAGCGACACCGCCAGCTTGCTGCCGTCCGGCGACCACGCCGGCGCGCCGTTGATGCCGCGCTTGTGCGAGGCGACCAGTTGGCGGGCGCCGGTAGTGATGTCCTGCACGTACACCTGCGAATTGCCGCTCTCGAAGGAGACGTAGGCGATCTTGCGCCCGTCCGGCGACCAGGCCGGCGACAGCAGCGATTCGCGCGAACGGGCCACCACCTGCGGGTTGTAGCCGTCGGAGTCGGCCACGATCAGCGAATAGGTGGTGTTGTTGCCCAGGCCCACCGCGGTGATGTAGGCGATGCGCGTCCAGAACGCGCCGCGCACGCCGGTGATCTTCTCGTAGATCGCGTCGGCGATCTGGTGGGCGACGCTGCGCAGGTCACCCACCGGGGCCGGCGGCATCGACTGGTTGAGCAGATTCTGCTGCTTGTTGACGTCCCACAGTTCGTATTGCACCTGCACCATGCCGTTGCCGGCGTCCAGTGCGCGGCCGACCACGATGTAGTCCTGCTTGAGCAGGCGCCAGGTGGGGAACTTGATGTCCGCGCCGCGCGAGGGTGATTCGACGATCTCGCTCTTGGCCAGGGCGCGGAACTTGCCGGAGCGGTTGAAATCGTTGCGGATCACGTCGGCGACGTCGGTCGGCAGCGGCGCGCCGCCCTGCTGGGCGAACGGCACCACGGCGATCGGCGTGGCCGTCTTCAGGCCGCCGACGATGTCCACGTTGAGCGACTGCGCGCCGGCCAGGCCGGGGACGAGCGCCACCGCGACCAGGGCGACGAAGGCGAAAATCGATTTCAAATTGCGCATGTAGGACTCACTGCGGCCTGAAGGTAAGGGTCAGTTCGCGCTGGAAAACGCTTT
Organism: Fulvimonas yonginensis; assembly: GCF_037137055.1. NCBI lineage: Bacteria > Pseudomonadati > Pseudomonadota > Gammaproteobacteria > Lysobacterales > Rhodanobacteraceae > Fulvimonas > Fulvimonas yonginensis. The sequence continues at coordinate 261,962 of NZ_JBBBNY010000003.1, forward strand.
CGAAACCCTTGTAGGGCAAGGTCTTGGTTCGCAACACGGCATTCTCGATCGAGCGCTTGCCCGCGTCGTCGTAAGGGCAGCTGCGATCCACGGTGGCGCTCATCACGTCGCCGCCGGGCAGCTGCACGATATGCACGACACAGGGAACGTTCGGCATGTTATCCGGACGTAACCAATTGGGCGTGACCGCATTCTGAATGGCCGCTGCATACTGGTCGTAGAGGGAGCTGTTCTGGGCGTTGTTGCCGGTCTGCCGCTGGGCCGCGCGCGGCAGGTCGGCCTGGCCCTGGTCCTGGGCGTCCTTCAGGTCCTCCAGCTGCTGCTTGGCCTGTTTGGCGCGGTTTTCCGCCTGCTGGCGCGCGGCGGCGGCCGCGTCCATCTTGGCGAACAGTTCGTCCAGCTGCTTCCTCTGCTCTTCCTTGCGCTTGGCCGCCTGGGCATCCAGTTCGGCCTGGCGCTGGCGCTGCTTCTCCTCCTGCTCGCGCTTGGCCTCCTGCGCCTTCTCCAGCGCCTCGGCGACGATCTTCTCCTGGTCCACCACGTCCGGGTGCTCCGGCGGCGGCGGCAGCGTCTTGATCTCCGGCGGGGGTGTCTGCGGGGTCGGCGGCGGCGGCACGCTGGGCGGCGGCGGCACCGTCGGCACCGGCTTGGCGTTGCGCGTCGCCTTCGGTGGCGGCGCACCGGTGGGACCGATCAGCGTGGCCTCGATCACCGGCCCTTGCAGCTCCAGCGGCTTGGCGCAGGTGATCGGGTTCCAGCTCGCCGGCAGGTGCAGGGCGCTGAACAGGTTCTCGTAGAACGAGCACGGCACGACCGCCAGCGCAAGGAAGCCGACGATGCCCAGATGCAGGAGGGCGGACAGCGCGACCGCCCAGGAGGTGCCCTTACTGTCGCGCATTGCCCGTGCCCGCCTGCGGCGGCTGGCTCATCAGGCCGACCTTGGCGACGCCGGCCTGCTGCAGCTCGGCCAGCACCTGGTAGACGCCGTCGTACTTGCCCTCGCGGTCGCCGGCCACCAGCACGCTGATGTCCGGATTGGCCTTGACGAAGGCACCGACCTTGGCCTTCATGGTCTCGGCGTCCACCGGCTCCTTCTTGGCGTTCTCCAGGGTGAGGTAGAGGTGGCCGTCGGCATCGACCGAGACGATCACCGGGTTCTTCTTGTCCTGCATCGACTTGGCGTTCGCCTGCGGGAGGTTCACGTCCACGTTGGCGTTGAGCATGGGCGCCGTGACCATGAAGATGATCAGCAGCACCAGCATCACGTCGATGTAAGGCACGACGTTGATCTCGGACTTGAGCTTCATGCGCTTGTGGCGCGCGGCGCTTCGCATGGCCATGGTCGAGCCCTCAGGCCACTTCGTCGGTCTGGATCTGCCGCTGCAGCACCGAGGAGAACTCCTCCTGGAACACCTCGTAGCGCGAAGCGACGCGCTCGACCTTGTTGGCGTAGCGGTTGTACGCCCACACCGCGGGGATCGCGGCGAACAGGCCCATGGCGGTGGCGATCAGCGCCTCGGAGATGTGCGGCGCGACCGCCGCGATGGTGACGTCCTTGACCTCGCCCAGGCCCTGGAACGCGCCCATGATGCCCCACACGGTGCCGAACAGGCCCACATACGGGCTGATCGAGCCGACGTTGGCGAGGAACTCCAGGTTGCGCTCGAGCAGGCCGATCTCGCGCGTGCCGGCCACGCGCATGGCGCGCTCGGTGCCCTCCATCACCACGCGCATGTCGTTGTTCTTGCGCTGGCGCTGGCGGGCGAATTCGCGGAAGCCGGACTCGAAGATGGTCTCCATGCCGCCGTTGTCGGCACCGCGCCCGCTGACCTCGCGGAACAGGCCGGCCAGGTCGCCGCCCGACCAGAAGCGCTCCTCGAACGCCTCGGCGTTCTCCATCGCCGCCTTCATCTGCGAGTACTTGCGGATGATGATGACCCACGACAGGAAGGAGAACACCAGCAGCAGCAGCATCACCAGCTGCACGGGCAGGCTGGCCTCGGCGACCAGCTTGAAAATGTTCAATCCACCGTTCATGGCTTGGGGGCTCTCCGGATGCGCAGGGTCTTCAAAGGTCGAGGCCGGGGATGAGGTCGGCCGGAATCGGCGCCGGGCGCATGCGGCGGAGGTCCACGCAGGCGACCCGCACCTGGGCGCGGACCAGCTCCGTGCCGTCCGCCCGGCCGATCGCTTGACCGAACAGGATACTGGCTGCACGCCACTCTTTGACGTCGACCGTCACCGACAGTTCATCATCCAGCAGGGCCGGCCGCAGGAAGTCCAGCTGCATCGAGCGCACCATGAAGGCCAGGCCGGTGGCCTCGCGCAGCGCCGACTGGTCCACCCCGTGGGCGCGCAGCCACTCGCTGCGGGCGCGCTCCAGGAAGCGCAGGTAGCTGGCGTGGTAGACCACCCCGCCGGCGTCGGTGTCTTCCCAGTAGACGCGGACGGGCCAGGTGAAGGGGGACGGAGGGTTGACGGGCACTCGGGGCTCCTTCGGAGAACGGGGCAAGGGACGAGGGGCGGATAGCGGGGATCAGGCCGCGACACCCGGCCGGCCGGGAGCCGCTCCGACTGGCGCGCTCGCCCTGCCCTACTGCCCGCTCTCGAACATGTCCCCCATCATCGCCTGCCGCGGCGGCGGCGTGCGGCCAAGGTGGCGCCAGGCCCTGGGGGCGGCCATGCGCCCGCGCGCGGTGCGGATCAGGAAACCCTGCTGGATCAGGTAGGGCTCGACCACGTCCTCCAGCGTACCGCGGTCCTCCGACAGCGCGGCCGCCAGGGATTCCACCCCCACCGGGCCGCCGTCGAAGGCGTCGATGATGGTGGCGAGCAGGCGCCGGTCCAGCTCGTCGAAGCCCTCGGCGTCGACCTTCAGCATGTCCATCGCCGCCTGCGCCGCCTGGGGGGTGATCCGTCCGCCCGCGCGCACCTCGGCGTAGTCGCGCACGCGGCGCAGCAGGCGGTTGGCGATGCGCGGGGTGCCGCGCGAGCGGCGGGCGATCTCCGCCGCCCCGTCGATCTCGCAGTCGATGCCCAGGATGCGCGCCGAGCGGCGCACGATCGCCGTGAGCTCGTCCGGCGAGTAGAACTCCAGCCGCTGCACGATGCCGAAGCGGTCGCGCAGCGGCGCGGTGAGCAGGCCGGCGCGGGTGGTCGCGCCGATCAGCGTGAACGGCGGCAGGTCGAGCTTGATCGAGCGCGCGGCCGGGCCCTCGCCGATCATGATGTCGATCTGGAAGTCCTCCATCGCCGGATAGAGCACCTCCTCCACCACTGGCGACAGGCGGTGGATCTCGTCGACGAACAGCACGTCGTTCTTCTCGAGGTTGGTCAGCAGCGCCGCCAGATCCCCGGCACGTTCCAGCACCGGGCCGGAGGTCGAACGCAGGTTGACGCCCAGCTCGTTGGCGATCACGTGCGACAGGGTGGTCTTGCCCAGGCCGGGCGGGCCGAAGATCAGCACGTGGTCCAGCGCCCCGCCGCGCCTGCGCGCCGCCTCGATGTAGATCGACAGCTGCTCGCGCACCGTCTGCTGGCCCAGGTACTCGTCCAGGCGCCGGGGGCGGATCGAGGCCTCCAGCGCCTCGTCGTCGAGCTGGGCGGCGGAGGTGATGATGCGGGCTTCGGTCATGCCGGGATTATGGCGGACGGACGCGAGGAACGGGCGGGTCCGGGCAACATCGGGTTCCTCGCGACCGGGGCGGCCCGGGCAAGCGCGCGCTACCGCATCCGTCCCCTCCCCGTTTCCCGCCTCGTCAGATCTCCACCTGGGCCCCCAGCTCGATCAGCCGGTTGCCGGGAATCTGGAAAAACGCGGTGGCGGGCAGCGCGTTGCGGGCCAGGAACGCGAACAGCTTGTCGCGCCACAGCGCCATGCCGGGACGATGCGCGTCGGCGACGATGGTCTCGCGCGAGAGGAAGAAGGTCGTGTCCATCAGGTCGAACGGCAGCCCCTCCCGGCTGCACAGCGACAGCGCCTGCGGGATGTTGGGGTCCTCGGCGAAACCGAAGCGCAGCTCCAGGCCGTAGAAGCCACCGTCCATCGGGGTGATCTCCACGCGCTCGTCGGCCTCGGCCACCGGCGTCTCCAGGATCTTCACCGTGAGCATCACGTTGCGCTCGTGCAGCACCTTGTTGTGCTTGAGGTTGTGCAGCAGCGCGTGCGGCACCGCCGTGAAGTTGGCGGTGAGGAACACCGCGGTACCCGGCACCCGCAGCGGGGGATGCTCGGCCAGGTTCTGGATGAACGGAGCCAGCGCCAGGCCGCCCTGCTTGATCTCGCGCACCACCAGTTCGCGCCCGCGCCGCCAGGTGGTCATGATGGCGAAGAGCAGCAGGCCCAGCACCAGCGGGAACCAGCCGCCGTCGGGGATCTTCAGCGTGTTGGCGCCGAAGAAGCCCAGGTCGATGCAGAGCATCGCCAGCGTCAGGGGGATCACCACCCCCAGGCTCCAGCGCCACATGCGCCAGGCCACCAGCATCACCAGCAGCGTGTCGATCGCCATCGTGCCGGTCACCGCGATGCCGTAGGCGCCGCCCAGCGCCCGGGAGGAACCGAAGCCCACCACGGTCAGGATCACCGCCACCATCAGCGCGCGGTTCACCCAGGGCAGGAAGATGTGGGTGATCGCCTCGGTCGAGGTGTGGATCACCTGCATGCGCGGCACGAAGCCCAGCTGGATCGCCTGGCGGGTGACCGAGAAGGCCCCCGAAATCACCGCCTGGGAGGCGATCACGGTCGCCGCGGTGGCCAGTCCGATCATCGGGTAGCGTCCCCACTCGGGCACCGAGTGGTAGAACGGGTTCTCCAGCGCCTGCGGGTTGTGCATCAGCAGGCCGCCCTGGCCGTAGTAGTTGAGCAGCAGCGCCGGCATCACGAAGAAGAACCAGGCCGCACGGATCGGAAAGCGGCCGAAGTGGCCCATGTCGGTGTACAGCGCCTCGGCGCCGGTCACGCACAGCACCACCGCGCCCAGCGCGATGAAGGCGATGATCCCGTGCGACATGAAGAAGCGGATGCCGTACCACGGCGACAGCGCCCGCAGCACGTCCGGCGCCTGCACGATGTTCCACACGCCGATCGCGGCGAGGGTCACGAACCACACCAGCATCACCGGCCCGAACAGCGCGCCGACCCTGGCCGTGCCGTGCTTCTGCAGCCAGAACAGGCCCAGCAGCACCAGCACCGCGATCGGCACCACCCAGTGCTCGAGCGCGGGGGCGACCACTTCCAGGCCCTCGACCGCCGAGAGCACCGAGATCGACGGCGTGATCACGCCGTCGCCGAAGAACAGCGACGCGCCGAGCAGGGCCATCAGCATGACCACGCGGCGCGCCTGCGGCGAACCGCCGACCGCGCGCTGGGCCAGCGTCATCAGCGCCATGATGCCGCCCTCGCCGCGGTTGTCCGCGCGCATCACCAGCGTCACGTACTTCAGCGCCACCACGCTGATCAGGCCCCAGGTCACCAGCGACAGGACGCCCAGCACGGTGGCCTCGGACGGGTGCAGCCCGTACTCCGGACGGAACACCTCGCCGATGGTGTACAGCGGGCTGGTGCCAATGTCGCCGAACACCACCCCGATCGCGCCGACGATCAGCGCCGCCTTGCTGCCGTGCAGCTGTTCGGCGGCCTCGACCGGCGGCTGTCGGTTATGCGTCGTATCGTTCATCTGTCTCGCTCATGCGCCCAGCGCGGCGCGCAGCGCCTTGCGGATGATGGCCTCGGCGTCGTCGCCTTCGGCCGTGACTTTCTGGACCAGCCGGGTCACCTCGGCCGGCTTGTAGCCGAGCTGCTGCAGGGCCACGGTGGCCTCGCCGGCCGGGTCCAGCGGCGCGCCCGCGCTCCTGCCGGCCAGCCCGGGCAGGCTGACGCCCAGGCCCTCGACGCGGTCGCGCAGCTCGACCACGATGCGCTCGGCGGTCTTCTTGCCGATACCGGGAATCTTGGTCAGCGCGACCACGTCGCCGGCCTGCACCAGGCGCGCGAAGTCGCCGGTGGACACGCCCGAGAGCACCGCCAGCGCGATCTTCGCGCCGATGCCGGAGACCTTCTGCAGATTGCGGAACAGCGCACGCTCGGCCTCGTGCAGGAAACCGTACAGCGCGACGCTGTCCTCCTTCACCGCGTAGTGGGTGAGCAGGGTCACTTCCTTGCCGGTGGGCGGCAGGTCGTAGATGGTGGACATCGGCGCTTCCAGCTCGTAGCCGACGCCGCCGACGTCCACGAGCAGCCAGGGCGGCTGCTTGGAAACCAGGATGCCGCGCAGTCGTCCGATCATCGCCTTCTCCACGCCGTCCGGGGAATGCACACGCGCGCCAGGCTGGCGCGCGTGTGCGCATGGGTCACCGCGATCGCCAGCGCATCGGCCGCGTCGGGCTGCAGCGGCCCCTTGATGCCGAGCAGGACACCGATCATGTGCTGCACCTGGGTCTTGTCGCCGCGGCCGCTGCCGACCACGGCCTGCTTCACTTCCGTCGGCGCGTATTCGTGCACGGCCAGGCCCTGGCTGACCACGGCGCAGATCGCCGCGCCGCGCGCCTGGCCGAGCTTGAGCGCGGAGTCGGCGTTGCGCGCCATGAAGACCCGCTCGATGCCGCATTCGGCCGGGCGGTGCTCCGAGATGATGGCCGCCAGCTCGTCAAAGATGCGTTTCAGGCGCAGCGGGAAGGTGTCCTCGCCGGCCACCGCCAGCGCGCCGTGGAAGACGTGCGTGAGCTTGCCCAGTGCGTCCACGTCGATGATGCCCACGCCAGTGCGCTGGCTGCCCGGATCGATGCCGAGGATGCGGCAGCCGGGCGACAGGGGCCGGGCATGGGAGGCGGACACGGCGGCGGACTCAGGCACGCGGCCGGCGACGGACGAAGGCGCCGGCCCGGAAGCTAGCCATCGCTGGGCAGCAGGGCGTTGTGATAGACCTCGCTCACGTCGTCCAGCGCGTCCAGGCGCTCGAGCAGGTCGGTGAGCGGTTCGATCGCCTCGTCCGGCACCGCCACGCGGTTGTTCGGACGCATGCCCACGCCGGCGTGCGCGGCCACCAGGCCGGCGTCGGCCAGCGCCTGCTGCACGGCCTCGAAGTTCTCCGGCGCGCAGATCACCGTGCTCTCGCCGTGTTCATTGACCACGTCGTCGGCGCCTGCTTCCAGCGCCGCCTCCAGCACGCGCTCCTCGGCCGCCTCGTCGCCGCCGGTGGCGAAGGTGAGTTCGCCGCAGCGGGTGAACTGGAACGCCACCGAGCCGGAGGTACCCAGGTTGCCGCCGTGCTTGGTCAGCGCGTGGCGCACGTCGGCCACGGTGCGGATGGGGTTGTCGGTGAAGCACTCGATGATCATCGCCACGCCGCCGGGACCGTAGCCCTCGTAGCGCAGTTCCTCGCCGGCGCCCTCGGCGCCCGAACCGCGCTTGATCGCGCGCTCGATGGTGTCCTTGGACATGTTGGCGGCCAGCGCCTTGTCCACCGCCGCGCGCAGGCGCGGATTGCCGGCCGGATCGGCGACGCCGGCGCGGGTGGCGACGGTGATTTCGCGGATCAGCTTGGTGAACACCTTGGCGCGCTTGGCGTCTTCGGCGTTCTTGCGACCTTCGATGGAAGGGCCTCTACCCATGGCAGGCAAACCTGAACTGTGAACAAGCGGGCGATTTTACTCCAACCCGGCCTGCGCCCGACAAACCCCGCCAACGCGAGCTGGAGGAGCGAGCTTGCTCGCGATGCGCTTGGTTTTGACCGACGCCAGCGGCGGCCAAGCGAAAAGCACCGCGAGCAAGCTCGCTCCTACTCGGAGGCCGAGCCGTCGGCGAACCGCCCGTGCCGCAGGAAGTGGGCCGCCTGGCGGGCGGCGTCGACGGACAGCAGCAGGCCGGTGTGGCTGGTCTCGACCACGCAGTGGTCGGTCAGGCCGGGCAGCTGCGTCTCGGCCACCGCCACCGTGCCGTCGTGCTCCCCCTCGATGTGCGTCAGCATGGCACCCAGGCCGATCGGCACGCGGCCGGCGACCATGCCGGCCTCGCGCGGCCCTTCCCAGCGTCGCATGCCGTGCTCGAGCAGGTCGCGGTTGTGGCCCAGCAGCGCCTCGCCGCCGTGGCCGAAGCCCGCGAAGCCGCGCGCGGCGGCACTGCCCTTCAGCGGCGAGCCGAGACAGACGATCCGCCCCGGCGGCAAACCGTCGGCCTGTCGGCAGGCCAGCAGGGCCAGCAGCCCGCCCAGGCTGTGACCGACCAGGTGCACCGGTCCCGGCGCGTAGCGCTGCATGCGCTTGCGCAGCCGCTCCAGGATGCGTTCCTGCGGCGCCACCACGCTCATGTAGTCGAAGCGGTGGACGTCGAAGCCGGCAACGGCCAGCCGCCGGTGCAGCACCGCCAGCGCGAAACCGCGCATCCACAGGCCGTGCAGCAGGATGACGTGTTCGGGCATGGGCTGGGGCTAGGCCGGGAACGGGGAAGGGGGGACCGGGAACATGATGTTCGCTGCCAGCTGCGCCCGTTTGCCACCGGGCTTCCAGATCGCGCGGGACGGAGGAAAAACGGGCAGCCTACCGTTCCCCGCTCCCTGCGCCCCGTTCGCCGCCCCGCACCGCCACGTGCAGTTCCTTCAGCTGGGCCTCGGCCACCGGCGAGGGCGCGTCGGTCATCAGGTCCTGCGCGCTGGTGGTCTTGGGGAAGGCGATCACGTCGCGGATCGACTCGGTGCCGGCCATCAGCGCGGCGATGCGGTCGATGCCGAAGGCCAGACCGCCGTGCGGCGGCGCGCCGAACTTGAGCGCCTTGAGCAGGAAGCCGAACTTGGCCTCGGCCTCTTGCGCGCCGATGCCGAGCAGCTCGAACACCGCGCTCTGCATGTCCGGGCGGTGGATACGGATCGAGCCGCCGCCGATCTCGTTGCCGTTGAGCACCATGTCGTAGCCGCGGCTGACCGCGGTCGCCGCGTTGGCCCTGAGATCGGCGATGTCGTCGACCTTGGGCGCGGTGAACGGATGGTGCAGGGCGACATAGCGCTGCTCGTCCTCGTCGTACTCGAACATCGGGAAGTCGGTGACCCACAGCGGCTTCCAGCCCGCCTCGACCAGGCCGCGGTCCTTGCCGACCTTCAGGCGCAGCGCGCCCATGAAGTCCGAAACCGTCTTCCACTTGCCTGCGCCGACGAACACGATGTCGCCGGTCTGCGCGCCGGTGGCGGCCAGCACCGCTTCCAGCGCCGCCTCGTCGAGAAACTTGGCGACCGGCGAGCTGACGCCCGCGCGCCCCTTGGCACGGTCCTCGACCTTGATCCAGGCCAGCCCCCTGGCGCCGTACTTGGCGACGTACTCGGTCAGGCCGTCGATATCCTTGCGCGAGAGCACGGCACCGCCCGGCACGCGCAGCGCTGCCACGCGGCCGGCCGGATCGTTGGCCGGCTCGGCGAACACCTTGAACTCGACGCCCTTGAGCGCGTCGGCCACGTCGGCCAGTTCCAGCGCGATGCGCAGGTCCGGCTTGTCGGAGCCGAAGCGGCGCATGGCCTCGGCATAGGTCATGCGCGGGAACGGATCGGCCAGTTCCACGCCGATCACTTCCCTGAACACGTGACGGATCATCGCCTCGACGAAGTCCTGCACGTCCTTCTCTTCGACGAAGGCGAACTCGAGGTCGAGTTGGGTGAATTCCGGCTGGCGGTCGGCGCGCAGGTCCTCGTCGCGGAAGCAGCGGGCGATCTGGTAGTAGCGGTCGAAGCCCGCCATCATGAGGATCTGCTTGAACAGCTGCGGCGACTGCGGCAGCGCATAGAACTGGCCCGGATGCACGCGGCTGGGCACCAGGTAGTCGCGCGCGCCCTCGGGCGTCGCCTTGGTCAGGATCGGCGTCTCCACGTCCTGGAAGCCGCGCGCATCCAGGTAGCGGCGCAGCGCCTGCACCAGCCGGATGCGGGTGCGGATCATCTGCTGCATCTGCGGCCTTCGCAGGTCGAGGTAGCGGTAGGTCATCCGCAGGTCCTCGTTCGGGCTCTCGTGCAGCGCGAAGGGCAGGTCCTTCGCCGCGTTGAGCACCTCGACGGTGTCGGCCAGCAGCTCGACCGTGCCGGTCCTGAGCTTGTCGTTGACCGCCAGGCGCTCGCGGATCGTGCCGGTAACCTTCAGGCAGTACTCGTTGCCGACTCCGCCAGCTACCGCGAAGGCATCCGCGTTCTCGCGCTCGACCACCACCTGGGCGATGCCCTCGTGGTCGCGCAGGTCGATGAAGGCGACGTGGCTCTGCAGGCGGATCGTGTTGACCCAGCCGCACAGGGTGACGGTCCGGCCGACCAGCGACTCGTCGATGAGGCCGCAGTAGTGCGTGCGCATAGGTAGGGGAAACTCCGGGAGCGTGGTGCCGAAAGGCGTGCGAACGGGCGATTTTAGCATCCGCCGCGGCGCCTCGCGGCACCGCCGAATCCCGGACGCCCGCGCAGGAGCGAGCTTGCCCGCTCCTGCATTCGGGCCCGGGAATCAGCTCGCGCCGGCGGCGGCCTTGCTTTCGCTGGCCGGCGCAGGTGCCGGCGCGGGGGCGGCGGCCTTGGCCTCGCCGTCACCGGCCAGGTTGCGCTTCTTGTCGCCATCCTTCTTGAAGTCGGTCTCGTACCAGCCGCTGCCGGCGAGACGGAACGAGGGCGCGCTCACCCGGCGCTGCACGCGCGGCGCAGCGCAGGAGGGACAGTCGGACGGGTCCGGGTCGGACACTTTCTGCAGGCGGTCGAAGCGGTGGCCGCACTGGGCGCATTCGAACTCGTAGATGGGCATGGCGTGAAGACTCCGGGCGCAGGGCCCCAAATTCATCTGCTGCGCATTATCGAGTCGTCCGTCGCGATTTCAATGCCGCGCCCGCCTTGGCAGGAGCCGGGCGTGCGGAGTAGCCTGCCCCGAGGCTCGCGCGGCATTCGCCTCGCCCGCGGGGCACGCGCGGATTGGACATCCATACGTCCGCCGGACACCTTCGGACCCTCTCCCTCGCCACAGGAGTTCCCGTGAAGCACTCGCACCGCCTTCCCCGCCTGGCCCTGCTTCCTGCGGCCTTGCTGCTCGCCTGCACCGCCGCGCAGGCGCAGGACACCGCCCCGGCCACGAAGAACGCCAAGAACCTGGGCACCGTGATCGTCACCGGCACGCGCGCCGACAACCGCACGGAAAACAGCTCGTTGACGCCGGTCGACGTGGTGTCCGCGCAGTTGCTCAAGCAGACCGGCACCTCGGAACTGGCCACCGCGCTGGGGCGGGTGATCCCCTCGCTCACCTTCCCGCGCCCCTCCGCCGCCGACACCGCCGACTCGCAGCGCCCGGCGCAGCTGCGAGGTCTGTCGCCGGACCAGGTGCTGGTGCTGGTGGACGGCAAGCGCTGGCATCCGGGCGCGATCATCCTGACCAACGGCGTGCTGGGCCGCGGCTCGCAGGCGGTGGACCTCAACACCATTCCGATCGACGCGATCGATCACATCGAAGTGCTGCGCGACGGCGCCTCGGCACAGTACGGCTCCGACGCCATTGCCGGCGTGATCAACGTGGTGCTGAAAAAGGGCGCGCAGGGCGGCGACGTGAGCCTGTCCGGCGGACAGTACTCGGCCGGCGACGGCCGCCAGTGGCAGGGCACCGCCAACGCCGGCATCCCGCTGTCGGACGCCGGCTGGATCCGCTTCACCGCGCAGGCCGGCCACCAGGACTACACCAACCGCGCCGGCCCCAACCGCCTGCGTCCGCAGGACGGCATCACCCAGCGCTACGGCGATCCGGCGGTGACCGACCGCAATTTGATGATGAACGGGCAGTACGACCTCGGCGGCGCGCAGCTCTACGCGTTCGGCCACTACGGCAAGCGCGACACCATCTCGCCGGCGTTCTTCCGCAACCTGGACAACAAGAACGCGGTGCCCTCGATCTACCCCAATGGCTACCTGCCGCTGGAGAACGCCGACTCCACCGACCGTTCGCTGGTGGCGGGCGTCCGCGGCAAGACCTCCGGTGGCTGGCGCTGGGACGTCAGCGGCAACTACGGCGGCAACCGCGTCTCCTACGCCACCTCCAACACGCTCAACCGGGCCTATCTCAACGACTTCGGGACGACCCCGACGCGTTTCCACGACGGCATCCTGGACGCCGCGCAGCAGGCGCTTGACGTGGACATCGCCAAGGACCTCTCGGTGGGCTGGCTGCCGAACGACGTGACGCTGGCCTTCGGCGCCGAATACCTGCGCCAGAGCTACCGCATCCGGGCCGGCGACCTGCCCTCCTACTACACCGGCACCTCAGGCTTCTCCGGCGGCGCCCAGGGCTTCGGCGGCTACCAGCCGGCCAACGCGGGCGGGCACAGCCGCCACGACGTGGCCGAGTACGTGAGCCTGGAAACCAACCTCACTGACCGCCTGGGCGGCTCGCTGGCGGTGCGCCACGAGGACTACTCCGACTTCGGCACCACCACCTCGGGCGCCCTGGCCGGGCGCTTCGACTTCACCGACCGCTTCGCCCTGCGCGGCAGCGCCTCCACCGGCTTCCGCGCCCCGTCGCTGGCCCAGCAGTTCTACTCGTACACCTCGTCGCTGTACTTCGGCGCGGGCAACTCGCTGGGCTTGCCGGCGGGCATCTACAACACCGGCCTGGTGTCCTCGACCAGCCCGATCGCCGCGTTGCTGGGCGGCGAGCCGCTGAAGCCCGAAAAGTCGCGCAACCTCACCTTCGGCGCGGTGTGGAGCCCGGTGGACGGGCTGGACCTCAGCGCCGACGTGTACCAGATCAGGATCCGCGACCGCATCACGCTGTCCAGCACGATCTCGACCACCTCGCCCGCGGTGCGCGACTACCTGGCCGCCAACGGCATCACCAACACCAACTTCAGCGGCATCTCCTACTTCACCAACGCGGTGGACACGCGCACGCGCGGCATCGACCTGGTCGGCAGCTACCTGTTCGACGTGGGCGACGGCGCCAACCTGCGCAGCACGGTGAGCTACAACTACAACAAGAACGAGGTCACCGACGTGCGCCCGAACCCGGCGGTGCTGGATGCGCTGGGCGTGAGCTTCAAGCGCATCGACCGGCGCGACCAGTATGGCCTGCTGGCCGACACCACCCCGCGCAGCAAGCTGATCTTCAACTGGCTCTACACCAACGGCGCCTGGAGCCTGGACAGCACGCTGACCCGCTACGGCAGCTTCACCTCGTACAACTCCACCAACCCGGCACTGGACCAGACCTTCGACCACAAGTGGGTGTTCGACCTCGCCCTCAACTACACGCTCGACCGCTGGGCCTTCACCGTCGGCGCGGACAACCTGTTCGACACCTACCCCGACCGCGTGATTGCGGCGAACGACAACAACGGCACCTTGCCCTACACGGTGTTCTCGCCGTTCGGCTTCAACGGCACCTACGTGTACGGCAAGGTGCGCTACAGCTGGTAACGCCGCAGAGCCACGCCTTGGCCTCCTCTCCCCGCCGGGGAGAGGAGGCGGGGTGAGGGGGTACTCGCGGCTGCGGCGCGTGCTCGCGCCGTCGCGCGATTGGCTCGCCGCCCTGCGCAACGTGCCTGCCGGCACGTTCGCCTGTAGCCGCTTCCGCCGCCACCGGCTGGCCGGCATGTCCACGGCGCTGCTCATGCGTTCGGCGCCCCCTCCCGCGGGGTGAGGGACGGGCGCTCTGGGGTGGCGCTGGTCTTGCGGCCTTGCGGTCTTCCCGCGACCCGGGTTGCCCGTGGGCTCACTGCTGCCGCTTGCCCGGTCGGAGCGAGCCGGCAGCAACCAGCCCACTGACCCAGGGTCGCGCAGGCGCAGCGAGACGCCACCGCGGGTAACCGGACAAACGGCTGCCACCGCAAGCACCCGCCCTGGCAGCCCCCTTCCCAACGAGGGGAAAGGGCATCAACGGCGCAGGCCAATCACCCGCGAAGGGCTAGGCGGCCCGGAAGGCGAGGTGGCCGCCTTGGGCGTCCACCTTGATGGTGCTGCCGGGCGTGAAGCGACCTTCCAGGATCTCCCTGGCCAGCGGATTTTCCAGCTGCTGCTGGATCGCCCGCTTGAGCGGCCGCGCGCCGTACACCGGGTCGAAGCCCACGTTGCCCAGCAGCGCCAGCGCGTCGTCGCCGATGTCGAGCTGGAGGTCGCGCTCGGCCAGGCGCTTCTCCAGGTAGCCCAGCTGGATCCTCGCGATGGCGCGGATCTGCGCCTTCTCCAGCGGCCGGAACACCACCAGCTCGTCCAGGCGGTTGATGAATTCCGGACGGAAGTGCGCCTGCACCACGCCCATCACCGCCGCCTTCATCTTGGTGTACTGCTCCTCGGCGTCGCCGCCCGCGTCGGCTGCGTCCTGGATCATCTGCGAACCGAGGTTGGAGGTCATCACGATCACGGTGTTGCGGAAGTCCACCGTGCGGCCCTGGCCGTCGGTCAGGCGACCGTCGTCCAGCACCTGCAGCAGGATGTTGAACACGTCCGGGTGCGCCTTCTCCACCTCGTCGAGCAGGATCACCGCGTACGGACGACGGCGCACGGCCTCGGTCAGGTAACCGCCTTCCTCGTAGCCGACGTAGCCCGGGGGCGCACCGATCAGGCGGGCGACCGAGTGCTTCTCCATGAACTCGCTCATGTCGATGCGCACCATCGCTTCCTGCGTGTCGAACAGGAACTCGGCCAGCGCCTTGCACAGCTCGGTCTTGCCCACGCCGGTGGGCCCCAGGAACAGGAACGAGCCGTACGGCCGGTTGGGGTCGGACAGGCCCGCACGGGCGCGGCGGATCGCGTCGGACACCGCGCGCACCGCCTCGTCCTGGCCGACCACGCGCTTGTGCAGCGCCTCCTCCATGTGCAGCAGCTTCTCGCGCTCGCCCTCGAGCATCTTGGACACGGGAATGCCGGTCCAGCGCGAGACCACCTCGGCGATCTCCTCGTCGGTGACGCGGTCCTGCACCAGCTTGAACTCCTGCTTCTCGGCGGCCTGCGCGGCGGCGAGCTGCTTCTCCAGTTCGGGCAGGCGGCCGTACTGGATCTCGCTCATCCTGGCGTAGTCCTGCCGGCGCTGGGCCGCTTCCAGTTCCAGCCGCGCGGCCTCGATCTGCTCCTTGATCTTGGTCGCGCCCTGCAGCGCGGCCTTCTCCGACTTCCACACCTCGTTGAGGTCGGAGAACTCGCGCTCGAGCTTGTCGATGTCGCTTTCCAGGTCGGCCAGGCGCTTCTTGGAGGCCTCGTCGGTCTCCTTCTTGAGCATTTCGCGCTGGATCTTCAGCTGCGTGAGGCGACGCTCCAGCCGGTCGAGCTCCTCCGGCTTGGAGTCGATTTCCATGCGGATGCGGCTGGCCGCCTCGTCCATCAGGTCGATCGCCTTGTCCGGCAGCTGGCGATCGGTGATGTAGCGGTTGGACAGCGTCGCCGCGGCGACGATCGCCGGGTCGGTGATCTCCACGCCGTGATGCACCGCGTAGCGCTCCTTCAGGCCGCGCAGGATGGCGATGGTGTCCTCCACGCTCGGCTCGCCCACGAACACCTTCTGGAAGCGGCGCTCCAGCGCGGCGTCCTTCTCGATGTACCTGCGGTACTCGTCCAGCGTGGTGGCGCCGATGCAGTGCAGCTCGCCACGGGCCAGCGCGGGCTTCAACATGTTGCCGGCGTCCATCGCGCCCTCGGCCTTGCCGGCGCCGACCATGGTGTGCAGCTCGTCGATGAACAGGATCACCCGGCCCTCCTGCTTGGCCAGGTCGTTGAGCACCGCCTTCAGGCGCTCCTCGAACTCGCCGCGGAACTTGGCGCCGGCGATCAGCGCGCCCATGTCCAGCGCGAGCACGCGGCGGTCGCGCAGGCCCTCGGGCACCTCGCCCTTGACGATGCGCTGGGCCAGGCCCTCGACGATGGCGGTCTTGCCCACGCCCGGCTCGCCGATCAGCACCGGGTTGTTCTTGGTGCGCCGCTGCAGCACCTGGACGGTGCGGCGGATCTCCTCGTCGCGGCCGATCACCGGATCGAGCTTGCCGCTCTCGGCGCGAGAAGTCAGGTCGATGCAGTACTTCTCCAGCGCCTGGCGCTGGTCCTCGGCGTTCTCGCTCTGCACCTTCTCGCCGCCGCGGACTTTCTCGATCGCGGCCTCGAGGTTCGCCTTGGTGGCACCGGCGGCTTTCAGTGCGGCGCCGACCTCGCCCCTGTCCTCCAGCGCCGCCAGCACGAACAGCTCGCTGGCGATGAACTGGTCGCCGCGCTGCTGCGCGAGCTTGTCGGTGAGATTCAGCACGCGGGTCAGGTCGTTGCCGACGCTGATGTTGCCTTCCTGCCCGCGCACCTGCGGCAGGCGACCGAGGATCTCGCCGACACGCTCGCGCAAAGCCGGCACGTTGACGTGCGCCTGGGTCAGCAGCGGTGCGGTCGAGCCACCCTGCTGGTCGAGCAGCGCCGCCATCACGTGCGCCGGCTCCAGGATGTTGTTGTCGCGGCCGACGGCCAGCGACTGGGCGTCGGCCAGCGCCTGCTGGAAACGCGAGGTGAGTTTGTCCATCCGCATGATCGTGGATTCCTCGGGCAATCGTGGGCGGCCCCCGCCGCGATGCGAACGAGATAGGGGCGTCTCAGCTGCCTTCAAGACGGACGGGGCCACCTGTTCGCCGCAGGGGCTTGACCCGTATCATTTTCCGATCCGCCCGCAGGGATGCCGTGTGATGAAACCTTCCGGTTCGCGCGTATGAGCCGTCTGGCCTGGACGCTGTACAACGCGCTGCAGTTGCTTTTCACGCTGCTCTGGACCGCCGGCTGGATCTGCCTGGCGCTGCTGGTGCGCCTGCTCAGCGGCGGATGCCACTGGCCGCTGCGCATGGCTTCGCGCTGCTGGGCGCCGGGATTGCTGCACGGGGCCGGCGCGCGGCTGGAGGTCCACGGCCTGGAGCAGGTCGACTGGGCGCGCCCGCACGTGTTCGTCGCCAACCACCAGTCGATGATCGACATCTGCGCGTTGTTCCGCGCGCTGCCGGTACCGCTGCGCTTCGTGCTCAAGCAGGAGCTGGCGAAGGTGCCGTTCGTGGGCTGGTACGCCCGCGCGATGGGCATGGTGTTCATCGAGCGGTCCAGTGCGCGCAGCTCCGCGCGGCGGCTGCGCGCCGCCGCCGACCTGCTGCGCGCAGGCGCCAGCGTGTGCGCCTTTCCGGAAGGCACGCGCAGCCGCGACGGTCGCGTGGGCGCGTTCAAGGGCGGCGCTTTCCAGCTGGCGATCGAGGCCGGCGTGAGCGTGGTGCCGGTGGCGATCGAAGGCAGCGGCAGGGTGTTGCCCGCCGCGGGCTTCCGCGTGCGCCCGGGCCGCATCGTGGTGCGCATCGGCGAGCCGCTGCCGACCCGGGGAATGACGCCGCACGAGCGCAATGCGCTCGCCCAGCAGGCCCGCGCCGCCGTGGCGGCGCTGCTCGGGGAAGGCCGCGCTCAGTAGCGCAGCAGCGCGTGCAGCGGTGCCTCGCCCTGCCAGCGCGAGCGTCCCCGCAGGGCCGGCAGTTCGATCACCACGGCGGCCCCCACCAGGGCGACGTCCAGCCGGCCGAGCAGCGCCTGCGCTGCGGCCAGCGTGCCGCCGGTGGCCAGCACGTCGTCGACCAGCAACGCCCGTTCGCCCGGCTGCAGCGCGCCGGCGCGCACCTCCAGCCGGTCGTGGCCGTACTCCAGCGCGTAGTCCATGCCGACCACCGGTGGCGGCAGCTTGCCGGGCTTGCGCAGCGGCACGAAGCCGGCGTTGAGCTTCTGCGCCAGCGCCGCGCCGAAGATGAATCCGCGCGACTCGATCCCGCACACCGCATGCACGCCCTGGCCCAGCCAGGGCTCGGCGAGGGCGTCGATGCAGCGCGCAAAGGCCCCCGCATCGGCCAGCAAGGGCGTGACGTCGCGGAACACGACGCCCGGCTGCGGGAAGTCCGGTACGGCGCGGATCAGCGTTTCGAGCTCATGCATACGGTCCTCCGAGCTTGTTTGTCGGAGCGAGCTTGCTCGCGCTGCCTTTGGCCCAGATGCGAGCACACGAGCAAGGCACCCCGAGCATCGCGAGCAAGCCCGCTCCTAGGTTTTCGGCCTGGCGCGCCGCAGCGTGCCGAGCAGGATGCCGGCCAGGGCCAGGGCCAGGCCAAGCCAGTCGCTGCCGGCCGTGGGCCGACGGAACAGCAGCACGTCCAGCACGAACGCCAGCGCCGGCTGCAGCAACAGCAGCAGGCCCACCAGCGAGGCGGGCAGCTGCGGCATGGCGCGGACCATCAGCAGCCACGCCAGCACCTGGCCGAAGAAGCCCAGCGCCAGCAACGCGCTCCAGTTGCGCGCGCTGGCCAGGGCGAACGTGTCCCCCTCGCCCAGCCCCCACAGCAGGAGCAGCACCGCGCTCAGCAGGCTCATCAGCCCGAGGAACTGCGCCGCCGACAGCGCCGTGTGCCCGGACAGGGCGCGGCGGAAACTCAGCAGGTAGACGGTATAGGCCAGGCCGCTGGCCAGCCCCAGCCACACGCCCAGCCGGTGCTGCGCATCGAACAGGGACCAGTGCGCGCCCACCAGCAGCCACAGCCCGGCCAACGCCACCGCGATGCCGGGCAGGAACCCGCGGCCCAGCCGCTCGCGGTAGGCCAGCCAGCCGACCAGCGCCATCAGGAACACCTGGAAGTTGGTCAGCAAGGTGGCCACGCCCGGCCCCACCCACAGGATGCTGCGGTGCCAGAAGATCAGGTCCAGCGAGAAGCCCGCGGCGGGCAACAGGGCGAGGGCGACGTCGCGCCAGCCGACGTGCACCCAGCCCCGGCCCAGCGCGACCCAGGCCAGCAGCATCGTGCCACCGAACAGCATGCGGTAGAACGCCGACACGGTCGGCGCCACCTGCGCCAGCACCACGAAGATGCCGGTGCTGGACAGCAGCGCCGCGCCCAGCGCCATGCGGCCGATCGCCGCCGGCGGCGCCAGCGGCGTCGCGGACGCGAAAACGCGGGCGCTCACGGCGTGTCGGTCGCCAGCTGCGCGTCGCCGTCCCAGCCGCCGGCGGCGGCCCGGGCCTCGGCCAGTCGCGCCTGCACCCGCCGCACCACCGCGTCGGCCGGCTCGGCCGAGGATTCGGGCACCATCACCGCGACGTAGTCGATGGCCGGCAGCTGGCCGACCGCACCGGTCAGGTATTCGCCGGAGATGAACGCGGGGATCTCCTCGCGCTCCAGCGCATCCTTGACCAGATGGGCGTCGATCAGGCTTTCGGCTCGGTAGGCGATGCGCATGCGGCCACGCTACTGCGGGCCGGGCACAGCGGCAAGCCATCGGCCCGCGCCCGTACCGCGGTGCCGCGCGGGTTCGAAGGGCCGGTTGGCGCTCCGGCCTCTTCGAAAGGAGACCGGCTCCGGGGCGGAAGACGAGCCCGGAGCGCTGGGCAGCGGGCAACTCGGGGTAAACTCCCGGGTTTCCACCCCTGCCCGCCCCGAGCCGCACCGATGTCCAGCGAAAGTCCCGCCGCCGAAACCATCCCCAGCGCCGCCGCCGGCGAGCAGGTGCAACGGGACTTCGTGCGCCAGATCGTTCGCGAGGACCTGGCCTCCGGCAAGCACGCGGCGATCCGCACCCGCTTCCCGCCCGAGCCCAACGGCTACCTGCACATCGGCCATGCCAAGGCGATCTGCCTGAACTTCGGCATTGCGCGGGAGTTCGGCGGCTGGTGCAACCTGCGCCTGGACGACACCAACCCGGGCAAGGAAGACCCCGAGTTCGTCGAGGGCATCAAGGACGACGTACGCTGGCTGGGCTACGAGTGGCACGACCTGCGCCACGCCTCGGACTACTTCGAGGTGTTCTATCAGGCCGCGCTCAAGCTGATCCGCGACGGCAAGGCGTACGTGGACGATCTCTCCGCCGACGAGGTGCGCGAATACCGCGGCACGCTCACCGAGCCGGGCCGCAATTCGCCCTACCGCGACCGCTCGATCGAGGAGAACCTCGACCTGTTCCAGCGCATGCGCGCGGGCGAGTTCGCCGACGGCAGCAAGACGCTGCGCGCGAAGATCGACATGGCCTCGGGCAACATCAACTTGCGTGATCCGGCGCTCTACCGCATCCGCAGGATCGCTCACCAGAACACCGGGGACGCCTGGCCGATCTATCCGATGTACGACTTCGCGCACGCGCTGTCCGATGCGATGGAAGGCATCACGCATTCGCTGTGCACGCTGGAGTTCGAGGACCACCGCCCGCTCTACGACTGGTGCGTGGACAACGTCGACCTGCCTGCGCACCCGGATCTGTGGCAGTCGGTGGTCGAGGCCGGGCTCGAGGCCAGGCCCGCCAAGCCGCGCCAGATCGAGTTCTCGCGCCTGAACCTGTCCTACTGCATCACCAGCAAGCGCAAGCTCGCGCAGCTGGTCAACGAAGGCCTGGTCGACGGCTGGGACGACCCGCGCATGAACACCCTGCGCGGCCTGCGCCGGCGCGGCTTCACGCCGGCCGGCCTGCGCCTGCTGATCGAGCGCCTGGGCGTCAGCAAGCAGAACAGCGTGATCGACTACGCGATCCTGGAGAACTGCGTGCGCGAGGACCTGGACGCCACCGCGCCGCGGCGCATGGCCGTGCTGGATCCGCTCAAGCTGACCGTCACCAACCTGCCGGGCAGCCACGAGGAGACGCTCCTCTTCGCCAACCATCCGAAGGACGAGAGCTTCGGCACGCGCGAGGTGCCATTCTCCAGCACCGTGTGGATCGAGCGCGACGACTTCGCCGAGGTGCCGCCCAAGGGATTCAAGCGCCTGGTGCCGGGAGGCGAGGTGCGCCTGCGCGGCGTGGGCATCGTCAGGTGCGACGAGGTGGTGAAGGACGCGGCGGGCGACATCGTCGAGCTGCGCTGCACGCTCGATCCGGACTCGCGCGCGGGACTCCCGGGCGCCGACCGCAAGGTCAAGGGCACCATCCACTGGGTCAGCGCCCGCCACGCGGTGGCCGCCGAGGTGCGCCTCTACGACCGCCTGTTCAACGTGCCGGCGCCGGACGACGAGAGCGACGGCAAGAGCTGGATCGAACACGTCAACCCCGACGCCAAGCGCGTGGGCCGAGGCTGGCTGGAGCCGGCGGCGGCGCACGCCGAGCCGGAGCAGCGCTTCCAGTTCGAGCGGCTGGGTTATTTCGTTGCCGACCGTATCGACCACCGCCCGGACGCGCCGGTGTTCAACCGCACGGTGACCCTGCGCGACACCTGGGCCAGGCAGGCGTGAGCGCCTGATGCTGCTTCCCCTGCAACTGCATCTCACCCTGCCGCCCTGGGTCGGCGAGGTGGCGGACACCAGCAAGCGCTACCTCGGCGACGAGGAGCGCGTGGGCCTGGCCATCGAACTGGCGCGCCAGAACGTGGCGCGCAGCCACGGCGGGCCGTTCGGCGCGGCCGTGTTCCACGAGGACGGACGGCTGGTGTCGGTCGGCATCAACCGCGTCGTGCCACAGGCCTGCTCGGTCGCGCACGCCGAGATGATGGCCTACATGCTGGCCCAGCAGCGGCTGGCGAGCTTCCGCCTCAACGCGCCCGGCAACGGCCGCTTCATCCTGGCCACCAGCGCGCAGCCCTGCTGCCAGTGCTACGGCGCCACCGTCTGGGCCGGCATCGACGAGCTATTGATCGGGGCGCGCGGCGAGGACGTCGAATCGCTCACCGCGTTCGACGAGGGTCCGCTGCCGGCCGACTGGGTGGCGCAGTTGGAGCGCCGCGGCATCGCCGTGCGTCGCGACATCCGCCGCGACGAGGCCCGCGCGGTGCTCGCCGAGTACGGCCAGAACGGGGCGCACTATTGAGCCGGCTGCGCGCCGCCCTGCCCCTGCTGCTGCTGATCGCGGCGGGCATCATGCTGTTCGCCTCCGGCGCGCTGGACCGCCTGCATCCCGAGCAGCTGGTCGCCCACCAGGATGAATTGCACGCCACCATCGCGAGCCACCCCTGGCTCAGCCGGCTGGCCTACATCGGGCTGCTGACGCTGGCGATGGCCACCGGCATCCCGGGCACGGTGATCATCATCTTCGCCGGCGGCTTCGCCTTCGGCGTGGTCGAGGGAACCGCCTATTCCTCGGTCGGGCTGACCCTGGGCTCGCTGATCCTGTTCCTGGCCAGCCGCTATGCCTTCGGCGCCGGCAGCCGGCACCCGCCGGCGCTGGTCGAGCGCCTGCACCACGGCTTCGAGCGCCACCCGGCCAGCTACACCCTGTTCCTGCGTTTCGTGCCGGTGGCGCCGTTCGGACTGATCACGGTCTGCCTGGCCTGGTTGCGCTGTCCGCTGTGGCTGTTCCTGGGCGCGACCTGGCTGGGCGGCACCGTGGCGCTGATCTTCGAGACCTCGATCGGCGCCGGCCTGGGTCATGCTCTGCAGGAAAGCGACCGCATCGGCCTGGGCCTGTTCCTGCACCGCGAGGTGCTGCTGCCGCTGGGTGCGATCGCGCTGCTGGCGCTGCTGCCGCTGCTGATCGGCCACTTCGTGCGTCGCCGGCGCACGGCGCACCGCGCCAGCGGCTAGCCGATCGGCATCCACTCCGAGGCCCCGCCGGGCTGCGTCACTGCGTCCTCGCGCCGGCTCGACGCCCTGCGGCTATGATGAATGTGAACCAGATCACATTTTCGTCACGCCGGGCGCCGAAGCGCGCCCGGCGTGGGGCAGCGACGGTGGCCGGATGGGCAGCAGGAACACGGGGTGCGCGGTGGCATGGGCGGCGGCGTTCCCCCTATGGGTATCGGCGCTGGGCCTCGGTCCGTTGCCGGCGTCGGCCGCCGCCAGCGCCAACCTGGCCGTCTCGACGAGCGTCCTGCGCAGCTGCAGGGTGAGCCTGGACCCGGCCCGTCCGGCGCCGCCGAGCCCGCTGTGCCAGGCGGGCGCGACGGCCCCGGTCGTCTCGGCTCGGGCCGGCCAGGACCTGCAGTACAGCGGCACCACCGATCCGGTGAGCGTCGTGCGGCAACCCGGCAGGGACGGCGCGCCGGACGTCTGGCGCGTGACCTTCTGAGCGCCCCGCCATCCGCGTCGCCGCCCCTCAGGCGGACACCGGCACGCCCAGCAGCGCCGGCAGTTCCCCCATCCGCGTGAACAGCCGATGCGCCCCCGCTTCGTGCAGGCGCGCCGGCGGCGTGCCGGCGGCGAAGCCGAGCACGGTCATGCCGGCGGCCACCCCGGCGGCGACGCCGGCCGGGCTGTCCTCGACCACCACGCAGGTCGCCGGTGCCACGCCCAGGCGCCGTGCGGCGTGCAGGAACAGGTCCGGGGCGGGCTTGCCCCGCGCCACCTCGACCGCGCTGAACACGCGGCCTTCGAAGCGCGGCAGCAGGCCGGTCTGGCGCAGGCTGAAACGCAGCTTATCGGGCGCGCCGTTGGAGGCCACGCAGTACGGCACCGCCAGTGCATCGAGCACCTGCGCCACGCCGGGTACGGGCAGGAGTTCGGCCGCCAGCGCGGCGAACAGGCGCCGGTCGTGCTCGTCCTCGAAATCCGCGGGCAAGGGGCGCCCGAGCCGCTCCGCGGCCAGCGCCAGGCAATGGGCCATGGTGCGCCCAACGAACAGCTCGAACATCTGCGCCTGGGTGAGGACCAGCCCCTGCTCGGCCAGCATCCGCGCGAACACGCGGTTGGCGATCGGCTCGCTGTCAACCAGCACGCCGTCGCAGTCGAAGATCACCAGGCCAGGCGGTTGCGCGCTCACGCGAACACCGGCTCGCAACGGACCTCGCAGCGTACCGAGTTGGCGAGGAAGCACGCCTCGTGCGCCTCATGGTGCAGTTGAAGAACCTGTTCGCGCGTGGGTACCGCCTCGCCGGAAAAGTCCACGCACGGCCGCAACACGACCTCGCGCATCACGGTACGGTTGCGCTCGTCCCGGCCCATGCTGCCGACCGCCGCGTCGCGGTAGCTGTCCACGCGGAATCCGCTGCGCGCGGCCAGGCTCAGGAACCACAGCATGTGGCAGCTCGCCAGCGCGGCGACGAAGGCTTCCTCCGGATCCGCCGCGGACGCGTCGGACATCGGCTCGGGCACCACGTCCGGCGAGGAGGACATGGCAAGGCCGACGCCGCCGTCGAAGCGCACGTGGTGGCGCCGGCTGTAGCGGTTGTCGGTGAACGGCTGGTCCCCGCGGGTCCAGAGCAGTTCGGCGGTGTGCTTGCCCATGTGCGTCTCCTTACGGCCGGCCCCGCCGGGCCGGGCCTCATACCCGCTTGCGGAAGTACAGCCAGGCCCCCAGTGCCAGCACGGCCGCCGGCAGCAGGTTGGCCGGCAGCGGCGGCACGCCGTAGATGGTGGCGAAGTTGACCAGCGCCTTCTGCAGGAAATACCAGCCGATCGCCAGCAGGATGCCGACGAAGATGCGCTTGCCCAGGCCGCCCGAGCGCAGCGCGCCGAACGCGAACGGCATCGCGCACAGCACCAGCACCAGGGTGTTGAACGGATACAGCACGCGGCCCCAGAAGGTCACCGCGTAGACGCCCGGGTTCTGCCCGTTGCGCTGCAGGTAGGTCATGTTGCGATGCAGGTCGCGCATCGGCAGGTACTGCGGCTGGATGATCGACTGTTCCAGCACGCGCGGGTTGAGCTGCGAATCCCAGCGCTGCTGCGCGGTGCTGGTCGAGTGCGTGCCGGTGGCGTCCAGCGTGGTACTGCGCACGTCCTTGAGGATCCACTCGCGGCCATCGTGCTCGGCCGTGCGCGCCCAGTCGAAGCGGGTGAGCTGGCCGTCCGGCGTCAGCGTGAACACGCGCACGTCGGCCAGCTGCACCACGTTGTGGCCCTGGACCTGGCGGATCAGCGTGCCCTTGGCGTTGACGATGCGGTTGCCGTCGCGCGCCCACAACCCGGTGTTGCCCGACAGGCCGAGGTTGTTCGCCTTCATCCGCAACTGGATGGCCTGGGCCTTCTGGTCGCCCCAGGGCGCGGCGGTCTCGCCCATCAGGGTGACGCCCACGACCAGCACGGCGACCACCCCCGCGGCGGAGGCGGCGATGCGCAGCCGCGACATGCCGGCGGCGCGCAGCGCGGTCAGCTCGCCGTTGCCGGCCAGGCTGCCCAGGCCCATCAGGCCGCCGATCACCGCCGCGAAGATGAAGTACTCGTAGAGCCGGCGTGGCACCGTCACCAGCACGTAGCTGACCGCGTCGAAGGTGGTGAAGCCGTTGCGCCCGACGAAGCCGAGCTGGCGCAGCAACTGGGTCACCACGTCGAAACCGGTCAGCACCAGCCAGGTGGTCAGCAGCGAGCCGAGCACCGTGACGCCGACCAGCCGGTCGACCCGCTTGATCGCCAGCCGCATCACGCCACCGCCTTGCGCGGACCGCGCGGCCTGCGCGGCGCGTACTGCTTCCAGAACAGCCAGGCGGCCAGCCCCAGCGCCAGCAGGTGCACGCCGAGCAGCGGCAGCGAGTTGGCCCAGTGGCCCTTGCCGATCTGCGCGCGACCCAGCGCCAGCAGCAGGTAGTAGAAGTAGAAGCCCAGCAGCGCCAGCAGGATGCGCCCGTAGCGCGGCTCGCGCGGGCTCTGCCGCGACAGCGGCAGGGCCAGCATCAGCAGCACGAAGGCCATCGGCGGGGCATGCACGCGCCAGGCGAACTCCGCACGCGCGTCGGGCGAGGCCGAGGTCGCCAGCACCCAGCTGCCCTGCGAGTGGGCGGGATCTTCGTCCTCGTCGGACTGCACGTCGGACAGGGCCACGTCGTTGCGCTGGTACTGCATGCGCCACCAGTCATCCCGGCCCAGCGGGATCTTGTATTGCCAGCCATCGTGCAGGGCCATGAAGCGGCCTTCGCCGTTGCTTTCCTGGTACAGCTGCCCGCCCGCCGCGGTGACCAGCTTGAGCTGGCGGGTGCCGTCCTTGTCCACGCTTTCGGTGGCGACGAAGGTCTTGCCCAGCACGCTGCCGTCGCGGCTCAGCGAATCGACGAAGATGATCCCGCCCTTGCCGGGCAGCTCGGTGAAGCGGCCGGCGTCCAGGCCGGCCGCGATGACCGAGCGGTTGGCCTCGGCCACCAGCGCGTCGGCGGTGCGTACCGCCCACGGCCCCAGCCACAGCGACACCAGGCCGGTGACCAGCACGATCACGCCGGCCAGCAGCGCCACCGGCTTGAGCAGTCCGCGCGGCCCCATGCCGGAGGAGGCCAGCACGTGCATCTCGCTCTCGCGGTACATGCGCCCCAGCGCCATCATCACGCCGAGGAAGCCGGCCAGCGGCAGCAGGTTGGTCAGCCCGTCCAGCGTGCGCAGGCCCAGCACCGGGAACATCACGCTGGCCGGGAAGCTGCCGCCGGCCACCTGCTGCAGCACCTTGGCGAAGGTGGTGCCGGTGATGATCGCCAAGAGCACGATGGTGGTGGCCGCCACGGTCTGGGCCAGCTCGCGCAGGAAGTATCGGTCGAGGATGCTCAGCATGCGATAGGATGGGAAGTCTCGCACCGGCTCCGGCGCCAAAAGCGCAAGTCTAGCCGGTCCGTCCCCGTTTCGACTCGCAGGACCCCATCCGATGACGCTCCAGTTCAGCCTGGTTCCCGCCAGTACCTCCCCCGAAACCGTCGACACGCCCTGCCTGGTGGTGGGCGTCTACGAGAACGGCCTGCTCACCAGCGCCGCGGCGCGGGTGGATGGCGCCAGCGAGGGAGCGATCAAGCGCCAGGTCGAAAGCGGCGACATCAATGGCAAGGCCGGCACCGCCACGGTGCTCTACGCGCCACCCGGCATCGCCGCCCGCCGCGTGCTGGTGGTGGGCCTGGGCGCGCAGAAGGGCTTCGACGCGGCGCGCTTCCAGAAGATCTGCCTGGAGGCCACCCGCGCGCTGGGCAAGCTGCCGGTGGACGCAGCGGTGTCGTTCCTCACCGAGGCGGACGTGCCCGGCCGCGACGCCGGCTGGCGCGTGCGTACCGCGGCGCTGGCCGCCGATCACGCGGCCTACCGCTACACCGCCACCTTCAAGCCGCGCGAGAAGAACGGGCTGTCGGAACTGAAAGCGGTCGCCTTCGCCGCCGGCGAGGAGGCGCAGGCGGGCCTGGCCCAGGCGGCCGCCATCGCCGAGGGTGTGCGCTTCGCCCGCGAGCTGGCCAATCTGCCGCCCAACATCTGCAACCCGGCCTACATCGCCGCGCAGGCGCAGGCCTTCGCCGAGGCCAACGACCAGGTCGCCTGCCGCGTGCTCGACCACGAGGAGATGGAAAGGCTCGGCTTCGGCTCGCTGCTGGCGGTCGCCCGCGGCTCGGCCAACAAGCCCAAGCTGGTGGCGCTCGAATACAAGGGCGGCGCGGACGGCGCCAAGCCCTACGCCCTGGTCGGCAAGGGCATCACCTTCGACACCGGCGGCATCAGCATCAAGCCGGGCCCGGGCATGGAGGAAATGAAGTTCGACATGGGCGGCGCCGCCGGTGTGCTCGGCGCCTTCGTGGCGGCGGTGAAGATGGGCCTGCCGATCAACCTGGTGTGCGTGGTGCCGGCGGTGGAGAACATGCCTGACGGCGACAGCTACCGCCCCAGCGACGTGCTCACCAGCCTGTCGGGCCTGACCATCGAGGTGCTCAACACCGATGCCGAGGGCCGGCTGATCCTGTGCGACGCGCTGACCTGGACCGCGCAGACCTACCAGCCGCACACCATCGTCGACGCCGCCACGCTGACCGGCGCCTGCGTGATCGCGCTGGGCAAGCACGCCAGCGGCCTGATGAGCAAGCACGACGACCTCGCCGCCGAGCTGCTCGCCGCCGGCGAGGCCACCCTCGACCGCGCCTGGCGCCTGCCACTGTGGGACGACTACCAGGCGCAGCTCGAATCGGGCTTCGCCGACGTCGCCAACATCGGCGGCAAGAACGCCGGCGCGATCACCGCCGGCTGTTTCCTCGCGCGCTTCACTGAAGGCCAGCGCTGGGCCCACCTGGACGTCGCCGGCACCGCCTGGGACGAGGGCCGCAAGGGCCTGGCCACCGGTCGTCCGGTGCCGCTGCTGGCGCAGTGGCTGATCGACCGGGCCGGCTGAGCCCCGACCGCCGGCGCCGTTCGCGCGGCGCCGGATCTCCCGCCTTGCTGCCGAGTCCGAGTCGACCATGCCCCGCGCCGACTTCTACCTGATCGACAAGCCGCGCTTTCGCGAGCAGCCACTGCTGCTGGTATGCGAGCTGGCGCGTCGCGCCTACGCCGCGCAGCAGCCGACGCTGATCCTCACGCGCGATTTCGAGCAGGCCGAGGCCCTCGACGAATTGCTGTGGGATTTCGACCCGGACGCCTACATCCCGCACCAGCTCGCCGGCGACGACGACGACGCGCACACCGCCGTGCTGATCGTGCCGCCCGGCATCGACACGCCCGACCGCCCGCTGCTGATCAATCTGCGCGAAAGCTGTCCCGACGGCCGCTTCGAGCGCGTGCTCGAGGTGGTCGCCGCCGATCCCGACGAGCGCACCGGCTCGCGCGAACGCTGGCGCGAGTACCAGCAGCGCGGCTTCCAGCTCGCCAAGTTCGACATGTAGGAGCGCGCTTGCTCGCGATGCCTTTGCCTGGGTGCATGAGCCGGGAGCATCGCGAGCAGGCACGCTTCTACGGGTGGTTCGCTAGGTCAGGTCGACGACTTCGCGGGCGTCCCCCTCGGCCTCCGGCACCAGTTCGGCGAACAGCTCGGCCAGTTGCTCGCCGGTGAACGGCTTGCGCAGGAAGGCGTCCATGCCGGCGTCGCGCGCACGGGCCTCCTCGTCGCCGCCGGAGCGCGCGGTCACCGCCACGATCGGCAGGCGCTGGCCCGGCTCCTCGCGCTGGCGGATCAGCCGGGCGATCTGGAAGCCGTCCACGCCCGGCAGATCCAGGTCCAGCAGCAGCACGTCGAACGGCGACTGCGCCAGTTCCGCCAGCGCGCCCAGGCCGTTGGCCACGTAGCACACGCGATGCTGCCGGCGCTCGAGCAGGCCGCGGATCACCGCAGCGACGATCGCGTCGTCCTCCACCAGCAGCACGTGCAGGGCGCGCCCGGTCGGCGCATGCGCGCCGGGGCCGGTGGCTGCGGCGCCTTCGGGCTGCGGCAGCGGCAGGCGCACGCGGAAGGTGCTGCCGCGGGTCAGCCGCGATTCCAGCTCGATGCTGCCGCCCATGATGCCGACCAGCTCGCGGCAGATCGCCAGGCCCAGGCCGCTGCCGGCGCGCCGCTGCGGCCCGTCGACCTGTTCGAAGCGCTGGAACAGGCGCGCCTGGGCTGCCTCCGGGATGCCGGGACCGGTGTCGGCCACGCTGAACACCAGACCGCCGGGGCAGCGTGCCGCGCACAGCGTGACGCCGCCGCGTTCGGTGAACTTCAGTGCGTTGTGGGTGAGGTTGAGCAGCACCTGCTTGATCCGTACCGCGTCGCCCACCACCCGCGGCGGAAGGTCGTCGGCCAGTTCCACCGTGAAGCCCAGGTGCTTGGCCTGCGCATGGCCCAATTGCAGTTGCGCCACGTCGTCGACCAGCTGGCGCGGATCGAACGGCGCCGGCTCCAACTCGAGCCGACCGGCCTCGATGCGTGCCAGGTCCAGCGCATCGTTGAGCAGCTTGAGCAGCATGCCGCCGGAGCGCTGCATGGCCAGCGCGTAGTCGCGCTGGTCGGAGCGCAGCGGCGTGGCCAGCAGCAGCTCGGCCATGCCCATCACGCCGGTCATCGGCGTGCGGATCTCGTGGCTCAGGGTGGCCAGGAACTGCGTCTTGGCCGCGCTCGCCTCTTCGGCGAGGGAGCGTTGCTGCTCGGCCAGGGCGATGCGGTGGCGTTGCGCCAGGCGGCGGCGCCACACCCACATCACCAGCCACACGGCCAGCGCCAGCGTGGCGGCATAGGTCAGCCACGCCCACCAGCGCGCCCACGGCGGCGCCTCGACGTGGATGCGCAGTGGCGTGGCCAGATGCGCCCAGGCGCCGCCGGCGCCGGCGGCCATCACGTGCAGGGTGTAGTCGCCCGCGCCCAGTCCGGCGAACTCGCGCTCGCCGCGGCCGTCGACATCCACCCAGCCGCTGTCGAAGCCATCCAGGCGGAAGCGGTAGCGGTTGGCCGCGGGGTTGACGTAGGAGAACACCCGCGCCTCCACGCCGAGCTCGCGGTCCCGCCAGTCCACCTCCACCGGGCCAGGGCCCAGCGGCAGGTCGGTGAGTTCGCCGTGGCGGCGCACGCGCACCCGGGTCAGCGCCAGTTGCGGCACGGCGGCCTGCTCGCAGATGCGATCGGGGTTGAACGCGACCACGCCGCCCAGGCTGGCGGCATAGATGGTGCCGTCGGGCATCAGCGCGTAGCCGCGCGAGAACTCCGCATTGCTCAGGCCGTCCTGCAGGCCGAACGCCCGGAACCGCCCGCTCTGCGGATCGAAGCGCCACAGGCCGTCGTTGCCGAAGATCCACACGCGCCCCTGCGCATCCACCCGCATGTCGACCACGCCCACCGAGGGCCAGCCCTGCGCCATGTCGACCCGCCGTACCAGCGCCAGGCCGTCGCCGTGGTAGCGGTATTGCTCCAGCCCGTCCGGCGTGGCCAGCCACAGGCCGTCGGGGGAAAAGCTGAAGGCCTCGACCGAAACGCCGTTGGGACCGCCCGGCACCGGCTCGAAGAAACGGTGCGTGGGGTCCAGCCGCATCAGGCCGCCCTCGCTGGCGTAGAAGAACACGCCGCGGTCGCTCAGGGTCATCTGCGAGCCCCACAGCATCTTGTCGTCGGCGTGGCGCATCGGTACCGGGGTCACCGCCAGCGTGTCGGGGTCGACCCGGAACAGGCCTTCGCCGAAGGTGCGCACGTACAGGCGGTGGTCGGGGCCGGGCTCCACTTCCAGCGGATGGCGCAGGTACCGGCCCTCGGGGTCGACGCGTTCGGCCCGTGCACCCTCGGTACGGTAGAGCGCGCCCTGCACCGCGACCCACAGCCGCCCGCCGTCGCCCTCGGTCATGCCGACCACGTCGCCGCGCAGCCCCGACAGTACGTGATCGACCGCGCCGGTGGACGGATCGAGCCGGTCGACCCGGCCGCCGCGCTCGCCCACCCAGACGTGACGGCCGTCGCGACCGCGCGCCATGGTGGTGGCCACCGAATCGCGCAGGCTGGTGGGCTCGTCCGGCACGTGCGTGTAGCGGCTGAAGCTGTACCAGGCCGGGGAGAGGTAGGCCACGCCGCCGTCGAGCATGGTCACCCATAGGCCCCCTTCGCGGTCGACGTAGAGCTGCCAGACCCAGGTGCCCGGCAGGTTGCCGTAGAGCACCGGCCGGTCCATCACCGGCACTACCGGGCCGTCGCGCCGCTGCTGCAGGAACAGGCCGCGCTGCGTGCCGATCCACAGCCGCCCGTCGCGGTCGCGGGTGCTCACCATCACGTTGGTGTCGGGCAACGCATCCCGGGCGAAACGGCGGGCCACGTCGTCGGGCCCCACCACCACCAGCCCACGCACGGTGGCGATGCGCACCTCGTCGCCGATGCCGTTGATGCGCCAGGCATCCAGCGGCTGGGTCGGATCCTCCGACCGGATGCGTTTCATGGAGCCGTCCGGTTCGCGCCGGAACAGGCCGTGGGAACTGCCGATCCACAGCCGGTCGCGCGGATCGACGTACAGCGCGGCGACCTCGCCGAAATCGGCCGGCTGCGGCCCCAACAGCGGGTTGACGACGTGTTCGAAGCGGCCGTCCGCGCGCATCCGGTCCAGCCCGTAGCGGGTACCTACCCACAGACTGCCGTCGGCGGTCTGCGCCAGGGCCCACACCTTTTCGCTGACCAGGCTGTGCGGATCGGCCGGGTCGTGTCCCCAGTGCCGGAAGGTGCCGCTGGTCGCGTCGAACAGGTTCAGGCCCGCGTCCAGGCCCGCGGCCCACAGGCGGCCGTGGTGATCGACCAGCAGCGAGGAAATGCCGTTGCCGTAGAGCGATCCCGGATCCCCGGCCACGTGCCGGTAGACCTTGAACTCGATGCCGTCGAAGCGCGCGATGCCGTTCTTGGTGCCGAACCACATGGTGCCATCCGGCGCCTGCACCACGGTGTAGACCAGGCTGCTGGGCAGGCCGTTGGCGCTGCCGTAGCGGCGGAACTGCGGGGTCGGCAGTGCACCGGTCGGGGCGGCGCCGGCGCCGGCGGAAGCGGAAGCCGGAACGCCGGCAGCTCCGGGCGCTCCCAGCAGCAAGCCAACGCCCAGCAGCAAAGCGGACACCATGAGCTTCCCCTACATGCCTGAAGGCCGGTGCAGCCCCGTACGCCTTCATGCGGTCGGCAAACCACCTTTTCCCCTTCACGGGATGATGCCAAAAGCACCACCCAGCCGCGACCGTCGAAGATGTACTAATCTTAGTACATGGCTCTCACCCCCACCCGCCAGGCCCTGCTCGACTACCTGCGCCGGCACCTCGCCGAGCACGGCTACCCGCCCTCGCAACTGGAGATCGCCGCGGCGCTGGGCCTGAAGCAGAACCGCTCCGCACGGCTGCACCTGGAGGCGCTGGAACGCGAGGGCTACCTCGAACGGGTGCCCGGCCAGGCGCGCGGCATCCGCCTGCGCCAGCCTCCGCCGCCGCAGGCCCTGCAGGTGCCGTTGCTCGGCCGGGTCGCCGCCGGCCGGCCGATCGGCTCGGAGGCCGAAGTCCGCCGCGAGGTCGCGCTCGATCCTTCGCTGTTCCGCCTCAGGCCGGACTACCTGCTGGAGGTGGTGGGCGAGTCGATGCTGCTGGACGGCATCCTCCCCGGCGACCTGATCGGCGTGCATCGCACCCCGGAGGCACACCACGGCCAGACGGTGGTGGCGCGCCTGGAAGGCGAGTTCACCGTCAAGCGGCTCGAACGCAAGGACGGGCGCATCCGCCTGCTGCCGCGCAACCCGGCCTACGCCCCGATCGAGGTGGACCCGCGCGCCACCGACTTCGCCATCGAGGGCCTGTTCGCCGGTCTGGTACGGCCCGGATGAGCGCCCGATCCCGCCGGATCCGCTCCCTCCGGGGAGAGGGCTGGGGTGAGCGGCCGAGGCTGGCCTCGCCCTTCATTCGAAGCGCCTTCGCTGTTCCATTTGCATGAGTACCGTCATCGCCCTCGACAGCCTGCTCGACGCCCGCCGCCTCTGGCGCGGCCAGCCGCAGGCGCGCCCGCCCTCGCGCCAGCCCACCGGCTTTCCCATGCTGGACGCCGCGCTGCCCAGCGGCGGCTGGCCCGAAGCCGCCTTGAGCGAGGTGCTGCTGCCGCTGGACGGCGTCGGCGAACTCGCCCTGCTGTGGCCCGCACTGGCGCGCCTGACGCAGGCCGGCGGCCTGGTCGCGCTGGTCGCCCCGCCCTACCTGCCCTTCCCTGCCGCCTGGGCCGGCGCCGGCGTGCGGCTGGATCGTCTGCAGGTGGTACGCGCCGAGCCGCGCGACGCGGCCTGGGCAACCGAGCAATGCCTGCGCTCGGCCGCCTGCGCCGCCGTGCTGTGCTGGCCGCAGCAGGCCGACGACCGCACCCTGCGCCGCCTGCAGCTGGCGGCGGAAGCGGGCCAGTGCCTGGGCTTCGCCATGCGTCCCGCGGCCGCGGCGGCACAGGCCTCGCCGGCCGCCCTGCGGCTCGTGCTCGAGGCGCGGCCACCGCGGCTGCGCGTGCTCAAGTGCCGCGGCGGCAACCCGCCGGCACAGCCGCTGCCCTGGCCGCTGCCGGCCGGCGTGTCCCCCGCGGTTCGGGGCCCGCACGGGGCCGCGGACCTGGCCTGAGGCACGCGCGATGCTGTGGGCCTGCATCCTGTTGCCGCAACTCGCGCTCGACGGCGTGCTGCGTCGGCTCGCGGCGCCGGATCAGCCGCTGGCGCTGATCGACGGCCCGGTACAGCGGCGCGTGCTGCGCGCGGTCAACCCCGCGGCGAAGGCGGCGGGCCTGCGTGCCGGGCTGCCGCTGGCCACCGCGCAGGCGATCTGCGCGCGCTTCGCCGCGGTCGAGCATGATCCGGCCGAGACCGCGCGCTGGCACGACTTCCTCGCCGCCTGGGCCTACCGCTACGGCGCGCAGGTCAGCCGGCAGCTGCCCGCCTCGCTGCTGGTCGAGGTGGAGGCGAGCTTCCGCCTGTTCGGCCCGTGGCCGCGGATGGAGCGGCTGATGCGCGAGGAACTCACCGCGCTCGGCTTCCGCCACCGCATCGCGCTGGCGCCCAACCCGTGGGCTGCGCGCGCGCTGGCCGGCGTGCACGACGGGCTGGCGATCACCCACGAGGCACCGCTCAGGCAGGCCCTCGGCCAACTGCCGGTGGAGCGCGCGGGCCTGCCGCCCGAGGCCGCCGCCAGCCTGCGCCGCATGGGCCTGCGCCGGCTCGCCCAGGTCTATGCGCTGCCGCGCGCGGCGCTGGGCCGGCGCGTGGGCAGCGACACCCTCGACCAGCTCGATCGCCTCACCGGCGCGCTGGCCACGCCGCTCGCCTGCTACCAGCCACCGGATCACTTCGAATCGCGCGTCGAATTCGACTACGAGGTCGGCGCCACCGGCCAGCTGCTGTTCCCGCTGCGCCGCATGACCGGCGACCTGGCTGCCTATCTTGCCGGCCGCGACGGCGGCGTGCAGCGCTTCGTGCTGCGGCTGGAGCACGAGCGCGGCGCCGCCACCGAGGTGCCGGTCGGCCTGCTCGCTCCCGAGCGCGACGCGGCCATGCTGTTCGAGCTCGCCCGCGGCCGGCTCGACCCGGTGCAGCTGGCCGCGCCGGTGCGCGTGCTGCGGCTGATCGCACGCGAACTGCCACCCTTCATGCCGGCCGGCCGCGACCTGTTCGACGCGCGCCCGCAACAGGCGGTGCCATGGGAGCAATTGCGCGAACGCCTGCGCGCGCGCCTGGGCGATGATGCCGTGCACGGCCTGGCGATGCATGCCGACCACCGCCCCGAACGCGCCTGGCGTGACCACGGCGACAGCGCCGACGTCCCGCCATCGCCCCGTCCCGGCTGGCTGCTGCCGCAACCGGTCCCGTTGCGCGAGCGCGAGCTGCACGTCCTGGCCGGTCCCGAGCGCATCGAGAGCGGCTGGTGGGACGGCGACGTGCGCCGCGACTACTACGTGGTCGAAACCGCCGCCGGGCAGCG
This sequence comes from Fulvimonas yonginensis, assembly GCF_037137055.1. Lineage (NCBI taxonomy): Bacteria > Pseudomonadati > Pseudomonadota > Gammaproteobacteria > Lysobacterales > Rhodanobacteraceae > Fulvimonas > Fulvimonas yonginensis. Next base: position 296,907 of record NZ_JBBBNY010000003.1, read on the forward strand.
CGCCTGGGCGTTCTGCCCGCTCGGCGAACGCGAGGGTTTCATGCTGCACGGGTGGTTCGCATGAGCACGTCACGCCCGGCCCCGCCCTCCCGGCGATGCCATGTGGGAGCGCGCTTGCCCGCGATGCACTTGTGGCGTCGGAACGAAAAGGCATCGCGAGCAAGCTCGCTCCTACCGCGATGGTGGAGAGTGAACGCGTGAACCTCCCCGCCTACGCCGAACTCCACTGCCTCTCCGCCTTCAGCTTCCAGCGCGGCGCCTCGCTGGCGATCGAGCTGTTCGAACGCGCGAAACAGCAGGGTTACGGCGCCCTCGCGATCACCGACGAATGCACCCTGGCCGGGATCGTGCGCGCGCTGGAAGCCTCGCGCGAGACGGGCGTCAAGCTCATCGTCGGTAGTGAGTTCCGATTCGAAGGCGGCCCCAAATGCGTGCTGCTGGTCGAAAACCAGCAAGGCTACGCACGGCTGTGCCAGCTCATCACCGCCGCTCGCCGGCGCGCACCGAAAGGCGGCTACGAAGCGTTACGCGAGGATCTCGCCACCACCGACGGCCTGCTCGCGCTGTGGCTACCCGCCACGGCACCCGACGAGACCGAGGGCGCATGGTTGAAGGAGCGCTTCCCCGGCCGCTGCTGGCTGGCCGTCGAACTGCACCGCGGCCCCGACGACGACGCGCGCCTGGCCGAACTGCGCAGCCTCGGCGAACGCCTGGCGCTGCCGCAGGTCGCCGCCGGCGACGTGCACATGCATGTGCGCGCCCGCCGCCCGCTGCAGGACGTGATGACCGCGATCCGCCACCACACCACCGTGGCGCGGGCCGGCCATCGCCTGTTCCCCAACGGCGAACGCCATCTGCGCACGCGCCGCGCGCTCGCGGCCATCTATCCGCCCGAGTTGCTGGCCGAGAGCGTGGCGATCGCGCAGCGCTGTACGTTCCGGCTGGAGGAGCTCGAGTACACCTACCCGCACGAGCTGGTACCCGAAGGCCACACGCCGACCACCTGGCTGCGCCAGCTGGTCGAGGAAGGCATGCGCTGGCGCTGGCCGGACGGGGTGCCTGCGAAAGAGCGCCAGCAGATCGAACAGGAACTGGCTCTTGTCCGGACCAAGAAGTACGAGTCCTACTTCCTCACCGTGCACGACATCGTGCGCTTCGCGCGCTCGAAGCAGATCCTCTGCCAGGGTCGCGGCTCGGCGGCCAACTCGCTGGTCTGCTACGCGCTCGGTATCACCGAAGCCGATCCGGCAACGAGCAACCTGCTCTTCGAACGCTTCATCTCGGCCGACCGCGACGAACCGCCGGACATCGACGTCGACTTCGAGCACGAGCGCCGCGAAGAGGTGCTGCAGTACGTGTTCGACCGCTACGGCCGCGACCGCGCCGCGCTCACCGCGGTGGCGACCGAGTACCGTGGCCGCGGCGCGGTCCGTGACGTGGCACGCGCGCTGGGCATGTCGCCGGAGCTGGCCGGCGAGCTGTCCGCCACGCTCGACCGCTGGAGCGGCGAGGTGCCGCCGTCGGACCGCCTGCGCGAGCGCGGCTTCGATCCGGACACCCCGCTGATACGCCAGGTCCTCGCGCTCACCGCGCAACTGATCGGCTTTCCCCGCCACCTCTCCCAGCACCCCGGCGGCTTCGTCATTTCCGAGCATCCGCTCTCGACGCTGGTGCCGGTGGAGAACACCGCGATGGACGGCCGCACGGTGATCCAGTGGAACAAGGACGACCTGGACACCCTTGGCATGCTCAAGGTCGACTGCCTCGCGCTGGGCATGCTCACGGCGGTGCGCAAGACCTTCGACCTGCTGCGCGGGCACGGCCGCGGCGCGTACACCATTGCCGGCATCAACAAGGATCACAAGGACGACGAGGCCACCTACGACATGATCAGCCGCGCCGACACCATCGGCGTGTTCCAGATCGAGTCGCGCGCGCAGATGGCGATGCTGCCGCGCCTCAAGCCGCGCAAGTTCTACGACCTGGTGATCGAGGTGGCGATCGTGCGCCCCGGCCCGATCCAGGGCGACATGGTGCATCCGTACCTGCGCCGGCGAAACGGCGAGGAGCCGGTCGACTACCCCTCCGAGAAACTGAAGGGCGTTCTCGAACGCACCCTGGGCGTCCCGCTGTTCCAGGAGCAGGTGATGCAGATCGCCATGGTCGCCGCCGACTTCAACGGCAGCCAGGCCGACGCCCTGCGCCGCTCGATGGCCGCCTGGAAACGCCACGGCGGCCTGGAACCGCATCGCGATAAGCTGCTCGCCGGCATGCTGAAGAACGGCTACTCGCGCGAGTTCGCCGAGCACCTGTTCGAGCAGATCAAGGGCTTCGGAAGCTACGGCTTCCCGGAATCGCACGCGGCGAGCTTCGCCTTGCTCGCCTACGTGAGCAGCTGGCTGAAATGCCACGAGCCGGCGGCGTTCGCCTGCGCGCTGATCAACTCCGCGCCGATGGGCTTCTACTCGCCCGACCAGTTGCTGCAGGACGCGCGCCGCCATGGCGTGCGCACGCTGCCCATCGACGTGCGGCACAGCGACTGGGACTGCACGCTGGAACCCGAGCGCGATGCGCGCCTGCAGCCGGCGATCCGCATGGGGCTGCGGCTGATCCGCGGCTTCTCGGAAACGACCGCGAAAGCCATCGTGGCCGCCCGCAGGGAACGCCCGTTCGCCGACGTGGCCGATCTCTGCGCCCGCGCACGCCTCGACCGCCGCGCCCAGGCTCTGCTCGCCGACGCCGGCGCGCTGCGCGCGCTGGCCGGCCATCGCCACCGCGCGCGCTGGGCGATCGCCGGGGTGGAGCCGCAGCTGCCGCTGTTCCCCGGCGCCACGCCCGAGACCGAAACGGTCGCGCTGCCGCTGCCCACCCGCGGCGAGGACCTGCACGCCGACTACGCGCTCACCGGCACCACGCTGGGCCCGCACCCCCTGCGCCTGCTGCGCGCGCGGTTGCGCGCACGGCACTTCCGCGCCTCCAACGAGCTGGCCGCACTGCCCACCGGCCGCCCGGTGCGCGTGGCGGGCATCGTCACCCTGCGCCAGCAGCCGCAGACCTCCAGTGGCGTGGTGTTCCTGACCCTCGAGGACGAGCACGGCCTCACCAACGTGGTGATCTGGCGCCGGGTCGTGCTGCGGCAGCGCCGCGTGCTGCTCGCCTCGCGGCTGCTCGCGGTGGAAGGGCACCTGGAAAGCCAGCACGGCGTGCAGCACCTGATCGCGCACACGCTGGAGGATCTGACGCCGATGCTGGGGGAACTGGACGTACGGTCGCGGGATTTCCACTAGGGCCGGGCAAGACCGGTGCTACCCCAGCCCTTCCAGCGCCTCCGCCACCGCCCGCAGGTCCGCCACCAGCTCCGCGAACGCCTGGTGCCGCCGCGCCTCCTCCGGCATGCGCAGCACCGCCGAGGGATGCCAGGTCGCCAGCCCCCGCACCCTTTCGCCCAGCGGCCGCCACGCGCCACGCTCGCGCGTGATGCGAAAGGCGTTGCCGAACATGGTCTGTGCCGCCATCGCGCCCAGGCCCACCACCAGCCTCGGCTGCACCCGCAGCAGTTCGGCCGCCAGCCACATGCGGCAGGCGGCCTGCTCGGCGGCATTGGCCCGCTTGTGCAGCTTGGCGGTGCCGCGGGCCTCGTACTTGAAATGCTTGACCGTGTTGGTGAGATAGAGCATCGCGCGGTCCAGCCCGGCCTCGCCCAGCGCGCGGTCGAGCAGTTGCCCGGCCGGACCCACGAAGGGCACGCCCTCGCGGTCCTCGTGCAGCCCGGGCTGCTCTCCGATCAGCATCACCCTCGCCGTCGCCGGCCCCTCGCCGAACACGGTCTGCGTGCCGTAGCGCCACAGCGGGCAGGCATGGCAGTCGCGCGCCTTGCGCCGCAAGGTGGTGAGCGTACCGGCGGGAACTTCGTCGACCGGCTTGGCCAACGGGACGCCGAAGGGATGGCTGGAAGCGCGCGTGGGCATGGCGGGCGGACGCTAGCGTCGAGGGGGTGAACCCGCCGGCAAGGCTCGAGCCCAGGGCACGATCAGAGCGAACGCAGGAAGGCTTCCAGCAGCGCACCACGGTACTTCTGCCTGTGCAGCAGCAGCGACAGCATGCGCCTGAGGTCCAGGAACGGCGTCTTCAATGCCTTGAGCCGGCCGGTGGCCAGCGCATCGACCAGCGCCACCTCGGGCAGGCAGGCGATGCCCAGGCCCGCGGCGACGGCCTGCTTGATCGCCTCGACCTGGTCCAGCTCCAGCACCGTCTCGCCGGGCGGCAACTGGGCCAGCACGCGCTCGGTGGTGGCCCGCGTGGCCGAGCCCGGCTCACGCAGGACCCAGCGGGCGCCGGCAAAGTCGACCGGCTTGAGGCCGCGCTTGCGGGCGAGCGGATGGTCCGGCGCCGCGCACACGCACAGGCGATCCTCGCGCCAGGGCCTGAGCTCCAGTTGCGGGTGCGCCACCGGGCCCTCGACGCAGCCCAGGTCGAGCGCATGGTCCAGCAGCATCGCCGCGATGGCGTGGGTGTTGGCCACGCGCAGGCGGATCGCCACCCGCGGCTGTGCGCGCACGAACGCGCCCAGCAGCTCGCCCACCAGGTAGTTGCCCACGGTGTTGCTGGCGCCGATGCGCAGCTCGCCCGCCAGGGCCTGCGCGTCCCCCTGCCCGAACCGGGCGAGTTCCGCGTGGCGCTCCAGCAGCTCCTGGGCGCGCGGCAGCAGCTCGCGCCCGCGTGCGTTGAGATGCAGCCGGCCACGCTCGCGGTCGAACAGCGGCGCGCCGAGCTGCCGCTCCAGCTCGGCCAGCGCCATGCTGGCGGCCGGCTGGGTCAGGTGCACGCGCTCGGCGGCCGCGCGCAGGCTGCCGTGCAGCGCGGTCTGCACGAACACGTCGAGCTGGCGGGGGGTGATGTTGAGCATTCAGTTCATCTTATAGCAGCCATCAGATATACAAAGTTCTGCTGATGGCCCTGCGTAGGGACAATGGGTGCCTCCCGACCCTCCGGACGATCGATGAACGCCGTCGCCGCCACGCCCGCCCCCACCCTGTCCGCCCGCCTGCCGGGCCTGGGCCTCGCGCTGGCCCTCGCGCTGGCGGCGCTGTGGCTGGGGCGGCTGGCGCCGCTGGTCGGCGGACCGGTGATCGGCATCGTGCTCGGCATCCTGGTGCGCAACCTGGCCGCGCCCGGCGCGCGCTTCGCGCCCGGCATCCAGTTCGCCGGCAAGCAGGTGCTGCAGTGGTCGATCATCGCGCTCGGCTTCGGTCTCAGCCTCGACCAGGTGGCGAAGACCGGGCTGGAGTCGCTATCGGTCACGCTGGTCACCATGAGCGCGGCGTTCGTGGCCGCCTGGGGCCTGGGCCGGCTGCTCGGCGTGCACGACCAGCTCAAGGTGCTGATCGGCGTGGGCACCGCGATCTGCGGCGGCTCGGCGATCGCGGCGGTGACGCCGATCATCAGGCCCGACGAGCACGATACCGCCTTCGCGATCTCCACCATCTTCCTGTTCAACCTGGTGGCGGTGCTGCTGTTCCCGCTGCTGGGGCACCTGATGAACCTGTCCGACCTGGGCTTCGGACTGTGGGCAGGCACCGCGATCAACGACACCTCCTCGGTGGTCGCGGCCGGCTACAGCTACAGCCACGCGGCCGGCGACTACGCCACCATCGTCAAGCTGACCCGTGCCACGCTGATCATTCCCGTGTGCATCACGCTGGCGGTGATGGTGGCCTTGCGCGAGAAGAAGAAGGGCGCGGCGGATTTCAGCCTCCGGCGCATCTTCCCGTGGTTCATCCTGTGGTTCCTGGTCGCTTCGGCGGTGCGCACGGCCGGCCTGGTGCCGACGGCGATCCAGCCGGCAATCCACGCCGCGGCGGAGTTCCTGATCATCGTCGCGCTCACCGCGATCGGCCTGTCGGCCAACCTGCGCCGGATGGTCGCCAGCGGGCCGCGGCCGATCCTGCTGGGGCTCGGCGTGTGGGTGGCGGTGGCGGTGAGCAGCCTGCTGGTGCAACTGGCGATCGGCCGGCTCTGAGAGGCTGCCGCAACGGCATGCCCGTGCAGGCGCGAGCTTGCTGCGATGCCCTTGGCCGGGTACGGATCCCAAGGATCGCGAGCAAGCTCGCTCCTATGAGTTCGGGTGGGGACGACCTTGCTCGGCGAGCGTCAGCGCGACCTTGTCGCGCAGGTACACGGGCAGGGCCTGCTCGGGCGGCACGGCACGGCCCGCCTGGTACTCTCGCACGGCCAGTTCGGCGACGTGGCGGGCCTGCGGATAGCGCTCGCCGTCGGCGTGCTGCAACTTGCCGGTGAGATACCCGCGCAGGACGTCGGCGTAGGTGGTCCAGCCGCTGCCGACCACGGCCCAGGCCGGGGCTTCGGGCAACGTCAGGGCCTCCGGTGCGCAGACGCGCTCCGCGTCCAGCGCCACCAGCCCGCCGGTCCCGTCGCGACGGTAGCAGGCGGCATAGATCTCGCCCATGCGCGCGTCGATCACGGCGAGGATGGACGTCTCGTCCTCCGGCGCCTCCAGCGCCAGCGCCGCAAGCGAGGACACCGGCACCACCGGGCGGTCGAGCGCCAGCGCCATGCCCTGCGCCAGCGCCACGCCCAGGCGCACGCCGGTGAACGCGCCGGGGCCGCGGCCGACCGCGATCGCATCGAGCGCGTGCTTGCCCAGGCCCGCCTCGGCGAGCAGCGCGGCGGCCATCGGCAGGGCGAGCTCGGCGTGGCGGCGCGGCGCCAGTTCGCTGCGCGCGATGACTTGTTCGCCGTGCACGAGGGCGACGGAGCAGGCTTCGGTGCTGGTTTCGATCGCGAGCAGGTTCATGCGCGGGATTCTCGCACGGTCCGCGCACGCTCCTCCCTCCCTGCGTGGCGGTGTCGATTCGCGGATACTCCGCGCGTCGTCATGGCGGCGCCGGCGTACCGGCGGCCTTCCCCTGTCGACGTTCCCCGAAAGGAGCTCCCGCTTTGAACATGCCCACCCCTTCTCCCTCCACGCCACGCGACGGCCGCTGGCTGGCCCTCACCGTGCTCTGCCTTGGCGTCCTGATGATCGTGCTGGACACCACCATCGTGAACGTGGCGCTGCCCTCGATCCGCGCGGACCTGGGCTTTTCCGAGGCCACGCTGGCCTGGGTGGTGAACGCCTACGTGCTCACCTACGGCGGCTTCCTGCTGCTGGGCGGGCGGCTGGGCGACCTGTTCGGCCACCGCCGGCTGTTCCTGCTCGGGCTGGTGCTGTTCACCCTGGCCTCGCTGGCCTGCGGGCTGGCCAGCTCGCGCGAGTGGCTGGTGGTGGCGCGCGGCATCCAGGGCCTGGGGGGCGCGGTGGTCACCGCGGTGGCGCTGTCGCTGATCATGGACCTGTTCACCGAGCCGGCCGAACGCGCCAAGGCGATGGGCGTGTACGGCTTCGTCTGCGCCGGCGGCGGCAGTGTGGGCGTGCTGCTCGGCGGCCTGCTGGTGAGCACGCTGAGCTGGCACTGGGTGTTCCTGGTCAACCTGCCGATCGGCCTGGCGGTGGCCGTCGCCTCGCTGCGCCTGCTGCCGGCGGTGCACGGCAGCAGCGACATGCGTCACCTGGACGTCGGCGGCGCGGTCAGCGTCACCGCGGCACTGATCCTGGCCGTGTACGCCATCGTCGGCGGCAACGAGGCCGGCTGGCTGTCCGCGCGCACGCTCGGCATGCTGGCCGGCGCGGCGGTGCTGTTCGTGCTGTTCCTCGCCATCGAGGCGCGCGTGCGCGCGCCGCTGGTGCCGCTGCAGCTGTTCCGCCTGCGCAACCTGGCGATCGCCAACATGGTCGGCGTGCTGTGGGCCGGCGCGATGTTCGCCTGGTTCTTCCTCTCCGCGCTGTACCTGCAGCTGGTGCTCGGCTACGGGCCGATGCAGGTGGGCCTGGCCTTCCTGCCCGGCAACCTGGTGATGGCCGCCTGCTCGCTGGGGCTCTCGGCGCGCATCGTGATGCGCTTCGGCATCCGCCGTCCGCTCGCCGGCGGGCTGCTGGTGGCGGCGCTCGGCCTGGCGCTGTTCGCGCGCGCGCCGGCCGACGGCCAGTTCCTGCTCGACGTGCTGCCGGGCATGGTGCTGCTCGGGCTGGGTGCGGGGATCGCCTTCAACCCGGTGCTGCTGGCCGCGATGAACGACGTCGAGCCGCGCGATTCTGGGCTGGCCTCGGGCGTCGTCAACACCGCCTTCATGATGGGCGGCGCGCTGGGCCTGGCGATCCTCGCCAGCCTCGCCGCCGCGCGTACCGGCGCGCTGCTGGAGGCCGGTGTCGCCGGCACGGTGGCGCTCAACGGCGGCTACCGGGTGGCGTTCCTGGTCGGCACCGGCTTCGCGCTGCTGGCCGCTGCGCTCGGCGGGCTGCTGTTGCGTCCGCGCATGGCCACCGCGACGGCGACGGAGCCGGCACTGCCGTAGCCTGCGGCCTCGGTGGGCGGCGCAACGCCGCCCGCCCCACGCGTCCGCGCCGATCGAGCCACGGGCGCCGTCACGGCCACGTCACGCCCGTCCAGCTGCTGCCGAGGCGTCCGGCCGCTAGCACAGCATGCGTGCGCAAAACGTCGTCGCCGCACCGAATCGAATCCTTGCGAAGGCCTACCCGTTCCTTAACCAGCGCTGTGTTCGAGTGGCTCCCAACGAACGGGTTCAGGAGACGCTCATGCGACCGACTCGCACGCCAGCCTCTGCGCAAGCCACCCCACGCGACCCGCGGTCGCCGGAGCGCCTTTTCCGCCGCGCCTGACCGTCCGGTCGCAGGCGCCCCCCTCATCCCTTTCCCGTCGCCGACCCGCCGCCAGGTGGGCCGGCGTCGAGTCGCCCCCGTCAGGAGAATCCATGGCAGATATCGCAATCATCGGTGGAGGCGCGGCCGGCGCGTCGCTCTTCGGCGAGCTGTTGCGCCGGGGCGACGCCCGGGTGCACTGGGTGACCGGCGACCGCGCGGTGGCCGGCCGCGGCGTCGCCTACGCCAGCGGCAGCGACCAGCACCTGCTCAACGTGCGCGCCGCCGCGATGGGCCTGTTCGCCGGCGCCGACGGCGACTTCCTGGCGTTCGCCAGGCAGCGGCTCGACGGCGTCGCCGGCGACGACTTCCTGCCGCGCAGCCTGTTCGGCGATTTCATCGAGGCACAGGTGCGCGCCTGTGCCGACCGCGCCCTGCAGCAGGGCCGCCGCTTCCACATCCACGGCGACGACGCCGTCCAGCTCGAGCCGCTGTGGGACGGCGGCTACGCGGTGCGCCTGGCGAGCGGCGTGCTGCTCAAGGCCGACTCGATAGTGCTGGCGATGGGCGCGATGCCGCCGCGTCCGCTCCGGGCGGTGACCCGCGAAGCCCTGCAGAGCGGCGCCTACGCGCTCGACCCGCAGCGCGTGGAAGGCCCGACGCCGCCGCGACGCGTGCTGGTGATCGGCACCGGCCTGTCGGCGGTGGATGCGCTGCTCACCGCCGCGGAACGCTGGCCCGAGGCCGAACTGGTCGCGCTGTCGCGGCACGGGCAGTTTCCGTTCGAGCACACGCTGCAGCCGTTGCCACTGTATGCCGGGCAATCCGCGCTCAACGCGGCGTTGCTCGCGAGCGACGGGGTGCGCTCGATGCTGCGTCGGGTGCGCGAGGCGATCGCGGCTTCGCCGGCGACCGACTGGCGCAGCCTGGTCGATGGCATCCGCCCGATCAACGCGCGCCTGTGGCGCCGGCTCGACGGCGCCCAGCGCCGGCAGTTCCTGCGGCACCTGCGCTGGCTGTGGGAGGCCGCGCGCCACCGTGTCGCGCCCGCTTCGGCGCAGGCCATCGCCGGCCTGCGCGCGGAAGGCCGGTTGCGCGTGCACGCGGCGCGCGTGCTGCAGGTCGACGGGCATGGCCCGCTGCAGGTGCGGGTGCGCCACCGCGCCACGCAGCGGCTGGACGTGCTGACGGCCGACCGGGTGATCCAGGTCACCGGGCTGGACACCGCCGTCGCCTACACCGAACACACGCTGCTCTCCCGACTGCTGCGCGACGGCCTGGCGGTGCCCGATCCGCTGCAGCTGGGCGTGGCCGCCCATCCCGACGGCCAGCTGCTCAATGCCGGCGGCGAGCCGCAGGTCGGCCTGTACGCGATCGGCGCATTGCTGCGCGGCAACCTGTGGGAGTGCAGCGCTATGGCCGAGATCCGTGCCGCCGCGCAGCAGCTGGCCCGGCGCCTCGCCGCCGGCGAGCCCGCGGAAGCCCAGGACCCGTCCTTGCCACGCGCGCTCGCGCGGATGGAGCTCTGACCCCCCGACCCCGTTTCAGCCCATTCCAAAGGAGAGCGACATGAAGGTTCCACGGCTCCTGTTCGCCCTCGCCGCCGCGCTGGCGGCCGCGGGTGCCGCCGCCAAGAACGTGACCCTGCTCAACGCCTCGTACGACCCCACGCGCGAGCTCTACCAGGACATCAACCGCGCCTTCGCCGCGCAGTGGGAGGCGCAGCACGGCGACGAGGTGACCATCCGCATGTCGCACGGCGGCTCGGGCAAGCAGGCGCGCTCGGTGGTCGACGGCCTGCCGGCCGACGTGGTCACGCTGGCGCTCGCCTACGACGTCGACGAGCTCGCCGACCGCGGCCTGCTGCCGAAGGACTGGGAGCGGCGCCTGCCCGACCAGTCCGCGCCGTACACCTCCACCATCGTGTTCCTGGTGCGCAAGGGCAACCCCAAGGGCATCCGCGACTGGCCCGACCTGATCAAGCCGGGCGTGCAGGTGATCACCCCCAACCCGAAGACTTCCGGCGGCGCCCGCTGGAACTTCCTGGCCGCCTGGGGCTACGCGCTGCGCCAGAGCGGCGGCAACGAGGCCAAGGCGCGCGCGTTCGTGGGCGAGCTGTACCGGCACGTGCCGGTGCTCGATACCGGCGCGCGCGGCGCGACCAACACCTTCGTGCAGCGCGGCGTCGGCGACGTGCTGCTGGCCTGGGAGAACGAGGCGATGCTGGCCCTGCGCGAAGTCGGGCGCGACCGCTTCCAGATCGTGGTGCCGTCGGTGAGCATCCTGGCCGAGCCGCCGGTGGCGGTGGTGGCGCGCAACGCCGATGCGCACGGCACGCGCGCGGTGGCCGAGGCCTATCTGCAGTTCCTCTACACGCCGCAGGCGCAGGCGCTCGAGGCCAAGCACTTCTATCGTCCGCGCTCCGCGCAGGTGATGCAGCAGTACGCCGCGCAGTTCCCCAAGGTGACCACCTTCACCGTGCGCGACCTGTTCGGCGACTGGCGCCGGGCGCAGGCGAAGTTCTTCGACGACGGCGCGATCTTCGACCAGCTGCAGGGAGGGCAATGACATGACCCGCCGCATCCTGCCCGGTTTCGGGCTGAGCCTGGGCTACACCCTGGCCTACCTCGGCCTGATCGTGCTGCTGCCGCTCGCCGCGCTGCTGTGGAAGGCCACCGGCATCGGCCTGCATGGCCTGCTGGCGTTGCTCGCCTCGCCGCGCACGCTGGCCGCGCTCAAGCTGAGCTTCGGCGGCGCGCTGCTGGCCGCGCTGGTGAACGCCGCCGCCGGCCTGCTGGTCGCCTGGGTGCTGGTGCGCTACCGCTTCCCCGGGCGGCGCCTGTTCGACGCGCTGATCGACCTGCCGTTCGCGCTGCCCACCGCCGTGGCCGGCATCGCGCTGACCGCGCTGTACGCTCCCAACGGCTGGCTCGGCCAGTGGCTGGAGCCGCTCGGCATCCGCGTCGCCTACACGCCGCTGGGCGTGCTGGTGGCGATGGCCTTCGTCGGCTTCCCGTTCGTGGTGCGCACGCTGCAGCCGGTGCTGGCCAGCCTGGACCGCGGCGTGGAGGAGGCCGCGCACAGCCTCGGCGCGCGGCACGGCCAGACCTTCCGCCGCGTGATCCTGCCGGTGCTGATGCCGGCCCTGCTGACCGGCTTCGCGCTGGCACTGGCGCGCGCGGTGGGCGAGTACGGCTCGGTGATCTTCATCGCCGGCAACATCCCGCTGCGCTCGGAGATCGCACCGCTGCTGATCGTGCAGAAGCTGGAGCAGTTCGACCATGCCGGCGCCTCCGCGGTGGGCATGGTGATGCTGGCGTTCTCGCTGGTGCTGCTGGTGCTGATCGCCCTGCTGCAACGCTGGAGCGGTCGCTGGGCGGAGCGGCCGGCATGAACGCGATCACCCTGCCCCGCCCGCTTCCCCGGGTCGACGCCAGGCGACGGTCGTGGTCGCACGGCCTGCTGATCGCGCTGGCGCTGGCCTGGATGCTGCTGTTCCTGCTGCTGCCGCTGGCGGCGGTGTTCGTGGAAGCGTTCCACGCCGGCGTGCAGGCCTACTTCGCCAGCCTGGACCGCTACGAAACCCTCGCCGCGGTGCGCCTGACCCTGCTGGTGGCCGCCTTCGTGGTGCCGCTCAACCTGGTCTTCGGCGTCACCGCCGCCTGGCTGATGGCGCGCTTCCAGTTCCGCGGCAAGGCGCTGCTCGGCGCGCTGATCGACCTGCCCTTCTCGGTCTCGCCGGTGGTCGCCGGCCTGGTCTACGTGCTGCTGTTCGGCGCGCAGGGCTGGTTCGGCCCCTGGCTGGCCGCGCACGGCGTGCAGATCGTGTTCGCCGTGCCCGGGCTGGTACTGGCGACCCTGTTCGTCACCGTGCCGTTCGTGGCGCGCGAGCTGATCCCGCTGATGCAGGCGCAGGGCAGCGAGGAGGAGCAGGCCGCGCGGGTGCTCGGCGCGAGCGGCTGGCGCACCTTCTTCCACGTGACCCTGCCCAATATCCGCTGGGGCCTGCTGTACGGCGTGCTGCTATGCAACGCCCGCGCAATGGGCGACTTTGGCGCGGTGTCGGTGGTCTCCGGGCACATCCGCGGGCTCACCACCACCATGCCGCTGGAAGTGGAGATGCTCTACAACGAGTACGACTACGTCGGCGCCTTCGCGGTGGCCTCGCTGCTGGCCCTGCTCGCGCTGCTCACCCTCGCCGTGAAGACCCTGCTGGAGTGGCGCTACGGCGGCGAACTCGCCGCGCACGCGCCCGGCGGCCACTAGGAGAACCTGCCATGACCCTCGAACTGTCGCACCTCAGCCGTCGCTTCACCGGCTTCGCCGCCCTGGACGACGTCAGCCTGTCGATCGCGCCGGGCGAGTTCCTGGCGCTGCTGGGACCCTCCGGCTCGGGCAAGACCACGCTGCTGCGCATCCTGGCCGGTCTGGACCATCCGGACCGCGGCGAAGTGCTCAAGAACGGCGCCGACTTCCTCGCCGCCGACGCGCGCGAGCGCAAGATCGGACTGGTGTTCCAGCACTACGCGCTGTTCCGGCACATGAGCGTGAGCGAGAACATCGCCTTCGGCCTGCGCGTGCGCCCGCGCCGCACGCGGCCGGGGCGTGCCGAGCTGAACGATCGCGTCGAGCGGCTGCTCAAGCGCGTGCAGCTCGAAGGCCTGGGCGGGCGCTACCCGGCCCAGCTTTCCGGCGGCCAGTGCCAGCGCGTGGCGCTGGCGCGGGCGCTCGCGGTGGAGCCGGATATCCTGCTGCTGGACGAGCCCTTCGGCGCCCTCGACGCGCAGGTGCGCGTGCGGCTGCGGCGCTGGCTGCGCCAGCTGCACGACGAACTCGGGCTCACCACCATCTTCGTCACCCACGACCAGGAGGAGGCGCTGGAGCTGGCCGACCGCATCGCGGTGATGAACAACGGCCGCATCGAGCAGGTCGGCCGCCCGCAGGAGATCTACCGTCAGCCGGCCACGCCGTTCGTGTGCGAGTTCATCGGCAAGGTCAACCGTATCGCGCTGTGCCGCGACGGCCCGCAGCTGGCGGCCGGGGCCTGGCAGCTGGGCGCCGATCCCTGGCGCGGCACGCACGCGCAGGCGGTGGCCTACGTGCGCCCCGAGCACCTGTCGCTGGCGCCGCCGCCGTCGCAGTCGGCCTGGACGGCACGACTCCGGCACGTCTACCTCGCCGGCAGCGTGGCGCACCTCGAGCTGTACGTGGCCGCGCTGGACCAGGTGCTGGAAGCCGACGTCCCCAGCGAGGAACTGGCCGGCCTCGGCCTGCAACCGGACGACACGCTGCGGGTGGCACCGCGCAGCGCGGTGCTGTTCGCCGGCGGGGGTACGGGCGGCGGCACCGAGCGCTGGGTCTGGCACCTGCCGGCCGACGAATCCACCCGGCCGGCGCCGCTGTCGCTGCTGCCGGCGGCGGCTTCGCACACGGGCCTGCGCTCGCTCACGCACTAGCGCTCGCTCACGCACTAGCCCGTTTCCCCCTGCCACCTGCATCGGCCGGCCCGCCCCGGCGGGCCGCCTGCACCCTGTGCGAGGTCACGCCATGAACAAGCTGCCGATCGCCGCCGGCCTGATGCTCCCGCTGGCGCTTCCGCTGCACGCCGCCGATGCGGCGAACGGGCCTTACCGCTTCGCCGACGACTGGCCGACGCACTACGTGTTCGCCGACGGCACCGACCTGGGCCTCTCGCTCAAGTACCAGTACGACGTCGACCGCTTCCCCGGCGACGGCGACCGTTTCGAGGATGCGCAGACCAACCGCCGCAAGGAGTTCGGCTTCTACCTCAAGAAGAAGGACGTCTACGACCTGGTCGCCGGCTACGACTTCCAGGCCAGGGCCTGGGTGGACACCTACCTGCAGCTGCACGGCAGGGGCCTGCTCGGCCGCGACGTGGGCACGCTGCGGCTGGGTTTCAGCAAGACCCCGGTGGGCCTGGAAGGCAACACCAGCACCGGCGCGACCACCTTCCTGGAGGCCGCGCTGCCGACCCAGGCGGTCTACGCCAATCGCCGCATCGGCGTGGACTGGACGCTGGCGCGCCCGCACTACCTCACCCAGGTGGGCTACTACCGCGGCGGCGACCTCAACGGCGACAACGACGGCCGCATGGTCGCCCTGCGTGCTGCCTGGGTGCCGATCGACACGGAGGACCGCGTGCTGCACCTGGGCCTGGCCGCCTCGCGCGAATGGCCCGAGGGCAGCACTGACGGCCGTGGCGTCCATACGCCGCCCGGCGTCCGCTTGCGCGCGCGACCCGAGGCGGCATTCGCGCCGCGGCTGGTCGACTCCGGCACGCTCGCCTTCGCCGACAGCATCGACCGACGCGGCGTGGAAGCCCTGTGGATCGACGGCCCATGGTCGGTGCAGGGCGAATGGCTCGCGGCCACGGTCGAGCGCAGTGGCGAGCCGGACTACCGCATCCACGGCTACTACGCGTTCGCCAGCTGGATGCTCACCGGCGAATCGCGACCCTACGCCGCGGGCAACGTCAAGGATCCCAAGCCGAGCCATCCGTTCGGCGCGGTGGAGCTGGCGCTGCGCTACAGCCAGCTCGACCTGGACGACGCGCCGGTGCTCGGCGGCCGCGAACACGACTGGACCGCCGGCATCAACTGGTACGTCAACCGCTACCTGAAGCTGCAGGCCAACTACGTGCGCGCACGCAGCAGCCGGCCGGGCGAGCAGGTACGGGCGAACGTGCTGGAGCTGCGGGCGCAGGTGCAGTTCTGAACCGCCCGGGCACCGGCAGCCGGGCGCGCGCTACCGCTCGCGCTCGTCCTCCGGCCCCAGCGTGGGGATCACGCGGTTGGCTTCGCTTCGGTACTCGGCGTCGCTGTGCCGGCCATCCATCAGGTCGTCCATCGGATCCTCGTCCACGTCACCGCGGTTCGGGTCCAGCGCGGCGGTGCGGTCGTCCGCCCACTCGATGGTGTCCAGGCGCTCGCGCCGGAGGTTCCCACCGTCCTCGCCCGGCCGCACCGGCTGGCCCCCGGGGCCCTCGGCGCCCGCGTCGCCGAGGCGCGAGTGCGGATCGCGCCGCTCGAACTGGTCTTGCTTACGTTGCCCGCTCATGGCCCTGCCTCCGTCCACCACCACGCGAGCATCCCGCAAGAGGCGTATCCGCGGCGAGAAGCGCCACAGGGCCCGGCGCCGGCGCCTCGGTCAGCGTGCGCATCCATTACTTGCCAGGTAATCGCCAGGCGGCCGTGCCCACCGCACGCCGTGCGCACACCCACCACGGAGCACGGCGATGAGCGCGACCCGCCAACGTGCTGCGCCTGAGCCTCCATCCGGCCGGCCCCGCCCCACGCATCCGCAACCTCGGCCAATGGCGCGCACACCTGCTGCACCGCCTGCGCCAGCAGATCGACGCGAGCCACGACCCGGCGCTCATCGCGCTGCTGCGCGAACTACAGGCCCTGCCCGTGGCCGAGGGCACGCCCGACGCGCACGCCCATCGGCCATTGCGGTGCCGCTGCAACTGGAGATCGACGGCCAGGTGCCTTCCCTTTTGAGCACCACCACCGTCTTCGGCACGCCGGTGGACATCACGCTGGCGAAGCTGGCGCTGGAGGCGTTCGTGCCCGCCGACGCCGGGACCGCCGAGCGGTTGCGTGCGATGGCCGGCTGAGCCGGCGAGTTGAAGGCTTGCCGCCACGCTCGTCCGGGTCGTACGGGAACGCCACTCGTGGGCACGTCGGCCACGGTCGCGCGGAAAGCGGGCCGTCGCCCCAGGCACGGGACACGTCAGGGACGCGCACGGCGCCGGTAGGCGGACAGCGAAACCACCAGCGCTCCGGTACCGAGCGCGGCGCCAAGGGCACACGTCAGGCCCCAACCGCCGACGGCCCAGGCGACGCCGGTAAGCGAGGAGGCCGCGGCGCCGCCGACGAAGAAGGTGCCGGTGAACAGGCCGTTCAGCCGGCCGCGCGCCTCCGGCCGCACGACGTTGATCGCCCGCCGCCCGAGCGTCTGATCGCCGACGGTGCCTACGTCCAGCAGCAACGAGGCCGCCACCATCAGGACGAGGCCGGTGCCGGGCGACTGGCGCCCGGCCATCCAGGCGAGCGCCAACGCCGCCATGATCAGCAGGTGCATGGCCACGTTCGCCGGCCGGGTCAGCCCACGGTCGCCCAGGCGTCCGGCAATGGGCGCGATCACCGAACCACCGACGCCGGCCATCGCGAACGCCGCGATGCCTTGCGCCCCCATGCCGAATGGCGGCTGTGCCAGGCGCAGCGCCACCACGGTCCAGAACACGTTGAAGGCGCCGAAGGCGAGCACCGCGCTCAGCGCATGCCGCTGCAGCACGCGCTCGTCGCGTACCAGGGGCCATAGCGAGCGCACCAGTGCGGCGTATCGCAGGCGATGAGCGGGCTGCAACGCGGGCAGCGAGCGCCACAGCGGCAGCGCCACCGCGCCGACCGCAACGGCGAAGGCGACGAACACGGCACGCCAGCCGAACGCGTGCGCGATCAGGGTGGACAACGGACGCGACAGCAGGATGCCGACCATCACCCCGCTCATGACGTTGCCGACCACGCGCCCACGCTCCACCTCGGGCGCGAGCGAGGCCACCATGGGCACCAGCATCTGGATCGAGCTGGTCGCCGCCCCCACCGCGAACGCCGCGACGAGATAGACCGGTGCGCTGGGCGACCAGGCCGAGACCATCAGGGCGGCGATGTCGAGCGCAAGCGTCCACAGCACCAGCCGACGGTTCTCGAGCAGGTCCGTCAGCGGGACCAGAAACACCATGCCCGCGCCGTAACCGAGCAGCGTAGCCGTGGTGACCAGGCCGGCAGCAGCCAGCCGCAGGCCCAGGGCATGGGCGATGACTTCGACCAGCGGCTGCGCCGCCGTGAGGTTGAGCGCGACGACGCCGCAGGCGAGGGTCAGCAACGGCGTGAGCTGGCGGGCGGTCGGGCCGCTGGCGAGGCAGCTGGGGCAGGCGACGGTGGAGGGATCGGCGGCGCTCATGGCAGTATGCGAACAGTAAAAGAAGAGCGCACAATCTATGACCACCACGCATACCAGTCCAATCAAAATCACGCATCACCTTTATGAGGTTTACGCATGAACACGCGCGATCTGGAGGCCTTCGTGGCGGTCGTGGACCATGGCTCGATCCTCGCCGCCGCGGCCCAGTTGCACCTGACGCAGCCGGGCGTCACGCGGCGCGTACAGAGCCTGGAGAACACCCTGGGCGTGGCGTTGCTCGACCGGCAATCCAAGCCGCTGCGGCCGACGGCTGCGGGCCGCGATGCCTACCAGCTCGGCCGGCGCGTGCTCGCCTCGCTGGATGACCTGCGCGCGGGCGTCGCAAGCGACGGCGAGGTGCGCGGCGAGTTCCGCTTCGGCATCACGCCGTTCCTCGCCGACATCGCGCTGGAGGAGCCCCTGTGTTCCTTGCGCCAGACCTTCCCCGCGCTGCACACGCGGGTCTCGACCCGCTGGTCGGCCGAGTTGCTGGGCGACCTGGATGCAGGGCGCATCGACGCGGCCCTGGTCTATCTGCCGGGCAACAACGAGCCACCCGCCGGCCTGGAGCGGGAGCCGCTGTGCCGCATAGCCGTGAAGGTCATCGTGCCCAAGGCCATGAAGCTTCCCCGACGTGTCACGCTGCGCGACCTGTCGGACCAGCCCTGGGTACTCAACCAGGACGGCTGCGGCTTTCGCCGCGTGCTGCGGCGGGCGCTCGAGCAGGCACGGTTGCCGTTCCGCGTCGCGGTGGAAGCGTTCGACCCGATCCTGCGGCATGCGCTGATCGCACGTGGCCTCGGCATCGGCCTCACGGCGGGCGAGTTCCTCAAGGAGAGCCCCTACCGCAAGGCCCTGCGCGTGATCGAGGTACCCGAGTTCAAGGCCGAAGTGCGCGCCTGGCTGGTCCACCGCTCACCCGACGGCCGCCTGGCGGCGCCGCTGACCCACCTCCGCGGCGCATTGCGGCAGGCGCTCGGTGCGTTCCCCAGCTGATTCCGGTGTGGTCGGGCGCCCGCTGTGGCCCGTTGCGGCCGAAGCCGCGTGCCGTTCTCTGCCGCTGAAATACCTCAATGGCGGGTTTGTGCCGGTCTGGCATGGCCGCCGCCGCATCCGCGATGGCCCCGGATGCGGCAGGCCAGAAATCACGGGCGCAGGTGAGCTCAGCCGGCAGGCTTTGCCTACCCCGGGCCCGGGACGCGATCCGTTCTGGCCTGTTGCCGGGCGTCACGCTGGCAACCTGTTACCTCTGGCCTGTTTTCCAGCGCCGCATCCGTATCTGCTTGGACCCGAAGCGGACGGCGGGCGGCGCCGAAGGACCTTACAGACAGCAGGTGTGGGAAAGCCCAACCCTCGACCCTTATGCGTCCCTTTCCGCCGGGCGCCCTCCCTGCCGCAGGCGGTGCAACACCAGCAAGCGAAATGCGGCAGGCATGACGACCATCGAAAGCAGCGGCGCGGTCAGCATTCCGCCGATCATCGGCGCGGCGATCCGCTGCATCACCTCCGAGCCCGCGCCCTGACCGAGCAGGATCGGGAACAGACCCGCCAGGATCACCGCGACGGTCATCGCCTTGGGACGCACGCGCTGCACCGCCCCCCCCCGGATGGCGGCGTCCAGTGCCGCAGGACCCGCCTGGGGATCGAGTGCGAGCTGACGATCCCAGGCCTGGCGCAGGTAGAGCAGCATGACTACGCCGAACTCCGCCGCAACGCCGGCGAGGGCGATGAAGCCGATCAGGGTCGCCACCGAAAGCGCGTGGCCGAGCAGCCAGACCAGCCAGAGACCGCCGACCAGCGAGAGCGGCACGCTCAGCATGATCAGCAACGCTTCGCTCCAGCGCCAGAACACGAGGTAGATCAATCCAAAGATGATCGCCAGCGCGATCGGCACGACCAGCTTCAGGCGCTGCATGGCGCTGGCCAGATATTCGAACTGGCCCGACCAGGCGAGCGTCACGCCGGGCGGCAACGGTACCTGTCGCGCGACCGTGCGCTGCAGATCGGCGACCACCGCCGCGAGATCGCGACCTGCGTTGTCGACGTAGACATAAGTGGCAAGTTGCCCGTTTTCGCTCTTGAGCATGGGCGGCCCCGCCACCACCGAGACGTCGGCGACCTGGCCCAGCGTCAGCTGGGCGCCGCCGGGCGCCACGATCGGCAGCTGCCGGAGTGCCGCGACCGAATCACGGTCGTTGCGAGGGTAGCGGAGCACGATCGGATAGCGTTCGCGTCCCTCCACGGTCTGCCCGATCGGTGCGCCGCCGACGACGGTGGCGATCGTTCGCTGCACCCCCGCCTGGGTCAGGCCATAGCGGGCGGCGTCCAGCGGACGGATGCGCACGTCGACGTAGCGTCCGCTGGCGGCACGCTCGGCGACCGCGGAACGTACGCCCGGTACCTGGCGCGCGACGCGCTCGATGCGGTCGGCCACCGTCTGCAGGATGGCGGGATCCGTGCCAAGCACCTTGATACCGATCGGACTCTTGATACCGGTCGCCAGCATGTCGATACGGTTGCGGATGGGCGGCACGAACAGATTGGTCAGTCCGGGGACCTTGACGGCCTTGTCGAGCTCCTGCCGGAGCCTTTCCATCGTCATGCCCGGACGCCACTGGCTTTCGGGCTTGAAGGTAATCGTGGTCTCGAACATCTCCAGCGGGGCCGGATCGGTGGCGGTCTCTGCGCGGCCGGCCTTGCCGAACACGTGCGCCACTTCCGGCACCGTCTTGATCATGCGGTCGGTCAGCTGCAGCAGCTGGGCCGCCTTGCCCGCGGACAATCCGGGCAACGCGGTGGGCATGTACAGCAGCGTGCCCTCGTCCATCGCCGGCATGAACTCGCTGCCGAGCCGGCTCGACGGCAGGAGGGCGCTGAGCAGCAACACGCCGGCGACGAGCAGGGTGGCCTTGGGGAAACGCAGCACCGTGTCCAGCACGGGCCGATAGGCACGGACCAGGCCGCGGTTGATCGGATTCTCGTACTCGGCGCGGATGCGCCCGCGCACCAGGTAGCCCATCAGCACCGGCACCAGCGTCACCGCCAGGCCGGCCGCGGCCGCCATCGCGTAGGTCTTGGTGAAGGCCAGCGGCGAGAACAGCTTGCCTTCCTGGCCCTGCAGCGCGAACACGGGCACGAACGACAACGCGATGATCATCAGGCTCACGAACAGCGCCGGGCCGACCTCGGCCGAGGACACGGCGATCAGCGACCAGCGCTCTCCGCCCTGCGGCTCGCGGCCGTCATGGCTTTCGCGCCAGTGCTCCAGGTGCTTGTGTGCGTTCTCGATCATCACCACCGCGGCGTCCACCATCGCGCCGATCGCGATGGCGATGCCGCCCAGCGACATCAGGTTGGCGGACACGCCCTGCAGGTGCATGACGATGAACGCGGCCAGCACGCCCAGCGGCAGGCTGACCACGGCGACCAGCGCCGAACGCAGGTGGCCCAGGAACAGGGCGCAGACCAGCGCGACGACCAGAAACTCCTCGATCAGCTTGCCCCAGACGTTCTCCACCGCCGCGTCGATCAGTTGCGCGCGATCGTAGGTGGGCACGATCTCCACGCCCGGCGGCAGGCTGCGCTTGAGTTCCGTGAGCCTGGCCTTGACCGCTGCGATCGCCGCCCGGGCGTTCTTGCCCGAGCGCAACACCACCACGCCGCCGGCCACCTCGCCCTGGCCGTCCAGTTCGGCGATGCCGCGGCGGAAGCTGGGGCCGCGGCGCACGCTGGCCACGTCGCGCAGCAGCACCGGCACGCCCTGGGCGTTGGCGGTGATCGGCACCTGTTCGAAGGCCTCGCGCGTGCGCAGGTAGCCTTCGCTGCGCACCATCAATTCGGCCTCGCCCTGTTCGATCACCGAACCGCCATTGGCGCCGTTGGCGGCACCGATCGCGTCGACCAGTTGCTGCACGGTGACGCCGCGCGCTGCCAGTGCCTGCGGGTCCGGCACGATCTGCCAGGCGCGCTCCATGCCGCCGATGCTGGCGACCTCCGCCACGTCCGGCACCGTTTTCAGCTGGTAGCGCAGGAACCAGTCCTGCAGGGCACGCAGCTGGCCGAGGTCGTGCCGGCCGCTGCGGTCGACCAGCGCGTACTCGTAGATCCAGCCCAGGCCGGTCGCGTCGGGCCCCAGCGCGGGGTTGACCTCGGCCGGCAGGCTGGCGCGCACCTGGCTCAGGTACTCGAGCACGCGCGAGCGCGCCCAGTAGAGGTCGGTACGGTCGTCGAACAGCACGTAGACGTAGGAGTCGCCGAAGAACGAATAGCCGCGCACCGTCTTCGCGCCGGGCACCGACAGCATCGTGGTGGCCAGCGGATAGGTGACCTGGTCTTCGACTACCTGTGGCGACTGCCCCGGCCAGGACGTGCGGATGATCACCTGGGTGTCGGAAAGATCGGGAAGCGCGTCGATCGGCGTGCGCAGCACGGCAAACACGCCGGCCAGGGCGAGCGCCAGGGCCGCCAGCAGCACGCACAGGCGGTGGCGGATCGAGGCACGGATGAGGGCGCCGATCATGGATGCTTCTCCATGGGCATGCCCGGCATGGCGGTGCTGGAGGAGCCGGCGGGCATGCCATGCGCGTCGTGCATGGCGCCACCGGGCGGGCCGGCCGCTGCACGGGAGCTGTCGAGCCGATCCAGCGCGCCGGACAGGCTGGCTTCCGAATCGATGAGGAACTGCCCCGAGACCACTACCTGCTCTCCACCGTGCAGGCCTTCCACGATCTCCGTGTAGCCGCCCGCCGAGCGCCCGGTGCGCACGGCAACCGCGCGGAATCGCCCGTCGCCCTCGGCGAGGATCACCCGGTTGCTGTCCGCACCGGCGACGATCAGCGCATCGTCCGGCACCACCGGGCGCGCCGAGGCTGCGGCCGGTTGCAGGCGGACGTTGGCGAACATGCCGGGGCTCAGCGCGCCGTCCGCGTTGTCCACCACGATACGTGCGCGCTGGGTACGCGTGGCGTTGTCCACGTCCGGCAGCAGGCTCTCCACGGAACCCCGGAACGTCCGCCCCGGTACCGCATCGGCGGTGACGCTGACCGGCGTGCCATTGCGCACGATGCCGGCCAGGCCTTGCGGCAACGCGGCCTCGATCCACACGCTGGCGAGCCCGTTGACCGCCATCAGAGTCTGGCCAGCGCCGACGCGTTGCCCCTCGCCCACCTCCAGCGTGGCAACGACGCCGGCTTGCGGCGCATGCAGCGTGATGGTGGCGCCGGAACCGCGCCCGGCCGAACGCAGGTCGGCCGCGGAAAGGCCCATCGCCTGCAACCGCGCGCGCGCCGCGGCACGCAGCGCCCGGCCGTCGGCGGATTGCGCATGCTCGAGTGCCTGGTATTCGGCGACCGCGCTGCTCCATTGCGGCGCCAGCAGTGCGACCAGCGGCTCGCCCGCAGCGACACGGGTATAGGGTGCCTTGACGTACAGCTTCTGCACGATGGCATCGACGCGGGCACTGACAATGGAGGCGCGGCGCAGGTCCCACCCCACCGTGCCGGGCACGTCGATGGTCCCGGCCAGCGACCGCCGTTCGACGGTCGCGGTGCGCAACCCGAGGTTCTGCACGGTCGCGGGGTCGATGCGCACGCCGCCGGCGCTTTCCTCGTCGGCGTACCTGGGCACCATCTGCATGCCCATGGGCGAGAGACCCGGGTGATCGAAGTGCTGGTCGGGCACCATCGTGTCGTACCAGTACAGCACCTTGCGCTGCGGTTGGGCCGGCGCGCCGGCGGAGGCCATGGCAGGCGCCTGGTGGCGGCCGACGAGGTAGCCGGCCGCGAGCAGCGCCAGCGCCAGCGCCAGAACGACAAAGGCAAGCAGGATCGACGGGCGCTTCATGGCGCGCTCTCCTCGGAAGGCATCAGGTAGGCCAGTGCGGCCCAGGCTCGGGCGTGGGCGGCCAGCGCATCGGCATAGGCCAGGCGGTGCTCGATCTGGTCGCGGCGCGCGTCCAGCCAGGGTTGCAGGCCGCCGCCGCCGCGGTAGGCGGCCAGCGCGGCGCTGACCCGGTCGTGGTCCAGCGGCAGCAGCGTGTCGCGGTAACGCGCCAGCTGTGCGCCCCAGCCCTGCCAGTCCGCGATGGCGCGCGCCACCGCTTCGCGCTGGGCACGGCGCGCATCCTCGTGGGCGAACGCCACCGCATCGCGCTGCGCCTGCCGCGCGCTGATGCCCCGGTCCTGCCGGTTGCGCGTGAACAGCGGCAGGCTCACGCCGACCTGCAGCATCACCATGTCGGGACGGCCGAGGGCGCGCTGGCCATAGCTGGCGCTCACGCTCCAGTCCGGGTGCTTCGCCGCACGCGCGCGGTCCAGTTCCGCCTGCGCCAGTTGCTCGCGCGCCTGCCAGGCCTGCAGCGGTGCCTGGCGGTCGACGTCCTGCTCGAGCTCGTCCGGCGAAACCGGGAGGCGGTCGAAGTCCGGCGCTTCGGCCAGCGTGGGCGCGGGGTCGCCGAGCCAGCGTTGCAGGCCGGCGCGTGCCGCCGCCCGCTCCGCGTCGACGCCGGCGATGCGGTTGTCCAGCGCCGCCGCCTCGGCGCGGGCGGCCAGGGCGTCGGCGGCGCTGCCGACGCCACCGCGCAGGCGCGCCTGCGTGAGCGTGACGGCCAGGACGCTTTCCCCGCGCAGTTCTTCCAGCAGGTCGCGTTTGCGCTGGGCCGCCCACAACGCGATCCAGGCCTCCGCCACGCGCTGGTGGACGGCCTGCGCGGTGAGCGTGCGCTGCGCTTCGGCCGCGCCGATGCGGGCGTCGGCAAGGCCTCGCTCGGCCTCGCGCGAGGCGCGCGAGGGGATCGCCTGCATCACGCCGAGCGTGCGCATGGTCATCGGGTCGGAGGCGATGCCGAAGGCGCCCGGTCCGGTGACGGGGTAGTTCGAGACGCCGGCGGTCAGCGACGGATCCGGCAGACGGCCGGCACGCATCGCTTCCTCGCGGGCGGCGTCGATGTCGGCGCTGCTGGCGGCCAGCAACGGCGCCCGGGCGGTGCCCTGGCGTACCGCCTCATCGAGCGTCAAGGGTGTTTGCGCGGCGTGCGCCGCGGCGGCCATTGCCCAGGCGAGGGCCATGGCCAGGCCCGGCGCGGCAGCGCGCCAGGCGGCGAAACGGGACGACATCATGGTACTCCCGAAGATCCGAGACATCCCGCGCCCGCAGGCACGGGTCACGTGGCGGGATCAGCCGCGATCTAGATCAGGAGTGAGCAGAACAGGAGCGAAGCGGGTGGTGGTGGCGCACGCAGCCGGTACGACCGTTCCGATGCACGCCCCCGCGGGGCGCGGGCCATGGGCAGGACCGGCAGTGGCGCCGGCAGGGCGGCCAGCAGGCTCGGAGGTACCGTATGGGTGCGTGCTTCCGGCTGGGCTGCATGGTCGGCCTGGCAATGGGCCTGACACATGGGAGCCTGGGTGGGCTGCGCGTGCATCGAGCCGCAGTCGCTGTTCAGGGCCGCGTGGCTGGCCGGCGCGGGCATCGAGGGCATGCCAGTCCCGGGCGCCACGGAGCAGGCGTAGGCGGCCAGCGCCACTTGCTGCCAGAACAGCAGCAACGCCACCAGCCACGAGAGCTGGCGGCGAGTGCGCGGACGGAGGCGATGCTTGCGACGCATGGCGCCATCCTACACCGCCCTGATGGCCGGACCCGCGTCCAGGGTTGCTCGCCGCTTCATGGCCCTCTCACTTGCACGCACGGCCCGGCGCTGGCCAGCGGGAGAGTCGGTTTCAAGGGAGCGTGGTCCATGGCCGGCGCGACCAACCGGCGGTGAAGCGGACACGCTGACCGCCCCACCACTGCTATCGCCTGGGCGCGACCTCACCACCCGTACTTCAGGCGAACTTTCCGATCAGCTCGTGCAGTCGCGTGCATGCGGACGGGAGTGTCGCTTCGTTCACGGTGGCGATGCCGAGCAGCAGTCCCGACTGGTGCGTTCCGCCGGGGTGGAACCAGGTCGACAGGGGTTCGGGCGCGAGACCCCGGGTGCGGGCTTCGTGGGCCACGGCGGCATCCGGCACGTCGTCGGGCAGCCGCAGCAGGGCGGCCAGGCCGCCGATCTGCACGCGGTAGCCCTTCCGCTCCAGCGCCGACTGCAACGCATCGCCCCGCGCGGCGTACACCCGCTTCATGCGGCGCAGGTGCCGCATGTAGTGCCCCTCCCGCATGAACGTCGCGACGGCTTGCTGCACGGCCGGGCCCGGCGCCGACCCCAGGCACATCGCGACCTCGGCGAAGCGCTCCCCCAGCCCGGCCGGAGCCACCACGAAGCCGAGCCGCAGCGCGGGGCTGATGGTCTTGCTGAACGAGCCGATGTGGATCACGCGGCCGCCGCGGTCCAGCGAGGCCAGGGCCGGCGCGGCACGGCGCTTGAGTTGCAGCTCGCCCAGGTAGTCGTCCTCGACGATCCAGGCGCCGGTGCGCGCCGCCCAGGCGATCAGTTCGGTGCGCCGGCGCAGCGAAAGCGTCGCGCCAAGCGGAGCCTGCTGGCCCGGCGTCACCAGGGCCAGGGCCGCATCGGGCGCGCATTCGATGCCGGCGGCGACGTCGATGCCCTCCTCGTCCACCGGCACCGGGACGGGGGCGACCCGCGCCAGTTCGAGCGCGCGGCGGCTCTGGAAGAAGCCCGGGTTCTCCATCCAGGCCCGACCGCCCTCCGCGCCCAGCACCTGCAACGCGAGAGCGAGCCCGCCGGCGAAGCCCGCCGTGACGAAGACCTGCGAAGGTCGGCATTCGAGCCCGCGGGCCAGGGCCAGGTGCGCGGCGATCTCGCGCCGCAGTTCCACCTCGCCGCGCGGATCGGGATACACCGCCGGCGCGGCCGCCTCGGCGCGCGCCGTCTGCGCGCGCAGGCGGGCCAGCAGGCGGGTCGGGAAGCCGTCCGAGGCAGGCACGCCCATCTGGAAAACTCCGGGTGCGGCCAGCAGGTGCCGATAGGCCGCAGGCGGCGAATCACCATCCGCCGGGGGCATCGGCAGGCCGGCCAGCACCGGGTGATCGGCGACCCGCGTGCCGCCGGGTCGCGAGGAGACGATGACCTGCGCGTCGGCCAGCCGCTCGTAGGCGGCCTTCACGGTTCCCCGGGCCACGCCCAGTTGCGCCGCCAGGGCCAGCCATGAGGGCAATCGGGTGCCCGGCGCGAGCGCTCCGCTGCCGATTGCCGCCAGGATCCCGAGGCGGATCTGCTCGGTCAGGGTGGTCGCGGCGGAACGGTCCAGCCGGATGTCGAGCACGGAGGTCATGCTTCATGGTACATCCGTTTTTCCACTTTATGGTTCTTTTCCTTGAACCGTGTCGGGCGCAAGATCGCGGCCTCCCCAAGGAGGCCATCCATGAAAGCCCGACACGTTCTCGCCACCCTGCTGGCCGCTGCCTCGGTTTCGTTCGCCGGCGTCGCCGCTGCGCACGCCCCCGGCGGCACGGCCAGGCCCGCCTTCTCGCACGCGATCCCCAACATCCCCGGCAAGTCGCTGGTCGCGGTGGAGGTGACCTATCCGCCCGGCGGCGCCTCGGCACCGCACACCCATGCCAGGTCGGCCTTCATCTACGCCTACGTCGTCTCCGGCGCGATCGAGAGCCAGGTGGATGATGGCCCGGTGCGCGTCTACAAGGCGGGCGAGTCCTTCTACGAGGCGCCCGGCGCCCATCACCGGGTGAGCCGCAACGCCAGCAAGACCGAGCCCGCCAGGCTGCTCGCCGTGTTCGTCCTCGACACCGGCGACGCCCCCCTCACCACCCCCGACAAATAGGTGCCTGCCATGAGCCCACGCATCGACTACACCAAGGTTTCCCCTGCCGGCGCCAAGGCGCTCGGCGGCGTCTACGGCCACGTGCTGCAGTCCGGACTGGAGCCCGAACTGGTCAACCTGGTCTACCTGCGGGTGAGCCAGATCAACGGCTGCGCCTACTGCCTGGACATGCACACCCGCGACCTGCTCAAGCAGGGCGTGGCGATCGAGAAGCTGGCGCTGCTCCAGGCCTGGCGCGAAGGCGGCCGACTGTTCAGCGAGCGCGAACGCGCGGCCCTGGCCTGGGCCGAGACGGTCACCCAGGTGGCGCAGACGGGCGTGCCCGACGACGCCTTCCAGGCCGCATCGGCGGTGTTCGGCGAAAAGGAACTGGTCGACCTGACCATCGCCATCGGCCTGATGAATGCCTACAACCGGCTCGCCATCAGTTTCCGCAACCCGCCCGGGGCCGCCCGCGCGGCCGCCGGCTGACGCTGGAGCTGCGCCATGTCCCCGATATCCGTCCACGGTATCGCCATCCCCGACAGCCGCATCGCCCGCGAGGCGACGGAGCTGGTCCGCGATACGACGAGCGACCTGCTGTTCCACCACTCGGTCCGCGTCTACTTCTGGGGTGCCCTTACCGGCCAGCGCAAGGGCCTGGTCTACGATCCCGAGCTGCTCTATGCCGCCTCGATGTTCCATGACCTCGGCCTGACCGCGCGTTTCCGCGAGAGCCGGCTGCGCTTCGAGGTCGACGGCGCCAACGCGGCGCGCGACTTCCTGCGCTGCCACGGCATCCCGGAGGCCGAGGTCGAAAAGGTCTGGGCCGCCATCGCGTTCCACACCACGCCAGGCATTCCGGAGTTCATGCATCCGGAGGCCGCGCTGCTCCACGTCGGGGCGGGCATGGACGTGGCCGGGCGCACCTACGAGCAGTTCACGGACGAGGAACGCGACGCGGTGACCGCGGCCTACCCCCGCGAGCGCGACTTCAGGCACGCGATCATCGATACCTTCTACGAGGGGCTGAAGCACCGACCGCAGAGCACGTTCGGCACCTTCAACGACGACTTCCTCGCTTACAAGGATCCGGGCTTCCAGCGCGGGGATCTCTGCCGCGTCATCCTCGGTTCGTCGTGGGCGCACTGAGGCCGGCGGGCTGAGCGAGGGCATGACCGGCGCGGGCGTGCACTTGCGCGCAGCCGGCGCAGGGGCAAGCACGGTCGGCCGCGAAGGACGTCATCCGGACGTCTCGCGGTGACAAAGCCGCCGTCACGCGGGAGGCCCACACTGGACGCCCGCCCTGCCAGACCTCGCGCTCGTGACCCAGTATGTCCATCCCTGCAAGCCCGGCCTAGTACGCATCGTCCGGCACGGACACCGCTGGCGCGCCCTGCTGGACGAGCACGAGGTGGGTCGCCACGACACCGCGGAGAAGGCCCTGCTGGCCTTGCGCGCCGGTTGGCCGCAGGCCCGCATTCCGCCCGCGCTCCGGCTCTGGCGGCAGCTCCCCGAGCCGGCGTGCCTGGGCCACCGCAGGCCGCGGCGTGCCGCCGCGCGCATGCGGGTTGCACCGGACGCTGTGCCGTGTCAGAGGGCCGAGAGGTAGGCCGCCAGCGCCTGCACGTCGGCATCGTCGAGCGTGCTGGCGACGCCCTCCATGATCCGCGTGTTGCTGCTGCCGGGCCGGATGCCCTGGCGGAAGTCGCCCAGCCGCTTCACCAGGTAGATCGCCGACTGCCCGCGCAGACGCGGGATGGTGGCCCAGGGCGGATGCGGCGCGCCGCCCGTCGGCTGCACCCGCGGACCCAGTGCGTCGACGCCGTGGCAGGCCTGGCAGGGCGGGATACCGCGCGCCGGATCGCCGGCGAGGAACAACCGCGCGCCACGCGAGCCGGCGTCCGCCCGACCCGACGGCTTGGGCGCGAGCGAGGCGAAATGGGCGGCGAGGTCGCGCATGTCGGTGTCGCTGAGCGGCGCGGCCTGGCCGCTCATGACCGGGTCGCGCCGCTGGCCGTCGTGGAACTGCCTGAGCTGCACGTACAGGTAGGTAGCCGATTGCCCGGCCAGGTTGGGAAAGTTCGGCGCGACGGCGACGCCCTGGGGGCCGTGGCAGGCGGCGCAGACCGTCGCCTTGCCGGCGCCGGCCTGGGCATCGCCACGGATCGGCGCCTGGGCGCGCAGGTCCAGGAACGCCGCCGAGGCGGCGGCCGCGGGCACGGCAGCAGGCGCGACTTCGGCCTGCGCCTTGGCCTGGGCGTGCGCCGACGCGGCCGGCCATGCGGACGCCAGCGCGAACAGCAGCGGTAGCAGTAGGCGGTTCATGCGCGGACCCTCACAGCTTGATGCTGAGCATCGCGCCGACCAGGGTGGCGCGGTAATGCACCTGCGGGCCACGGTCGGTGTAGACGCGGTGGTCGTAGACCAGCGTGTCGTCGAAGCCCAGGTAGTGCCAGTCGAGGAAGCTGCCGCTCTGGTAGCGCCCGAACAGCCGCACGCCGATGCTGGCGGTCACCGGAAAGCTCAGGCCCGCGTCGAAGGTGCTCGAGCGGTAGTGGTTGTCCGGGAAGCGGCCATCGAGCAGCGGTGCGGCCTGCGGAAAGGTCAGCGCACCGGGCGAGGCGAGATCGTAGTTCAACCGCGAGAGCGACTGGGCGTAGTTCCACGCCAGGTCGAGCCGCACGCGTCCGAAGTCGTGCGCGAACGTGACGCCAGCGTTGTAGTCGCGCTCGCGGTCCAGGTCGTGCCAGTAGTTCTCCAGCGGATACAGCGGCCCGCCGAAGCGCGGATCGTCGCGCCCGGCCGCGCCCACGACCGACTCGTCGTCGGCGACGTTGGCGAGCTTGAGCCTGGTGGTCTCGGCGCCGAGGTAGACGCTGGCGTTGGTGCGCGGCCCGGGCTGCCAGTCCCATTCGCCGGTGAAGCCGGTGCTGCGCGTGTCCTGCCGGCCGACCAGGGCGTCGTAGTGGTCGCGATTGCCGTAGAAGGTGGCCGAGACGGTGCTGCTGTCGCCCAGCGGATAGATGAGGATCACCCGCGCCTTGGTTTCCTTGCGGTCACTCATGTCGTACTTGCGCATGGCATCGACCGTGAACGCCGGCGGCGGCAGCCCGCCAGCGCCGACGAAGCCGGGCATCGAGGTCGAGTAGTAGGCCGCGTACGGGTCGTAGTCGTAGCGGCCGCCGCCGCGGTCGCCGTATTCGAAGCTGGCGCGCAGGGTGGCGTCGCCCAGCGAGCGGCTGACCCAGCTCAGCTTGATGCGTTGTTCGTCCAGCCGCGTGCGTTCGCGGTGGCGAGGGCGGTCGTGGTCGAAGGTGTAGACCAGGCTGAGCGAGTCGGACCGGCCCACGTTCCACTCCGCGCCCAGTTCCAGCACGGTGTCCTGGTAGCCGAACGGGATGCTGGCGATCTGCACGATCGAGCCGGCGTAGTAGCCGTTGTCGAAGATGCCCGTTTCGCCGGGCACCACGCTGCCCTGCGCGCCGTTCTCCGAGATGTAGCCGTACTGCCCGGTGAGCGGGTTGTAGGCAAGGTAGCGGGTCTTGTTGTCCTCGTCGTAGTAGCGCAGGTCCGCGTGCCAGCAGAAATTGCGCCGCGGATGGTAGGTGACCTTGGCGTCGAACAGCCGGGTGTCGATGCGCGCGCCGGAATGGGTGCGCGAAAGCGCGGCCGGGGTGTTCCAGAGGTCGCAGGGAATCAGCTGCTGCAGCGGCCCGGCGGCGAAGCCCAGCGTGCCGGTGCAGTTGACCGGCGGCAGCAGGGCGTCGTTCTGGCGCATGGTGCCGTAGGCCGCCGCCAGCGAGAGCTCGCCGCGCCACTTCAGCTCGCGTGACAGCTCCAGGCGCAGGTTGTGGTAGTCGTTGTCCGGTTCCAGCGAGTACTCGCCGTCGACGACCGGCCCCGCGTTCGGCACGCCGATCACGTTGGTGATCAGGAACGGGTTCTGGTAGTCCAGGTAGCTCTTGCGGTCGCGGAAGAACGAGCCGGTATAGAGCGCGTTGAAATGCCAGAGCTTGCCGACCCGGCGCAGCCCGAGATCGACGTCGGTGGTGCTGAAGTCGATCGGCCGCACGGTTTCCATGATGCCGCCGTCGCCGCCGTAGGGGGAGCCGGTGTCGGTGAAGAACGGGTAGTCGAAGAACATCGGCCCGCCCCACAGCCGGGTGCCGTCGCGTCGCTCGTTGGTGATCGAGGCGAAGCCGACCCAGTCGCGGTAGAGCTCGCCCTCCAGGCTCACGCCGGTGCGCGTGCGGGTCAGCCCGAGGGTCCGCCGGGGCGCGGCTGCGGAGGCCTGTTGCACGGCGGCGATGGTGCTGCCGCCCGGCGTGAGTCCCGCCGGCAGAGTGAGGTTGCTGCCGCCGATGCCGTCCCAGATCGGGAACGCGTTGGTCGACACCGTATGCGGCATGTCGCGGTAGAAGGCTTCGAGCCGGTAATGCCCGTAGCGGCCGGCGCGCAGGCGATAGTACTGGTCGTCGCCGCTGATCCGACTGCCGCGGAATTCCACGTACTGGCCGGTCCTGCGGTTGTCGAAGCCCATGGCGAACAGGCCAAGCGCGGCACCGTTCTTCCAGTCGGTGTACTGGCGGAAGAACTCGGCATTGCGGTCTCCGCCCGGGTGGATGTAGCCCAGCTGGAGCAGGCCCCAGTAGGTCCAGTCGCCGCCCTGGCCGACCGGTTTGCCGGCAAGCGTGTACGGGTACGGATAGAGCGCCCCGCTGGGCGTGCGCAGCATGCCCGGGTGCAGCCACGACATGCCCTCGGCATCCGGCGTCATCAACGGCGACCCGCCGCGCGGGTCCAGGCCGTTCCCGTACTGCATGTCGCCCACGCGCATCGTATCGCTGCCGTCGCCGGCATGGGCCAGGGGCGCGCCGCCGGCCAGCAGCGCGAGGAGGATGGCGCGTGACATCGGATGGGTGCGCATGGCGTGGCTCCTCCCCCCGTGGTCGTCCTACTTGTGGAAGCGCGAGCCCGAGGGGTTGTTCGAGCCGTGGATGTTGGTATGGCAGGTCAGGCAGGCGCGGCCCATCAGGCGCTCGTCCGGGTTCGGTCCCAGACCGAGGTTGGTCGGCACCTGCAGGTCGTTCGGGTGGCGCGTCATGGTGTGGCACTGCTGGCACAGCATCGGCACCGGCGCGACCAGCAGCGTCTGCTGGTTGGACCCGTGCGGGTCGTGGCAGTTGAGGCAGTTCTCCCGCACCGGCGCGTGCTCGAACAGGAACGGCCCGCGCTTCTCGGCGTGACAGGCGTAGCAGGTCTCGTTGACCGTGTCGGTCTTCAGCAGCGGGCGGGTCAGCGTCCCGTGCGGGTTGTGGCAGTCGGTGCAGGCCATCTGCCCTTCCGGCAGCGGCATGTGCGAGCGCCGTTCGAACTTGGCCATGATGTCCTTGTGGCAGGTGGCGCAGACCTCGTTGATCGACGGCTTGGCCAGCACGCCCTCGGGCGACAGCCGCGCCATCGGGTTGTGGCAGTCGCTGCAGGAGAGCCCGCGCGCTTCGTGCACCGAGCCGAGCCAATGCTGGCGCGCACCGCCCGCATGGCAACCGAGGCAGACCGCGGCCTGGGTAGGCACGTCGGTCCTGGCGCCATGCGTGAAGGCAATGATCGCGCCGGGCTGCGCCGGGTCCTTCGCGTGCTCCGAGCCGGGCCCATGGCAGCTTTCACAGGCCGCCTGCGGGCCGCTGCCGGCGGCACCGGCGTCGAACGATTGCACGTGCAGCGAGTGCGACGCGCGCATGTCCTCCAGTGAATGGCAGGCCACGCAGGTTCTGGCGCCGACCGGGTCCGCGTCGGGCGCCAGCGGGTTGTGCGGTATCGGCGCGGCATCGAAGGGCGTGGCCGGGCGGCTGCCGACGGGCTGCAGATGCGGGTTGTTCGTGCGGAAGGCGCCGGCCCCCATGTCGGTGGCCGGGAGCATGCGCGCGATGTCGGCCTGGGTCAGGCCGGTGGACGGGGCGCTCGCCGCCGGTGCCGGCGTCGCCGCCGATGTCGACTGCGCCCTGGCCGCGGACCACAGCACGCCGCCGAGCCCCACTGCGATGAACAGCACGGCCACGAACGAAAGCGGTCTGGCACGCATGGCTGGCATCCCCATGGCTGGCGTGAACCTGCGACGCGGGCCCCTGCCCCGGCCTGAACCCCGACACGGGCCCCTGCACCCGCCGCGGGCCCATGGACACTCCCACGTGAAGGCGCGATGCAGGCGGATCGGTCCGTTCCGCACGGTGCCGGCCTGCGAGTGCCCGCCGTCGCACGGAACCACCCTGGTGGGTGCGCGATGCCGGCAGAAAGGTTGGATGGCCGCGTGCGGTCACGCAGCGCCGACCGCGGGAGTGCGCGGTCCTCACCGGCCCGGCGGCACTCCGCGGATGCCGACCGGCACGAACAGCAGGTCGTCGATCGCGCAGATACCGCCGCAGTGGCCGGGGTGGCTCGTCCGCAGGGCCGTTCTCACGCCGGCGGTTGCCACAGTTCGACGCGGGTGCCTTCGGGATCCATGACCCAGCCGAACGCGCCGTATTCGTTCTGCTCGGTGCGCTCGTCGACCTCGACGCCGTCGGTACGCAACTGCTCGAGCAGGCCGGCGAGGTCGTCGACGCGGAAATTGAGCATGTACGGCTGCTCGCTCGGCGCGAAGTACCGGGTGTCGTCGGGGAACGGCGCCCACGCGAGGTAGCCGGGACGGGACGCGTCCTCGTCGAAGCGCGCGCCGCCCCACGCCTCCAGCTCGAGCCCGAGATGGCGCGCGTACCAGGCGGCCAGCGCGGCCGGATCCTTCGACTTGAAGAAGATGCCGCCGAGCCCGATGACCTTGGCCATGCCGTTCTCCCCTCCGCCGCCGTTGGGCGGCGAGTATCGCGCGTTTCCGAGCGACGGTGACGGCCCGGGAGCCCCCTGGCGGCGGCCTATGGCGTCGCCGGCGCCTGGCTGGTCGCCACCAGCCGGCCCTTGGCCAGCACGTGGCCGTGCATGGCGGTCAGCAGGTCGGTGCGCTCGGCGTCATCGGGCAGCGCGAGCGTGCGATCGAGGGCAAACACCTGGAAGTGGTAGCGGTGCGGATCGTCCCCGCGCGGTGGACGCGGGCCGAAGTAGCCGGCCTGACCCCGGCCGTTGAGGCCCTGGCACATGCCCTGGACGGCCTCCGGCCGGGCGGTCTGTGCCACACCTTCGGGCAGCTCGTGCACGCCGGGCGGAATGTTCCAGGCCAGCCAGTGCACGAACGGCCTCGGCTGCGGCGCATCCGGGTCCTCGACCAGCAGCGCGTACGAGCGGGCGCCGTCGACCGGATTCCAGCGCAGCCGCGGCGAGATGCCCCCGCCGTAGGCGGTGTGCCGCGCGGGAATGGCCGTGCCGGCGCAGATCTGCGGCGACGAGACCTCGATCTCGCCCCCAGCCTCTTCGCGTTGGAAGGCGACCGGCGCCAGTGCGCTGTCGGCGCGCCGTGCATGGGGTGACGGCTGCTGCTTCATCACGAAAACCTCGCTTGGTGCCACATGCGCGGTAATGGTCGGACGGTGGCCGTGGCGCGAGGGTGAGCGCCATGGAAAGAATCCGCGGTGGGCCGCGCGACGCTCAGGAGGCGCGCGCCATGTCCGGCAGCGCATCCTCGAAGAACGCCTGCACCTGGGCCAGCTCGCGCGTGCGCGGCATCGGCGGCAGGCTGGCGAGGAACAGGCGACCGTAGCCCTTGCTGGTGAGGCGCGGGTCGCACAGCACCAGCACGCCGCGATCGTGCACGTCGCGGATCAGGCGGCCGGCACCCTGCTTCAGCGCGATGGCGGCGGCCGGCACCTGCCAGCCCATGAACGGGTTGATCCCCGACTGCTCCAGCGCGTCCAGTCGCGCCTGCAGCACCGGGTCGTCGGGCGCGGCGAACGGCAGCTT
This sequence comes from Fulvimonas yonginensis, assembly GCF_037137055.1. Taxonomy (NCBI): domain Bacteria; kingdom Pseudomonadati; phylum Pseudomonadota; class Gammaproteobacteria; order Lysobacterales; family Rhodanobacteraceae; genus Fulvimonas; species Fulvimonas yonginensis. The sequence continues at coordinate 332,211 of NZ_JBBBNY010000003.1, forward strand.
GTCGATCACCACCACGCTGAGCGCCTCACCGACCACGTCCACACCCTCCCAGAAGCTGGCGGCGCCCAGCAGCACGCCGTGGCCGCTGGCGCGGAACTCCTCCAGCAACTGGTGCCGCGGCGCGCTGCCCTGCACGAACAGCGGCCAGGGCACGCGGTCGGCGAGCAGCTCTGCGGCCCGGCGCAAGGCACGGTGCGAGGTGAACAGCAGGAAGGCGCGGCCATGGGACGCCTCGAGCACGGGCAGCGCCGCCTCGATCACGCACTCGGTGTGGTCGCGGCCGCTCTTGTCGTGCATGTTCGGGTCGGGCAGGCCGGCCGGCAGGTAGCAGAGCGCCTGCCGCGCGTAGTCGAACGGGCTTTCCAGATGGAGCGCCTGCGGATCGTCCAGGCCGAGCTGGCGCGCGAAATGGTCGAAGCTGCCGGCGACCGACAGCGTGGCGGAGGTGTGGATCCAGGCGGCCTGGGTGCGCTCGCGCATGGCGCGCAGCGGCGCGGCCAGGTCCAGCGGCGTGGCGTGCAGGGCGAAGCCGCGCGGAAACAGTTCGTACCAGCGCACGTCCTGTGCCTGCGCGGCCGCGTGCCCGTCGACGATCCGGTCGAGCCGTTCGGCGAGCGCGGCCGCGCGCTCGTGCACGTTGGCCAGTCCGCGCGAACGCTCGGCCTGCGACGCCAGCAGATCGGCGAAGGTCGCGAGCAGGTCGCCCAGCTCCTGCAGGCCCCCGTGCACCGCGGCCAGCGCGTCGAGCTGCTGGAACGGGCCGCGCGCAGGCAAGGGTTCCATCGCCAGGCGCAGGCGACGCAGCGCGTTCTGCAGCGCTTCGGCCGGCTCCAGCAGCAGGCCGATGGCGCCGGTGACGCCGTTGCACTCGCGCAGCGCGTCGCCGGCCAGATCCGAGAGCTGGCGCGCGCTGACGCTCTGCGAGAAGAACTGGCCGGCCAGTTCCGGTACCTGGTGCGCCTCGTCGAGGATGAACGCGCCGGCGCCGGGCAGGATCTCGCCGAAACCTTCCTGCTTGAGCGCGAGGTCGGCGAACAGCAGGTGGTGGTTGACCACCACCAGGTCCGCTTCCTGCGCCTCGCGGCGCGCCTTGACCACGTGGCAGTCGTCGAAGAACGGGCACTCCACGCCCAGGCAGTTCTCCGGCGTGGAGGTGACGCGCGGCCACAGCGGCGATTCCTCCGGCACTTCGGCCAGCTCCATGCGATCGCCGGCACGCGTGCGCGCGGACCAGGCGCGGATGGCGGCGAGCTGCGAGGCCTCCGCGCGCTCGAAGCTCGCGCCCTCGCGCACGGTCTGGTCGAGCCGATACAGGCACAGGTAGTTGGCGCGCCCCTTGAGCAGCGCGGTCTTGAGCCGCGTGCCGAGCACCGCGCGCACCTTCGGCAGGTCGCGGAAGAAGAGCTGGTCCTGCAGTGCCTTGGTACCGGTGGAGACGATCACCCGTTCGCCCGAGAGCAGCGCGGGCACGAGGTAGGCGTAGGTCTTGCCGGTGCCGGTGCCGGCCTCGGCGATCAGCGTCTCGCGCTCGGCGATGGCATGCGCGACGGCGCGCGCCATCGCCTGCTGCGCCCCGCGCGGGGCGAAGTTGGGCAGCTCGCGGGCGAACGGCCCGTCGGCGCCCAGCAGCGCGCCGATGTCGTCAGGATCGGTCATCGGGCAAGTATCGCCGACCCACCCCGTCGACGCACTGGCGAGCCGCGCCGGGCAGGCGCACCATGCCCGCACCTCAACCTGGGGAGCGGCACGATGGGTATCGAACTGAAGATGCTGGTGTGGAGCGTGATCCTGGGGCTGGCGCAGATCACCCTCGCGGCCGTGGCGTTGATAAGCCGGCGCGGGCTCGGCTGGGCCGCCAGCGCGCGCGACGAACCGGGCGCGCCGCTCGGCGGCATCGCGGGCCGGCTGGACCGGGCACGCGGCAACTTCCTGGAGACCTTCGCGCTCTTCGCCGCGCTGGCGCTCGCGGTGGTCGCGCTCGGACGGCAGAGCGCGACGAGCGCGCTCGGCGCCCAGCTCTACTTCTGGGCGAGGCTGGTGTACGTCCCGGTCTACGCCGCGGGCGTTCCCTACCTGCGCACGCTGGTGTGGGCGGTGAGCCTCGCCGGCATCGTGATGCTGCTCACGGCGATGTTCTAGTTGGTCTCCGGACCGGGCGGGCAGGAGCGAGCTTGCTCCTACATTCCCCGGGGCGGCTCGGCCGCGGCGGTGTCAGTAGCGCGGCACGCCTTCCTTGTGACAGTCCTGCACGCCCTTGCGGGCAGCGGCTGCACCGGCTTCGTCGCCGGCCGCCAGACGCATCTCGACCACCGTCTGCCAGTTGCGCGCGCACAGCCGCCCGAGCTGCGGGCCCAGCGACCAGGACTGCCGCGCGAGGCGTTCGGCGGTGGCGTAGTCGTGCAGGCGCACGGCGACCTCGGCGCGATCCTGCAGCAGGTCGGGCGAGTCCGGGCTGAGCTTGAGCGCCTGGTCGAGCCTGGCCGCGGCTTCGGCGTAGCGGCCGGCGCGCTCGTCGGCCTGCGCGGCTTCCTGCAGGGCGGTAACCCCGGGGTCGCGCAGCGGCGCCACGTCGATCACGGATTGCTCGCTCGCGCCCGCGGCGCGGATCGCGGCCACCATGTCGCGTGCAGGCGGCACGGGCCGCTGTTCCTGCGGCGGCGCATTGAAGCAGCCGGCGAGCAGGAGCGTGGCGAACGCGGGCACGGCAAAGGAACGGAGGCGTGAAGCGGCGTGCATCGTGGGATCTCAGGGAAGCGTGGAGGTGGCCGGCGCCGGCGTGCTGCCGTCGCCGCTGAACAGGTTGCCGATCTGCTGCCAGAAGCAGCCCTCGGTGTCCGCCGGCAGCGAGCCGGCGACGACCGGGAACTGGCGGGCACCTTCGCACCCGGGCTGCGTGCGCTTGCCGTCGGTGGGGTTGATCCAGGCCATTTCCAGGCCCTCGCCCGGCGATGCCGACAGCGGCCGGGTGGGCAGCCGGCGGAACAGTTCCTGCCAGGCGCGCAGGCCGCCGGTGGCGCCGAACAGCGTGGTCGGCTTGTTGTCATCGCGGCCCATCCAGAACACCGCCAGGTGCTTGCCGGTGAAGCCGGCGAACCAGCTGTCGCGCATGTCGTTGCTGGTGCCGGTCTTGCCGGCCGCGTTGAGCCAGCTCAGCGACGAGCTGCCCAGGCTGTGCGCGGTGCCGTACTCGGCCACCTGCTGCATCGCCCAGGTCACCAGCCGCACCGCCTGCTGGTACTCGCCCTTGCCGCCCTCGACCTCGTAGCGCTTGATGGTGTGGCCGCTGCCGTCGACCACGCCGCGCACGGCGAGCAGCGGCAGCGCGTGGCCGTCGGAGGCCAGGTACTGGTAGAGCTGCGCGACCTGGAACGGCGACAGGTCCACCGCACCGATCAGCATCGACGGACTGGGGTTGATGTCGGTGAAGCCGAACGATTCCAGGAACGCCTTGACGCGCTGCACGCCGACGGCCAGCCCCAGGTGGATGGTGGCCAGGTTCCACGAGTGCGCCAGCGCGTCGACCATCGGCACCTGGCCGTGCGACTGGTTGTCGTCGTTCTGCGGCATCCAGGTGGTGCCGTTGGGCTGGCGCAGCATGATCGGCGAGTCGTCGAGCAGGGTGGCCAGGTTCCAGCGCGAGGGGTCGGTCAGCGCCACCAGGTAGACGAACGGCTTGACCAGCGAGCCGATCGGCCGGCGCGCGTCGAGTGCGCGGTTGAAGCCGGTGTCGCCCGGCGTCCGGCTGCCGACCACCGCCAGCACGCTGCCGGTGTCGGCGTCGGTGACCACGCCGGCGGCCTGCACCTTCTCGCCGCGCTTGCCCAGGCCCTTGAGCGCGGTGCTCACCGCCTGCTCGGCATACAGCTGCGCGGCCGGGTCGAGCGTGGTGAAGATGGACAGGTTGCCCTTGCTCAGCGTCTCGTCGTCGAAGTCGCTGGTGATCTGCGCGCGCACCAGGTCCATGAAGGCCGGGAAGCGGTTGTGCGGCAGCTGCGCGTTGGGCGCGATGTCCAGCGGCGCCGCCTGCGCCGCGTTGACCTGGTTGGCGTCGAGCAGGCCGGTGTCGTAGAACTCCTTGAGCACCAGGTTGCGCCGTGCCAGCGCCCGCTCGGGGAAACGGCGCGGGTCGTAGTAGCTCGGGCCCTTGACCATGCCCACCAGCAGCGCGATCTCCTGCGGGCGCAGATCCTCCAGCCGCCGGCCGAAGTAGAACTCGGCACCCGCGGCGAAGCCGTGCACGGCCTGGCTGCCCTGCTGGCCGAGGAAGACCTCGTTGATGTAGGCCTCCAGGATGCGGTCCTTGGAGTAGTGCGCCTCGATCAGCAGCGAGAGCAGCGCCTCGTTGAACTTGCGCACCAGGTTCTGGCTGCGGTCCAGGAACAGGTTGCGCACCAGCTGCTGGGTCAGCGTGGAGCCGCCCTGCACGGTGTGGCCGGCGCGCAGGTTGGCGAAGGCGGCGCGCAGGATGGCGGTGAAGTCCAGGCCGATGTGATGCTTGAAGTCGCGGTCCTCGACCGCCTGCAGCCCGGTGACCAGCAGCGGCGGCACGTCGGCCAGGCGCACGATGCGCCGTTCCTCCTGCTGTGCGCCGTACACGGTCGCGATGCGCGCGGGGTCGAGGTGGGCGACCTCGAGCGGCGCGCCACTGCCGGCGTCCACCACCGACTCGACCTGGCCCTGCCCCAGCGTGACGCGGATGCGCTTGGGCAGCTCGCCGCCGTCGGGCCCGGCGTAGCCGCGGGACGAGATCACGTAGCGGCTGCCGCTGTGCGTCCAGGTGCCCGGCACCTTGCCGGCGCCGTCGCGGGTGTAGCCGGCGAAGGTCAGCTCCAGCTCCAGGGCCGCGGGAGACATCGGCACGCCCGGCGCCAGTTCGAGCGGGCGCGCGTAGACGCGCGTGGGCACCGCGAAGACCAGGTCGTTGAAGCGGTCCTGCACGCGCTTGTTGAGGATCAGCGTATACGGCAGCAGAAAGCCCACGCCGAGGCCCAGCGCGACCCAGAACGGGACGCGCAGCCAGCGCCAGCTGCGGCGCGCGAACGCGCCCATGCGAGTGATCATTGCCAAGGTGGAGGGCCTGGATCCAAGGTGGGTCGATGATAGGGCGTGGGACCCGGCGCGCATCTGAACGCGCGCTTGCATGCAGGGCGCGGGGATGGCGGCCGCGGGGCGATTCGCGGGCAGCAGGCCACCCCCTTCACGCCGATCGGGGGCGCCCTACCCGGCCGGCGGACGCCAGCAGTCCGCATCGGGATGGAACGGGCGCGGGTGGACGCCGAGCAGGTCTTCCAGCTCGGCGTTGTCGGCGATCAGATCCGTTTCCAGCCGCGCCAGCGGCCCGCGCAACCGCGGCACCGCATGACGGGCCAGGCGCAGCATCCAGGCCGGCAACGGCAGCGGCAGCGTGGCCACCGGCAGGCTGCGCTGTACGCGCGCGAACATCTCGCTGGCGCGCAGGCGTTCGCCGCCGCCGATCGGCAGCACGCGATGGGCCGGGCGCTCCAGCGCCGCGAGCACGGCCTGCGCGATGTCGTCGGCGTGCACCGGCTGGCGCAGGCCGCGCCCGGCCGGGCGAGGAAACACGCGAAGCCGCATCGCGCGGCGGGCCACCGGGCTGAGACTGCGGTCGCGACCGGCACCGTAGATCAGCGTCGGGCGCAGCACGGTCCAGGCGCAGCCGAGCCTGGCGCAGGCGGCGGCGAGCTCCGCCTCGCCCTGGCGCAGTTCCTCGGCGATGGCGCGCTCCGCAGGCACCACCGAGGCGGCCTTGCTTTCGACGCTCATCGAGCTGGTGGCGACGATGCACGGCCGACCGGCGGGCGTGGCGGCGGCGAGCCACTGCGCGAAGGCGCGCAGCGGCCCGAAGCTGACGATCGCACGGACTTCGGGCACCGCCGGCACCGCGTCGGGCAGGTGACCGGCCAGCCAGGTCAGGCCCGGGGCGCCGACCCGCGGCGTGCGGCTGAGCGCGAGCACCGGTTCGCCACGCGCCTGCAGGCGCGGCAGCAGGAAATGGCCGATCTGGCTGCTGGCGCCGAACACCAACACCGTCATGTGGCGCTCAACCGCCGCTCTGCAGGCGCAGGGTCAGTTCGCGCACGCGCGGCAGGTACGGGGCGAGCCGGCGCGCCTGATCGATCGACCGCGAGGCGTCGGCGCGGTCGCCACGGGCCAGCTGCTGCTCGGCCTGGTCCAGCCAGGCATCGACCAGCCGCTCGCGCAGCACGTTGGCGGAGGCATCGCCGGGCGAGAGGTCGCCGAGCGCGGCGAGCAGCTCGCCGGCCTTGTCGAGATTGCCACCGGCGAGCGCCTGGTTGAACTGCTGCACGACCAGGTTGGGCAGGTCTTCCAGCCCCTCCAGCGCGGCCTGGTTGTTGCCGTCGATGGCGAGCGCGTTGCGGTACAGGTCGTAGGCGCTGTCGCCCGGCGGCAGCATGATGTTGCCCTGCGTGGCGGCCTCGCGGGCACGGTGCACCAGGTCGGCCACCTGCTCGATCTGGTCGGCGGTGAGCGCCGGCGGCGGCGGCGCGGGCTCCTCGACGGGCGGCCGATTCGCCGGCGCCGCCTGCCCGGCCGCGGCCGCGTTGGCCGGCGCAGCCGGTTTGCCCGCGGCGGCGAGAGTGGTGCGCAGGCGCGCACGTGCAGCCGCCAGGTCGGCGGACTTGGGCGCCAGCGTCTCGGCCTGGTCGAGCAGCGTCGCGGCCTGCGTGGTGTCGTCGGCATCGAGCGCCGCATTGGCCTGCACGATCAGCGCCTGCGCCACCTGGCCCAGGCCGGTGCGGGCCTGCGCATTCTCCGGGTCGAGCGCGAGCGCCGCCTTGAAATGCGCCAGTGCGGTGTCCTCGCCCGGCCCCGCGATGCGGCCGGCGCGCAGCGCTTCCTGGCCCTGCGCGAGCGCCTGCACCAGCACGCCGTCATCCTGCTTCTGCGCCTGCGCGAGGGCGGCGCGCAGCGCCGGCAGCTCGCCGTAGCTGGGCAGCAGGGCGGCGAGCTGATCGACGATGCCCGACGCGGCATCGACGTTGCCGCGCGAAAGCGCGTCGCGCGCCTGCGCGGCCAGCGCGGCGCCGACCTGGTCCAGGCCATGCGCCGCGACGGCGTTGCCCGGGTCGGCCGCCAGCACGCGCTGGTAGAGCGCGCCGGCGCCGTCGTCCCCGATCAACCGGCCGGCGGCGAGCGCGCGTTGCGCCTGTTCGATCAGGCCGTCGGCCGGCTGCGCCGCGCCACGGGCCTTCGCGATCAGGCGGTCCAGCCGGTCGACGTCGCTGCCGCCGCCGAGCAGCTCGCGGGCGACGCCCAGGCGCTGCGCGGCCTCGTCCAGGTGCCCGGCCCGATAGGCCTCGTCGGCGCGCGACAGCTCCGCCATGCCGACCTGGTGCAGGCCTTCGCGCGCACGGTCGTTGTCGGGCTCGAGCGCGCGCGCGGCCTGGAACAGTTCGCGTGCGCTGGTGCCGTCGGTGCCGTCGAGGCGGCCGTCGCGCAGGGCGATCTCGGCACGCGTCAGCACGTCGTTGAGTTCGGTGCGCGGCACCAGCTCGCGGATGTGATCCTGGTTCATGCGCAGCAGCATCAGTGCGCCGGCGACCAGCAGCGCGACCACCAGCAGCACCAGGTGGCGGGCGTGGAAGCGGCGGCGGCGCACCGGCACCACCCGCCGCGGCGATTCCAGGTGGACCGGCGGCAGCCGGTCCTCCGGATCGTCGCGCGCCGGAGGCCGGGGCGCGTCCAGGTCGCCCAGGTCGCCGAGCGTGGGCTCGGAGCGCCCGGCGGGGCCCTTGTGATGATCTCTGCGTCCGCTCATGAGAAGGCTGTCCTGGCAACCGACGCAGCTTAGCATCGCCGTCCGCGAACGCCGGTGGCGCGCGGCAGGGCATTCAGCTTGCGCTGACGCGCCGGGCCTCGACCACGTTGGGCAGCGCCACCAGCTTGCCGAGCAGGGTGGAAAGCTGCTCGAAATCGCGCACACGCAGGGTGAAGCGCATCTCCACCTCGCCGGTGCGGCCCTCCAGCCGGCTCGAAGACGCGACGATCTGCGTGCCGACGTTGCTGATCACGTTGGTGACGTCCTTCTGCAGACCCTTGCGGTCGTAGCCGCGCAGCTCGACGTCCACCTGGTAGGACTGCTGCGCCGCCCTGCCCCACTCGACCTCGATAACGCGGTCCGGATCGCGCCGGGCCAGCCGCGCCAGGCTGACGCAGTCGGCGCGGTGCACCGACACGCCGCGGCCCTTGGTGATGAACCCGCGCACCGGATCGCCCGGCAGCGGCTGGCAGCAGCGCGCCAGCACCGTGAGCAGGTTGCCCACGCCCTCGATGCGCAGCGCGCCCTGGTCCGGCCGCACGTGGCGCGCCACCGGCGGCGCCGGCGGCGGCGTGGGTTCGACCGGCTGCGCCGCCTCCTGCAGCACGCGGGCGATCTGGCCGGCGCTGACCTCGCCCAGCGCCAGCGCCACCAGCAGCTCGTCGTGGTTCCTCAGGTGGAAGTGCGCGGGCAGCCGGGACAGGTCCGCCGCGGGCAGCGCCAGGCGCTTGAGCTCGCGCTCCAGCAGCGCGCGGCCCGCGGCCAGGTTGGCCTCGTGCGCGATCCGGCGGAACCACGAACGCGCCTTCTCGCGCGCGCGGCTGGTGTTGAGGTAGCCGTGGTGGGGCGAGAGCCAGTCGCGGCTCGGCTCGGCGTTCTTGGCGGTGATGATCTCGATGCGGTCACCGCTGCGCGGCTGGTGCGTCAGCGGCACGATGCGCCCGTTCACCTTGGCGCCGCGGCAGCGATGGCCGACCTCGGTGTGCACGTAGTAGGCGAAGTCGAGCACGGTGGCGCCGTGCGGCAGGTCGAACACCTCGCCCTTGGGCGTGAGCAGGTAGACGCGGTCCTCGACCAGCTCGGTGCGCAGTTCGGCGGCGATGTCCTCGTCGGCGCGCGGCTCGAGCAGCTGGCGCATCCAGGCGATCTTCGCCTCGAACTCGGCGTCGGCGCCGCCGCCCTCCTTGTAGCGCCAGTGCGCGGCGACGCCCAGCTCGTTGTCGCGGTGCATCGCATGGGTGCGGATCTGCACCTCCAGCGTCTTGCCCTGCGGGCCGATCACCGCGGTGTGCAGCGAGCGGTAGCCGTTGCCCTTGGGACGGGCCAGGTAATCGTCGAACTCGCGCGGCAGGTGCTGCCACAGCGTGTGCACCACGCCGAGCGCGGCGTAGCAGTCGGCCACGGAGTCGACCAGGATGCGTACGGCGCGGATGTCGTACAGATCGGAGAACTCCAGCCCCTTGCGCTGCATCTTCTTCCAGATGGAATAGATGTGCTTGGGCCGGCCGGCGAGGTCGGCCTCGATCCCGGCCGCCTGCAGCGCCGCGCCCAGTTCGGCCATCACCTGCGCGATGAAGGCCTCGCGGTCGGCGCGACGTTCGTCCAGCAGGCGCGCGATGCGCTTGTAGGTGTCCGGCTGCAGGTAGCGGAAGGCCAGATCCTCCAGCTCCCACTTCAGCTGCCAGATGCCCAGCCGGTTGGCCAGCGGTGCGTGGATGTCGCGGGTGAGCCGGGCCAGCGCCGCGCGCTCGGCCTCCGGCAGCGCCACCGCGCCGCGCATGCATGCCAGCTGGCGCGCCAGCAGCACGAACACCACGCGCAGGTCGCGGATGATCGCCAGCAGCAGCCGGCGCAGTCCCTCGGAGGTGCCGGTCTCGCGTTGGGCGTGCAAGGCCCAGACCTTCTGCGCGGCGAGCTGGCCTTCGACCAGCCGCTGCAGCTCCGTCGGCAGGGTCCTGGCGCGCGCGGCCCAGGCGGCGGAGTCGCGCCGGGCCAGCTCGAACCACACCGCCGCGGCCTGGGTCTGAGCATCGCAGCCGAGCATCGCGAGCAGGTCGAGCGTGTCGGCGCACTCGGTCTCGTCCAGCGGCAGGCCCGCGCACGCCTCCACCGCCGCGGCGAGCAGCGGCGACGCAGCTGCGCGCGCCTGCCAGCCGGCGAGACGGGAGCTTGCGGAGCGGGCGGTCTGGACCATGCGTGGCGTCACCTTCGATACGGGCATTCTAGGCCGGCACGCCGCCGGCGGAAGGACGCGCCGCGTCCGCTCAGGCCAGCGCTTCGAGGGCGCGGGCCAGGCGCTTGGCCGAGACCGGCTCGGCGGTCCTGAGTTCCTGCGCGAACAGCGAGACGCGCCACTCCTCGATCAGCCAGCGCAGCTCGTCCAGGGCCGCGTTTCCGGCGGCCTGGTGCTTGAGGTACTCGCGCCAGTACGGCTGCACCTGCAGCATGCGCTGCTGGTCCTTGGCCGGATCCTGGCGCAGGCGTTCGGCGCGCAGGCGCATCGCCTTGAGGTAGCGCGGATAGTGGGCCAGCCGCGCGGTCGGCAGTTCGCGCAGGAAACCGGGCGCGAGCAGCGCGGCGAGCTGCTCGCGCAGGTCGTCGTAGCTGGCGCGGGCGAAGCCGATCAACGGCGGCTCCAGCCACGGCTTGAGCTCCGCCTGCGCCTCGATGATCGGCTCGGCCAGCTTGAGCCGTTCGACGGCGGCGGCGAACAGCTCGCGCGCCAGCGCGGTACGCAGGGCCTCGAACGCCCCGGCCGTGCGCGCGTCCAGGTCGTGCGCGGTAAGCAGGTCCTGGAACCCGCCCTCGACGAGATCCTCGCGCAGGCCTTCCACGCTGCCCAGCGGCGCGTACTTCAGCGACAGCGCGTTGGCGATCGGCAGGCGCCGGCGGGCCTGCTTCAGCTCGCTCGCCAGCGCGTTGCGCAGCAGCCGCTCGACCCCCTTCAGGTGCGCCGCATGCGCCTCGTCGCGGCGCTCGAACACGCGCAGCGCCACCGCCTCGCCCAGGTCGACCAGTGCCGGGAAAGCGGTGAGGCCGCCCTCGGAGCGCACCTGCGGGGGGATCTCCTCGAAGTCCCAGCGGGTGACGTCCTCGCGGGTCAGTTCCACGTCGGTCTTGCGCGAGAACGCCTCGCGCGCCTGGTCCGACCACTGTCGGCGCAGGGCGTCCAGATCGCGGCCGGTGGCCAGCGTGCGGCCGCGCTCGTCGTGCAGGCGGAAACGCATCTTCAGGTGCGGCGGCAGCTCGACCGCCGCGAATTCCGCGACCGGCGGCTCCACCCCGGTGGTGCGCTCGAGGAAGGCGGCGAGCGCCTCCGCCAGCGGCTGGTCGCGCGGCGACTCGGCCTCGGCGAACGCCCTGGCGAAATCGGGCGCCGGCACGAAGTTGCGCCGCAGCGCCTTGGGCAGCCCGCGGATCAGCTCGGCCGCCTTGTCAGGCAGCAGGCCGGGCACCAGCCACTCGCAGCGCGCCGCGGGCAGCGCGTTGAGCATCGCCAGCGGCAACTGCAGGGTGACGCCATCGGCCTCGTCGCCGGGGACGAAACGGTATTCCAGCCGGTAGCGCTGGGGAGGGATGTCCAGCGTGGCGGGAAAGGCCTTGGGATCGAGCCCGCCCGTGCCGACCAGCACGTCGTCGAGCGACCAGCGCAGCGCGGCCTGCTCGGCGGGACGCGCGCGGCCGTACCAGGCATCGAGCGCGCGCGTGCTGGCGATGTCCTCGGGCAGCTTGCCTTCGAAGAACGTGGCCAGTCCCTCCTCGCTGCGCACCAGGCCCTCGCGGCGCTGCTTGGCCTCGATCTCGTGCGCCTGCGCCAGCACGCGCTGGTTGGCGCGCACGAAATCCGCGCGCGCGTCGAGGTCGCCGCGCGCCAGCGCCTCGCGCAGGAAGATCGCGTGGGCGAGCGGCGGATCCTGCGGCTGGAAGGTGACCGGCCGGCGCTCGACCAGGGTCAGCCCGAACAGGCTGACCTGCTCGTAGGCCACCACCGTGCCGCGCCTGCGCGACCAGTGCGGATCGCGGCAACTGGCCTTCACCAGGTGCGCCGCCTGCTGCTCGATCCAGGCCGGCTCCACGCGCGCGCAGCTCATGCCCCACACGCGCCCGCCCACGTCGAGGATCTGCGCGGCGAAGACCCACGCCGGCGGCGCTTTCGCCAGCGCCGAGCCGGGGAAGACCTGGAAGCGGCGCTCGCGGGTGGAGCGGTAGATGCCTTTCTCGTCCTTGTGGCCGACCTGAGTCGGCAGGCCGGCGAGCAGGCTGCGATGGATGGCCTCGTAGAGCTCGGGACGTGCTACTTCGTCGCCCGGGGTCGGGTTCCGGCCCCCTCTCCCTCCGGGTGAGGGGGCTGGGGTGAGGGACCGCGGCCCGCCGCGAAGCGTGCCGGCGCGGGATGCCCGTGCCTCGCTGCGCGACACCGGTCCCTTCGTTGCAGTGGCGGCCTGCTTGCTGCCCTTTCGCGGACCGGCCCCCTCACGCCGGCCCTCTGTCCCCTTCTCGATGGATACGGGCGGAGCGGGCACCGGTCCGTCGAGCTGCCACCCCAGTTCCGCCACCACCAGCAGCAGTTGCCGGTGCAGCTCGCGCCACTCGCGCATGCGCAGGAACGACAGGAAATGCCGCCCGCACCAGTCGCGCAGCTTCGACTGGGTGAGCTCCTGGTGCGCCTCGTTGTACGCGCGCCAGAGGTTCAGCACGCCGAGGAAATCGGACTTCGGATCGGCGAAGGCGGCGTGCGCGGCATCCGCCTGCTGGCGCGCGTCGGCGGGCCGCTCGCGCGGATCCTGGATCGACAGGAAGGCCACGATCACCAGCAGCTCGCGCAGCGCGTGGCGCTGCTGCGCCTCCACCAGCATGCGCGCCAGTTGCACGTCGATCGGCAGGCGCGCCAACTGGCGGCCGATCGCGGTGAGCTGGCGCCTCTCGTCGATGGCGGAGATCTCCGCCAGGCGGCGGTAGCCGTCGGCGACCATGCGCGGGTCGGGCGCCTCCAGGAACGGGAAGTCCTCCACCTCGCCCAGCTTCAGCGCGAGCATGCGCAGGATCACGTTGGCCAGCGAGGAGCGCAGCAACTCCGGGTCGGTGTAGCGCGGGCGGCTCTCGAAATCGGCCTCGTCGTAGAGGCGGTAGCAGACGCCCGGCCCGATGCGGCCGCAGCGGCCCTTGCGCTGGTCGGCGGCGGCCTGCGACACCGGCTCCACGTGCAGCCGCTCGAGCTGGCTGCGCTGGCTGTAGCGCATCACCCGCGCGCTGCCGGTGTCGACCACGTAACGGATGCGCGGCACCGTCAGCGAGGTTTCCGCCACGTTGGTGGCGAGCACGATGCGCCGCCTGGGGCCGGGCCTGAACACACGGTCCTGATCGGCGGCGGAGAGCCGCGCGTACAGCGGCAGCACTTCGGTCTCGCGGTACTGGCGGCGCGAGAGCAGCAGGTGCGCGTCGCGGATCTCGCGCTCGCCGGGCAGGAACACCAGCACGTCGCCGGGCCCGCCGCCGAGGCTGCGATCGCCCATGATCTCGTCGATCGCCAGCGCGACGTGCTCGGCGCTGCCCTGCGTCACGTCGCGCCCGCGTTCGCCCCCCAGCGCGTCGGCCGGCCGCCAGCGCACCTCCACCGGGTAGGCGCGACCCTCCACCGATACCACCGGCGCGTCGCCGAAATGCGCGGCGAAGCGCGCCGTGTCGATGGTCGCCGAGGTGACGATGATCTTCAGCTCCGGCCGCTTCTGGGCGAGGCGCTTGAGGTAGCCGAGCAGGAAGTCGATGTTGAGGCTGCGCTCGTGCGCCTCGTCGATGATGATCGTGTCGTAGGCCGACAGCCACGGGTCGCCCTGCGTCTCGGCCAGCAGGATGCCGTCGGTCATGAACTTGACCAGCGTGCGCTCGGACACCTGGTCGGTGAAGCGCACCTGGAAGCCGACCTGCTCGCCCAGCGGCGTGCCCAGTTCCTCCGCCACGCGCCGCGCCACCGAGCGCGCAGCCAGGCGGCGCGGCTGGGTACAGCCGATCATCCCCGCCTCGCCGCGCCCGGCGGCCAGGCACAGCTTGGGCAACTGGGTGGTCTTGCCCGAGCCGGTCTCGCCGGCGACCACCACGACCTGGTGGGCACGGATCAGCCCGACGATCTCGTCGGCCCGCGCACTGATCGGCAGCGACTCGTCCAGCCGGATCGCAGGCTTGGCCTCGGCGCGCGCCTGCCGTCGCGCCGCCGAGGCCGCGATGTCCGCCGCCAGCGCCTCGAGCTTGCGCGCGTCCGGCTGCCGCGACAGTCCGCGCCAGCGTCCCAGCAGGCGGCCGTAGTCGCGGCTGGACACGCCGGCCAGCGCCTCGCGCAAGTCGCGCAGGCGGGCTTCGGGCGGGGTGGCGGGCGCGGTGTCGTTCATGGGGACCGCACATGATAGCCGCAGGCTATGGGCCCCATCGGAACGATTCATTTCCGCCTGGCGGCTCGAGCCGATACCTTGGCCCGGTACCCACGACGGAGGGATCTCCCATGGCCGACATCGGCATCGCCCTGCAGGACCGCCAGACCATTGCCGAGCAGCTTTCCAAGCTGCTGGCGGATACCTATTCGCTGTACCTGAAGACCCACAGCTTCCACTGGAACGTCACCGGCCCGCAGTTCAACAGCCTGCACGCCATGTTCGAGACCCAGTACAACGCGCTGTGGCTCGCGGCCGACGAGATTGCCGAACGCATCCGCACCCTGGACGTGTTCGCGCCGGGCTCCTACAGCCAGTTCGCCAGGCTCACCTCGATCAGGGAGGAGCCCGGCGTGCCGGACTGGAAGGAGATGGTGGGCCAGCTGGTCGAGGGCCACGAGATCGCGGCCCACACCGCCCGCGGCGCCATCAGGGTGGCCCAGGACGGCGGCGACGAAGGCACCGCCGACATGCTCACCGGCCGGCTGAAGGAACACGAGAAGACCGCGTGGATGCTTCGCTCGCTGCTCAAGTAGACCGATCCCACGGCAGGAGCGAGCTTGCTCGCGGTGCGCCTGGCGCTGATCCGCCGAGCGAAAGGCATCGCGAGCAAGCTCGCTCCTACGCCTGCCTACCCTGCCGCCGCCCCCGCCTGACCTCGCGCTGACCAACCCGAGGTGGCCTTTATTGAGCCATCCCAGCCGGATCGTTAAGCTCCGCGGGCTTGATTGGCCTCACATGGAGGCGTCCGACGGGGAACGTTTTTGAGCGCCACAGCAGCCACGAACGACAGCCGGCACCCGCTGCTTGCGGCCATCCTGCTCGCGTTGCTGGTGGCGGCGCTCAACATCGGCCTGTGGTGGTGGGGCAACCGGCCGCACGGCCCGGAGGACTGGCACGGGCCGATCGCCGGCTATTCGGTGTCGGTGTTCCAGCGCTACCAGAACCCGCTCAAGCAGGACTTTCCCAGCGACGAGGAGATCGACGCGGACCTCAAACTCCTGCGTCGCTACACCCCGCGCATCCGCACCTATTCGACGCTCGAGAACCCGCAGGTCTACCGCCTGGCCGAGAAGGAAGGGCTGAAGGTGATGGCCGGCGCGAACATCGACACGCGCCTGGAGAACAACGAGAAGGAGCTGGAGGCGCTGATCGCGCTGGCGCGCCGTTATCCCGAAACCATCAACCGGGTGATCGTCGGCAACGAGGTGCTGTTCCGCGGCGACCTGACCGTGGAGCAGATGGAGGCCTACCTCGACCGCGCCCGCGCCGCGATCCGCCAGCCGGTCTCCATCGCCGAGCCGGACTACATCTGGATCAAGTACCCCGAGCTCGCGCGGCACGTCGACTTCATCACCATCCATCTGTTCCCGTTCTGGAACGGCATCGCGCGCAAGGATGCGGTGGACGCGGCGCTGGGCGCCTACGACAACATCCGCCACATGTATCCGGACAAGCCGGTGGTGGTCGGCGAGATCGGCTGGCCCTCCAACGGTGACCGGCACGAGTATGCCGATCCCTCGATCTCCAACGAGGCGATCTTCATTCGCGACTGGCTGAATGCGGCCAAGGCCCGCAACATCGACTACTACCTGCTCGAAGCCTTCGACCAGCCGTGGAAGGAGAACCTGGGCGAGGGCCGCACCGGCGCCTACTGGGGCACCTTCAACGCCGACCGCCAGCTGAAGTTCCCGTTCACCGGCCCGGTCACCGAGGACACCGCCTGGCCGTGGAAGGCGCTGGCAGCCAGCCTGCTGGCGCTGGTCCCGATGATCTGGTTCGCGCGCAAGTTCAAGCGCTTCAGGCTGATGGGCCGGCTGTTCTTCTGCCTGCTGATCCAGCTCGCCTGCGGCCTGATCGTGTGGTCGGCCACCCTGCCTTTCAACTTCTACCTGAGCTGGATCGACTGGACCATGCTGGTCCTGCTGTTCCCGGCGCAGATCGCGATCCTCGCGATCCTGCTGATCAACGGCTTCGAGTTCACCGAGGTGCTGTGGCGCCGCCGCTGGCAGCGCGAAGCGCAGCCGCTCAGGCCCGACCGTCCGGAGAAGCAGCCGTTCGTCTCCATCCACCTGGCCTGCTACAACGAGCCGCCGGAAATGGTGATCGCCACGCTCGACTCGCTGGCGGCGCTGGACTACGAGAATTTCGAAGTCCTGGTGATCGACAACAACACCAGGAACCCGGAGGTGTGGAAGCCGGTCGAGGCCTACTGCGAGCAGCTGGGCAAGCGTTTCCGCTTCTTCCACCTGGAGCCGTGGCCGGGCTTCAAGGCCGGCGCGCTCAACTTCGGGCTGAAGGAGACCGATCCGCGCGCCGAGGTGGTGGCCGTGATCGACGCCGACTACGTGGTGCGGCCGGACTGGCTCGCCACGCTCACCGGCTACTTCCACGACCCGAAGGTGGCGGTGGTGCAGTGCCCGCAGGCGCACCGCGACTTCGAGCACAACCGCTTCCGCCGCATGACCGCGTGGGAATTCGACGGCTTCTTCCGCATCGGCATGCACCACCGCAACGAGCGCAACGCAATCATCCAGCACGGCACCATGACCATGGTCCGCCGCTCGGCACTGGAGGGCACCGGCGGCTGGTCGGAGTGGACCATCTGCGAGGACGCCGAGCTCGGCCTGCGCCTCATGCATGCCGGCTACGAGCTGGTCTACGTCGACGAGCTGATGGGCAAGGGCCTCACGCCCGCCGATTTCAAGGCCTACAAGAGCCAGCGCTACCGCTGGGCGTTCGGCGCCATGCAGATCCTCAAGGGCCGCTGGGACTGGATGACGAAGAAGGGCCCGCTCTCGCTGGGCCAGCGCTTCCACTTCCTCACCGGCTGGTTCAGCTGGTTCGCGGACGCGCTGCATCTGGTGTTTACCCTGATGGCGATCTACTGGACCGCCGGCATGGTCGCCTTCCCGCACCTGTTCAGCCTGCCGATGCAGCTGTTCCTGATCCCGGTGATCGGCTTCTTCTTCGCCAAGGCGATCTTCGGCATCGTGCTCTACCGCGCACGCGTGCCCTGCGGCTGGTACGACACGCTGATGGCCTCGCTGGCCAGCATGGGCCTGTCGCACGCGATCGCCCGCGGCATCCTGCACGGCCTGACCCAGGAGAAGACCTCCTTCGTGGTGACCGCCAAGAGCCGGCGCCTGGGCGGTTCCAACTTCGCCGCGTTCGCACCGGTGCGCGAGGAGGTGCTGATGGCCTGCGCACTGACGCTGTGCATCGTCGGCATGGCGCTGTCCTTCGGCACCCGCTACGTGGAGGGCACGCTGTGGATGGTGATCCTGGCCGCGCAGTCGATCCCCTACTTCTCGGCCATGGCCGGCGCCTGGATCGCCCACAAGGCGGGGGACAAGGCGGGCTGAGCGGCGCCTTTTATGCCGCTCCCACATCCGCACCGCTAAGCTGCGTGAACGCACGCACCCGCACAGGGAACGTCCCCAAGCATGCGCCTGCTCCGTAGCCTGCCCGCCCTGCTCCTGCTGCTGCCCCTGGCCGCACGGGCAGGCGTGACGCTGGTGGTGCAGGGCGTGGACGACCCCCTGAAGACGGCGGTGCGCGACGGCGTGGAGCTGTCGCAGTACGCCACGCGGCCGGTCAGCGAGGCGCAGATCCGGCGCCTGTACGAGGCGGCCCCCGGGCAAGTGCGCACCGCCCTGGAACCGTACGGCTACTACGATGCCGCCGTGCAGGGCAGCCTCACCCGCACCGGCACCGACGCCTGGCGGGTGGTGCTGCGGGTCAGTCCCGGCGAACCGGTGCGCATCAGCGACGTGCAGGTCACGCTGGACGAGGAGGCACTGGCGGTCCCGGCCATCCGCGGCGCCGAACGTGCGGTCGAACGCCTGAAAGGCAAGCCGCTCGACCACGGCGCCTACGAGAAGGCGCGTGACGGCGTCAGCGCCGCGCTCACCGCCCACGGCTTCCTCGGCGCGAAGCTCGCCGTGCACGAGGTCGCGGTCACCCGCGCCGACCGCAGCGCCGTGGTGCGGCTGGCCTGGCAGGCCGGCCCGCGCTACCGCTTCGGCCAGGTGCATTTCGAGGGTTCGCAGTTCGAGCCGGGCTTCCTGCAACGTTACGTGCCGTTCGAGCGCGGCGAGTACTTCGATCAGAGCGACCTGCTGCGCCTGCAGGAGGCGCTCAACGGCGCCGACTATTTCGCGGTGGTCAACGTGCAACCGGACGTGCACGACGCCAGCCGCACCGTGGACGTCGCGGTGCAGCTGCAGCCGGCCAAGCGCAGCGTCTACACCGGCGGCCCGTTCATCGGTACCGATACCGGCTTCGGCGTGCGCGCGGGGCTCGAGCGGCGCTGGATCAACGCCCGCGGCCACAAGTGGAGGAACGAGCTGGTGCTGGCGCAGCGGTTGAAGACGCTGTCCTCGCTGTATTCGATCCCGCTGCCGGGCAGCAACCAGCGCAGCCTCAACTTCGGCGTCAACTTCCGCGACGCCGACACGGTGACCTCGCAGTCGCGCACGCTCGAGCTGGTGGGCAACGAGACCGAGCAGTGGCACGGCTGGACCCGCACCGTCGGTGCGCACGCGCTGATCGGCACCTTCACCGTCGGCAAGCGCGGCAACGAGCCGGACAACGCGCCGGGCATCGAGCACGGCCGCAGCCAGCTGGTGTTCGCCGAGGCCTCGCTGTCGAAGAAGCACGGCGACAACCCCACCTTCGTGCGCTACGGCTGGTCGCTCGACGTCTACGCGCGCAGCACCGCCGGCACGCTGCTGTCGGACACCCGCTTCAGCCAGCTCGCCGCCGACGCCAAGTGGATCCGCGCCTTCGCCGGGCGCAACCGGCTGATCCTGCGCGGCAGCGCCGGCGTCACCTGGACCGGCGACTTCAGCGCGCTGCCGCCGCAGCTGCGCTTCTTCGCCGGCGGCGACCGCTCCGTGCGCGGCTACGGCTACCAGGCGATCGGCCCGCGCAACGCCTACGACCGCGTGATCGGCGGACGCAACCTGCTGGTCGCCAGCACCGAGGTCGAGCACTACTTCACCCGCCAGTGGGGCATGGCCGCGTTCGTCGACGCGGGCAACGCCTTCAACGGGTTCGACTACCGGCCGCGCCTGGGCGCCGGCCTGGGCGTACGCTGGCTGTCGCCGGTGGGCATGATCCGCGTGGACGTGGGCGTGCCCATCCACGACGACCACGAACACGGCTTCCATCTGCACCTGGTGATAGGGCCGGACCTGTGACGCGCATGTCCTCCACCCCCTTCCGCACAGGAGCGCGCTTGCTCGCGATGCCCTTCCGCCGCGATCGTCACGCGCGCCGGCAGCATCGCGAGCAGGCCCGCTCCGTCGAGGAAGGGGCGCATCGCGAGCAAGCGCGCTCCTGCCGCCCCCGGGGCGGGCACGGGGCGGCGGGAGCGTACGCATGACCTGGCTCAAGCGCCTCGGCATCGCCCTGCTCGTCCTGCTCCTGCTGCTGGCGCTGGGCCTGTGGTGGCTGCTCGGCACCGGCGCCGGCCTGCGCTTCGCACTGGCGCGTGCGAACGGGTTCACCGGCGGCGCGCTCAGCGTGCGGCAGGCGCAGGGCAGCCTGTCCGGGCCATTGCACCTGCAAGGCCTGCGCTACGCGGACGGCAAGGGGCTGGACGTGCGCGTGAACGACACCCGGCTCGACCTGCACCTGTGGCCGCTGCTCGCCAAACGCCTGCACGCGGACTACCTCGACGTGCGGGGCGTCAGCGTCGCCCTGCCCCCGCCCTCCACGCAGCCGACCGCGTCCGGCCCCATCTCGTTGCAACCGCCGCTGGCGATCCAGCTCGACCGGGCCCGCGTGGCCGACCTGTCCATCCACCAGGCCGGCCAGCCGCTGTTCGCCGCCGACAGCATCGCGCTGGCCGGTCGCTGGGACGACCAGGGCCTCGTCCTGCGTGCCCTGCAGCTGCGCTCGCCCGACGGGCACGCCGACCTGCACGGCAGTCTCGCGCTGGCCGATCACTGGCGCGGCGACGCGCAAGGGAGCTTCGCCTGGACGATCGGCGGCGACACCTATGCCGGGCGCCTCGACGCGCGCAGCGACGGCACGCGGGCACGGCTGGAACTGGCCCTGGGCCGGCCGATGGCGGCACGCCTGCAGGTGGCCCTGCAGCAAGGCGGCGCCTGGCCGTGGACCGCCTCGCTCGTGGCCCCGCGCTTCGATCCCACGCCGTTGCTTGGCGAAGGCGGCCTGCACAGCCTGGCGCTCGATCTGCGCGGCAGCGGCAGCCGCGAGGGCGGCACCGTCACCGGCGCGGTCGACCTGAACGATTGGCGCCTGCAGCTGGCGCCACTGCGCGCGCGGCTGAGCAGCGACCGCTCGCTGCTCACGCTGGACACGCTCACCCTCACCTCGCCGCAGCTCAAGGGCCGGCTCGATGCGCACGGGCAGATCCGGCTCGATGCCCGCCCGCCCGGTGGCTCCCTGCAACTGGCCTGGCAGGAGGTGGAACTGCCGCCCGAACTCGCCGGCCAGCCGCTGGCCAGCCATGGCCACTTGACGCTCGAGGGCAGCAGCGCGGCCTTCCATGCCGAGGGCGACCTGGCCATCGGCCCGCCGGGCAAGCTGGCGCGGCTGGCCGTGAACCTGGAGGGCACGCCGCAGCAGCTGGCGCTGCACACGCTGGACCTCAGGCAGCCGCAAGGCCAACTGCACGCGCAAGGCACGCTGGTCCTGCAGCCCGCGCTCGGCTGGGAGCTGCAGGCCGAGGCGACGGACTTCGACCCCGGCCAGCTCTTCGCCGGCTGGAGCGGCGCGCTGGACGCGCAGCTGTCCACCCGCGGCACGCTGCCCTCCGGCCACCCGGACGCCACGCTGGAACTGGCCCGGCTGGACGGGCGCCTGCGCGGACGACCGGTGCGCGGCCACGGCCGGCTGCACCTGGCACCCAATCAGGTGGTCGACGGCACGCTGACGCTCGCCTCCGGCCAGAGCACGGCCACCGTCACGGGCACGCCGGGTGCGCGCAACGACGTGGAGGTGCGGCTCACCGTCGCCACGCTGGCCGATTGGCTGCCCGACGCCGGTGGACGACTGCAGGCGCACGCCCGCGTCACCGGCCAGCCGCCCGCGCTGGGCGTCGACCTCCAGGCGCACGGCGGCGCCCTCGCTTACGGCACCCAGCGCGTCGGCTCCCTCGGCCTGGAGGCCCACCTGCCCGATCTCAGCCACCCCGGTGGCCGCCTCGCGCTCGACGCACGCGAGGCGTGGCTCGGCGGCCTGGCCTTCGACACCCTCGCCCTGCGCGGCGACGGCACCGAGGCGGCACACCGGCTCACGCTCGACGCACGCGGGCGCCAGCTCACCGCCGCAGTGGCGCTGACGGGCGGACTGAAACAGGGGCACTGGCGGGGCACGCTCGGCACGCTCGACCTCGCGCCGCAGGGCCTGCCGCGCTGGCGCCTGCAGGCGCCGGCCACGCTGGACGTCGACCACGGCAGGCTGGCGTTGTCGGAACTGTGCCTGACCGCCGGCGATCCGCTGCTGTGCGTGCAGGGCCGCCAGGATGCCGCCGGCAACCTGCAGGCGGCCTATCGGCTGCGGGCACTGCCGCTGGCGCTGCTGCTCGACGCCGCCGGCTACGCCGACCTGCCGGTGCGCGCCGATGGCGAGCTGCAGGGCGACGGCAGCGTGCGCCGAGATGCCAGGGGCGCGCTGGAGGGCCAGGCCACGCTCGCCTCCGCCCAGGGCTCGGTCACCTACGCCGACCATGCCGAACGCCCACTGCTGGCCTGGCGCGACCTGGCCCTCGATGCCCGCCTCGCGCCCCGGCACCAGCAGGTGCAGGCCCATGCGGCGCTGGACCGGAACGGACGCCTGGACGGCACCCTCACGATCGATGGACCGGAGCAGGCGCTCGGCGGCCAACTGGACCTGCGCCTGGAAAGCCTCGCCGCGATCGAACTGCTGACCAGCGAGCTGGCCAACGTGCAGGGGCGCCTGGCCGGCCACTTCGGCTTCGCCGGCACGCTGGCGCAGCCGGCGATCACCGGCCAGGCGGTGGTGGGCGGCTTCGGCGCCGAAGTACCGGTGGCGGGCCTGAAGCTCGCCGACGGCCAGCTCACCCTGCGCGCACCCGATGCGCGGCAGGTGCAACTGGACGGCCACGTGCGCTCGGGCAAGGGCGTGCTGCAGCTGGCCGGCAGCTACGGGCTGGTACCGCAGGCCTCCACCGCCCTCGCGGTGACCGGCCGCCACGTCACCGTCGCGGACATCCCCGCGGCGCAGGTGGTGCTCACGCCCGACCTGCGCGTGCAACGCGACGCCCAGGGCGTGCACGTCACCGGCGCGGTCGCGCTGGACAGCGCCGACGTCAACCTCGACCGCCTGCCCGGCGCCGGCGCCGCCAAGGCGTCGCCCGACGTGGTGGTGGTGGACGAACGCCAGCAGGAACAGGCCGCCGCGCAGTTGCCGATCAGCGCGCAGGTGAAGGTCGACCTCGGGCCGCGCACCCACCTCAAGGGCAAGGGCCTGGATGGCCGCCTCACCGGCACGCTGACGGTGATCGAACAGCCCGGCCGGACCACCCGCGGGCAGGGCCAGATCGGCGTGAGCGGCACCTACAGCGCCTACGGCCAGGACCTGCACATCGAGCAGGGCAAGCTGCTGTTCGCCGGCACGCCGATCGACAACCCGGGGCTGGACCTCCGCGCGGTGCGCAAGCTCAACCCCAACGCCACCATCGACGAGGGCCAGGAGGTCGGCCTGCTGGTGAGCGGCACCGCACAGCGGCCGGTGCTCACGGTGTTCTCCAACCCGCCGATGGAGCAGTCCGATGCGCTGTCCTACCTGATCACCGGCAAGCCGCTGTCGCAGGTGAACGGCGGCGAGGGCAACATGGTCGGCGCGGCGGCACAGGCGCTGGGCTCGGCGGCTGGCGACCTGCTCGCCAAGCGCATCGGCGCCCGCCTCGGCATCGACGAGATCGGCGTGTCCAGCAACGAGGCGCTCGGCGGCGAATCCGCCTTCACCGTCGGCAAGTACCTTTCGCCGCGGCTGTACCTGAGCTACGGCGTGGGCCTGTTCGAGCCCGGCCAGGTGATCACCCTGCGCTATCGCCTGAGCCAGCGCTGGAACCTGGAAGTGCAGAACGCCACCGACTTCAACCGGGCCAGCCTCAACTACCGCCTCGAGCGCTGACCCGCCCCGGCACGACTCGTTCCTGCGCGCTGGCGCGTGCCCGCCCTTCGCCCCCGCCCTCTACGCCGGAAGCGAGCGCCATCAACCGGTGCGCGATCGCCCGCATCAGGCACCCGCCGAACGCACAGGCACCCGCCTGCTCGCGCCTGTAGTTCTTTCTTCGTCGCTCGCAAATTTTCAGCATGCGCTCTGCGCTGAGCAGCGCAAACCGCACGGTTGAGCGATTTCTACGCTGGCATCGGTGTTGCAAACCCTTGGGTGCCCGGCACCTGAGGCCGGGTGAACAACCACGGAGAAGACCATGACTCGGCAACAGTCCTCCACCCGCGAACCGGGCAACAAGAAACACGCCAGCAGCCAGTCGTCTTCGCGCGCAAGCGGCCGTGGCAGCACCACCGTGCGCGAGGCCGGCCACAAGGGTGGCCAGCGCGTGCGCGAACTGGTCAACGAAGGCCGCGAGGCCGAGCAGCGCGGTACCCGGCACTGAGCCGTGCCGGCCACCGCCACGATCCATCACTGGAGCCGAACGATGACCCAGAAGCAGCACAACGAACGCAACCAGCACTCCAAGCAGGCGCACGCCGGCGACAAGGGCGACATGACCGTCCGTGAAGCCGGCCAGATGGGTGGCCACAAGGGCGGCCAGCGTGAACGCGAGCTGGTCGAGAAAGGCCACCAGGCCGAGGAACGTGGCGGACGCCGCCACTGAGGCGCGCGACGCGCGACCCGATCGATTTCCCCAACCCGAAGGAGACAGACGATGAAGAACCAAGGCAGCGACAAGGGCGACATGACCGTTCGTGAGGCCGGCCAGAAGGGCGGCGAGATCCGCAAGGAACAGCTCGGTCCCGAGGGCTACTCGGCGATCGGCAAGAAGGGCGGCGAGGCCCGCAAGGAAGAGCTGGGACCCGAGGGCTACTCGGAGCTCGGCACCAAGGGCGGCCATCGCGTGCGCGACCTGATCAACAAGGGCAAGCAGAGCGAGGGCGAGTAAGGCAGGCAGGCGTCCCGCACACGCCCTGGCGCGTGGCAGTTCTTTCCACGGGTAGGCGCAAATTACACGCCACCCGCCAGGCTCCCCGGCGCCAAGTGGCGTAGTGCGGCGCTTTCCGCACTGGCATGCGGGTTGCAACCCCTGCCTGGCCCGTCCGACGGGCGCTTCCCCCAACAACCCGGAGACAACCATGGCAACCGATCGCAACAACCAGACTCCCAGCAACCGCGGCAGCGGCGACATGAGCGTCCGCGAAGCCGGCCAGAAGGGCGGCGAAGTCCGCAAGGAACAGCTCGGCCCCGAGGGCTATTCCGACCTGGGCCACCAGGGCGTCGAGGCCCTGCGCGAGCAGCGCGGCCCGAACGCGATGAGCGAGATCGGCCGTGAAGGCGGCGAAACCCGCAAGGAGCAGCTCGGCCCCGAGGGCTACTCGGAGCTCGGCACCAAGGGCGGCCATCGCGTACGCGACCTGATCAACAAGGGCAAAGAGTCCGAGGGCAGCGAGTGATCGCGGAGGTACCGTCATGACACGAGGCGTAGGAGGCCATTCCCCGGCCAACGTCCAGAAGTACCTGAGCGGCGTCGACTATCCCGCCGAGAAGCAGGACCTGATCGAGTGCGCCAAGCGCAACAACGCGCCTGACGACGTGATGGAGGAGATCAGGAAGCTGCCCGACGAGCAGTACGGCGGCCCGCAGGACGTGATGAAGGGCTACGGCGACATCGAGTAGCCCGCTTCCGCCAACGGAGGATTCCCCATGAGCAAGCAGGACCAGGACAAGGGCGACATGACCGTCCGCGAAGCCGGCCACAAGGGCGGCGAGGCACGCAAGGACGAACTCGGGCACGAGGGCTACTCGGAGCTCGGCAAGAAGGGCGGCCAGCGCGTGCACGACCTCGTCAACGAGGGCAAGCAGGCCGAGCGGCACGGCAAGAAGTGAGCCCGTGTCGGATTCCAATCCAGCAACAGGAGAACCAACCATGACCAGCAACAAGAACCAGGGTGACATGAGCGTCCGCGAGGCCGGCCAGAAGGGCGGCGAGATCCGCAAGGAACAGCTCGGCCCCGAGGGTTACTCGGAGATGGGCAAGAAGGGTGGCGAGACCCGCAAGGAGCAGCTCGGCCCGGAAGGCTATTCGGCGCTCGGCAAGAAGGGCGGCGAGGCCCGCAAGGAGGAACTCGGTTCGGAAGGCTATTCCGAGCTGGGCAAGCAGGGCGGCGAACGCGTCCGCGACCTGGTGAACAAGGGCAAGGAGTCCGAGGGCCAGTAAGCCCTCATCGCGACCGGCCGGCGGCGATCGAGCCGCCCGGCCGCGCAGCGCGGGGCGATGCGCGGGCATGCCAGGCCTGTCCGCCTCCCGCCTGCGATGCCCGCCGGAGCCCGTTCGCGGGCGGCGTCTCGCACAGGCGCCGACCGCGAGCGGGCCCCCGCGTGCGTCCGCGATCAGGCCACGCCGAGACCGTCGATGCCGCTGATCGCCAGCGGATCGAAACCCGCCAGTTCGGCGAAGTGCCGACCGCGTTCGGCGTAGTCGTGGAACTGGTCGAAGCTGGGCGCGCCTGGCGAGAGCAGCACCACGCCGCCCGCCGGCGCCAGCGCACGCGCGCGTGCCACCGCTTCCTCCAGGGTGGCGGCCTGCACCACCTCCCCCACGGTTTCCGCTTCCCGCAGCGCCCGCGCGATGCGTGGACCGTTGGCGCCTTGCGCCACCAGCGCCAGGCGCGGCTGCCAGCTCACCGCCTCGACGAACTCCGACCAGTCCAGCCCGCGATCGTGTCCGCCGACGATCACGACCACCTCCGCGTCCCCCAGGCTGGCCAGCGCCGCCAGTGTCGCCTGGGGCGTGGTGCTGATGGAGTCGTTGATCCAGCGCCGCCCGTCGCGCTCGCCCAGCGGTTGCAGCCGGTGCGGCAGCGCACGGAAACGTGCCAGCGCGGGCGCCGCGGCGCGCGCGTCGTACCCCATCGCCTCGAGCGCGGCCAGCGCCGCGCAGGCGTTGAGCGCGTTGTGTTCGCCGGGCACCGGCAGATCCGCCACCGCGAAGACCGGCTCGCCCGCCCGGCAGATCGCACCCTCGCGCAGGTGCCAGCCCTCGGGCACGCCGAACAGGATGCGCTGCGGATGGGCGGCGGTGCGCGCCAGCAGCGTCTCCTGGGTGCCGTTGACCAGCAGCGTGCGCGCGGCGTCGGCCAGCCTGAGCTTGTCGGCGACGTAGCGCTCGCGCGAACCGTGCCAGTCCAGGTGCTCCTCGTACAGGCTGGTCACCACGCCCAGCTCCAACGGCCCGGCCTCGCCGGTCTGGAAACTGGACAGTTCCACCGCCCACAGCTGCGCCTGCGCGTCGAGCAGCTCCAGCAACGGCATGCCGATGTTGCCGGCCAGCGCCGTGCGTACGCCCAGGCCGCGCGCGAGGTGCGCGATCAGCGCGGTGGTGGTGCTCTTGCCCTTGGTGCCGGTGACCGCCACCACGCGCGCATCGGTCCGCTCGGCGAACCACAGCGCGGTGCCGGAGGTGATGCGCGTGCCGCGCGCCTGCGCGCCGAGCACGGCCGGCGCGTAGGCTGAAATGCCCGGGGATTTCACCACCACGTCGAAGCCGGCAAGCACCGCGGTGTCGGGTTCGGCGGTCTGCACCTGCAGCGGCGGATCGAAGGCGCGCGCGGCCTCCGCCTCGGCCGCCGGGCAGAACAGCACCAGCGGCTGCGCGCCGAGCCGCGCGCGCAGGGCACGCAGGGCGGCGCGCCCTTCCCGGCCGAATCCCCACACCGCCACCCGCCGGCCCACCAGGTCGGCAATGCGTATCGGCGGCCTGCCTTCCGGTCCGGGCGCGCGCGACTGCATCATCCGATCGCCTGCAGGGCCGGCCGCAGCCGCATCGGCACGTGGTGTTCGGCCGACGGCACCAGCCACGGCTCCAGCGCCAGCCGGGCCGGGTCGAGCTGCGGCAGGATCTCGCGGGCGAAGCGCGCGACCAGCGCGTCCTCCTGCCACTCGGGCCGCTGGCTCAATGCGAACATGGCCGCGCGCGCCTCGGCGCCCTCGCCCACGCACTCGAACGGCTTGTGGTCCTGGTACTCGAGCAGCGCATCGAAGCCGGCCGCCTGGGTTTCGTCGTCCAGCAGGTTGCGGCCGAAGATCGACAGCAGCCGCGGCTTGGGCAGGAACGGCGCCAGCGCCAGGAACACGAAGTGGCACTTCGGGCACTGCCCGCACCAGCGGTCGGCCGGCTTCGGCCCGAGGATGCGGAAGTTGCGGTTGCAGCTGGAGAAGGCGTCGAAATAGGGCGTCAGGCGCGCGAAGGCGCGGGTGACCGCCAGCTCGGAATAGGGCCGCAGCAGCGAGCAGTAGTCGAGGTCGGCCGCCACGTGCGTGTGCAGCCACCCGGCCAGCATCGCCTCGAAGGCGTAGCCCTTGCTCCACTGGTGGTTGACCTGCTGGCCCTCGTACTCGAGCGTGGCCGCGGAGGCGGAGCGCTCGTTGGCGAAGGCGATCGAATCGTAGCCGTAGAGGACGGCCGCGACCGCCAGGATCGCCGAGTTCACCGCCGTCACCGGCACGTGCCCGTTCCACGCGCCCAGCCGGTTCAGCTCGAACAGCAGCGGCGAAAGCTCGCGCTGGATGTTCAGCGTGGGCAGGCCGGTACGCTCGGCGCAGGCGGCGATCAGCGGGGAGTTGCCCACCCATACGGCGGTAGCCGCGCCGCCGATGGACTTGATCGCTTCCGCCGCGACCAGCGAATCCTTGCCGCCGCCGATGGGGACGAGGGTCCGCGGCGGGAGGCCGAGCACGGGAGCTTCGCGCCCTCCCGACCCCTCGCCCCGGAGGGGGGAGCGAGCGAGCCGCGGGAAAGCGATGCGGCCGCGCAGGTCCAGGCCGTTGCGATAGGCGAACTCGGCCAGGCCATGGAGGTACAGCGCATCGAGCAGGTCCGCGGTGGTGTCGTCCAGCGGCTCCGCTTCGATCTGCGGCGGCACGCCGGCCTTGTAGTAGCTCACGCCGGCGATCAAGTGCAGCAGCTTCAGCGCGGCGTCGAAGGCCTGCTGGCGCTCGGGCGGCAACGCCGGCGCGCTCGGGAAGCGGATGCGCTCGATCATCTCTTCGCCCTGGTCGAAGGCGTAGACCAGTTCGGCCACGCCGTCGGCGTAGGCGCAGCGGACGAAACGGAAAACCTGGGTGAGGCGGGGCTGGATGGTCGTCACTCGTCAATCTCTCCGGCAAGCCATGCGCCCTCTCCCCTCCGGCGGGAGGGCTGGGGTGAGGACCAGGCGCTCGCCAACGCCTCCATCGGCACCTCGGGCACGCTCTCGATGTTCATCAGTACGTCATTGTTCCAGAAACACAGTACGCGGCAGCCCTTGTTCTGACGGTAACGCGTGCGCGCCTCGTCGTGGTCCTCTGGCCGAAACGCTGGCTGCCGTCGGGCTCCACGAACAGCATGCGCTCGGCGCAAACGAAATCGACGGCGTAGCGGTCGATCCCGTGCTGGCGGCGGAACTTGCACCCATCGGGCTGCCGGTTCCGCGGGCGGTACCAGAGCGCCTGTTCGGCGCCGGTCATGCCACGACGCAGTCCACGCGCCCTGTCTACGCTCATGCGCTTCATCCTTGAAGCCTCCCTCGGTGGAAGTCCGTCGCCGGAGCGCCTCTCACCCCGACCCTCTCCTGGAGAGAGGGAGCAAAAGCAGGGCCCCGGTCAATGCTCATTCTGCGCCGAGCCAGCTCCCTCCCCGGGTCGGGGTGAGGACCGGGGCTCGCCTCAATCCTCCAGGATCACCTCGTCCGCCTCCTCCCTCAGGTTGTACCGCGAGGACATCACCTTGCCGTATGCCCCGGCCTGGGCGATCAGCATCACGTCGCCCTCCTCCGACTCGGGCAGCCGGCGGTCCGTGCCCAGCACGTCGCCGGACTCGCAGATCGGCCCGACCACCTGGTAGAGGACCTCGCCCGGCGCGTCCAGCCGCGAGAGGTTCGCGATCTCGTGCCAGGCGTCGTACAGGGTCGGGCGGATCAGGCTGTCCATGCCGGTGTCCACGCCGAGATAGCGCAACGTGCCCTTGGCCTTGGCCTGGGTGACCCGCGCCAGCAGCACGCCGGCGTCGGCGACCAGGTAGCGGCCCGGCTCCATCCACAGCCCGTAGTGCGGGTACGCGGCCTTGACCACGCGTAGCGCACGGTCCAGTGCGGCGACGTCCAGCGGCGCCTCGCCAGGGTGCGAGGGCACGCCCAGGCCACCGCCGATGTTCAGGAAGGCCACGCTGCCGATGCGTTCGGCCAGGCTCGCCAGCTGCGCGTAGACCTCGCCCCAATGGCCCGGATCGAGCACACCCGAGCCCAGATGCGCATGCAGGCCGCGCACGCTGACCTGGTGCGCATCGGCGAGGCGCAGGAAGGCATCCAGCTGCTCGACCGGCAGGCCGAACTTGCTGCCGTCGCCGCCGGTGCGCACCTTCTCGTGGTGGCCGAGGCCCCGGCCCAGGTCGACCCGCAGCACTACCTCGCGGCCACGGAACAGCTCGCCCCAGTGTTCCAGCGGATGCAGCGCGTCCAGCGTGACCGTGGCGCGGGTCGCCAACGCCTCGGCGTAGTCGGCGCGACGGGCGAAGTTCGGGGTGAACAGCAGCGGCGCGTGGGCCGGCACCGCCCCCGCCACCGCGCGCAGCTCGCCCGGCGACACGCACTCGAAGGCGAAGCCTTCCTCCGCCAGCGCGCGCAGGATCGCCGGATGGGTGTTGGCCTTGACCGCGTAATGCAGCCGGTCCACCGCGCCCAGCGACTTGAGCGCACGCGCCTGCGCACGCACCGTGGGCAGGTGGTAGACGTAGCGCGGCGTGGCCTCCTGCGCGAGCGCCAGCAGGCGCGTGCGCGCGGCCGGACCGCGCCACCAGGCCACGGCCTGCGCCGCCGCCTCGCCACCGCCGTACAGCGCCTGCCAGCTCGGCCCGAACAGCGCGCTGTCGTCGGTACGCAGCGCGCCGGCGGCGATCAGCAGCTCGTGCAGGTGCGGCAGCAGTTCGTCGACCACCGCCTCGTCCACCACGAAGGTCAGGTTGAGGTTGTTGGACGACTGCGAGATCAGGTGCACGCGCAACTGCCCGAACTCGGCCAGCACGGTCGAAAGCGTGTGCAGCATCGAGCGCATGCCGCGGCCGACCAGCGTGATCGCCGCGCAGGGTGCGATCACCTTGACCCGGCACACCTTGGCGAGGTCGCTCGCCAGCGCGGCCACCGCGTCGGAGTCGAGCAGGTTCTCGGTGGGATCGAGCGACACCGTCACGTTGGTCTCCGCCGAGCCGATCAGGTCGACCGACAGGCCGTGCTTCTTGAATTCGCCGAACACGTCGGCCAGGAAGCCGACCTGCTGCCACATGCCGACCGATTCCATCGACACCAGGGTGAGGCCCTTGCGCGCGCTGATCGCCTTGACCGAGGGCGCATGCTCGCGTACCTCCGGACCGATCACCGTACCTTCCAGCTCGGGCCGGTTGGTGTCCTTGATCAGCAGCGGCACGCGCGGCTCGCGCAGCGGCGAGAGGCAACGCGGGTGCAGCACCTTGGCGCCGGTGGTGGCGATCTCCTGCGCCTCCTCGTAGTCCAGTTTCTGCAGCAGGCGCGCGCCCGGCACCTGGCGCGGGTTGGCGGTGAACATGCCGGCCACGTCGGTCCAGATCTCCACCCGTTGCGCCTTCAGCAAGGCGCCGAAATACGCCGCCGAGGTGTCGGAACCGCCGCGACCGAGCAGCACCGTGCGTCCGCACTCCTCGCGGGCGATGAAGCCCTGGGTGATGAATACCTCGCCCAGCGCGGCCAGGCGCGCGGCCAGCGCCGGATCGTGGCGCGCCTCGACCGTGGCCGAGAGCAGGCGCGTGCGCTCGTTCTGGTTGGGCAGCGCGATCGCGGCCAGGCAGTCGCGCGCGTCCAACCACTGCGTCGGCAGGCCGGCCGCGCTGAGATAGGCCGCGCCCAGCGTGCTGGACATCAGCTCGCCGTGGGCCTGTACCTGCGCGGCCCAGGCGAGCTCGCCCAGCGCGGCCGGACCGTCGACGGCCAGCGCCGCCAGATCGGCCAGGCGCGCGGCGAGCGTGTCCGGCAGCGGCAGCTGCATGTGGCCCAGCAGGTCGTGGTGGCGTTGCGCGATCGCATCGGCCGCCGCCTTGCGTTTGTCCCCGTTGCCCTCGCCGCACAGCTGTTTGAGTGCGTCGGTGATGCCGGTGAGCGCGGACACGACGACCAGCACGCGGGCGCCTTCGGCGCGGCGGCTGGCGATCAGCTCACGGATGTTCTGCCAGCGCGGCAGCGTCGCGACCGACGTGCCGCCGAACTTCATCACGATCCAGGGCGCGTCCGCCGGAAGCGGCGCGGGGTTTTGCGGGGTCACGAGGGCTCCATTGCGGTGGTGGGAAAAGGCAATCGCGCCAGTGTTGCGCTGCCGCAAAGGAATTGCAATGGCATTCTGGTGGCGCGCATATGGCCGTTTAGCCATCCAAACAACGCGCATGGGCAGAGCGCCCCCTCTCCCCTCCGGTGAGAGGTCGGGGTGACGGGGCGGCCTGGTCTCGGCCCGGTCTAGGAAGCGCCAGTCCAGCCGGGGCTTCTCACGAGCCCCAGTCCCTGACCTCGATCCGCCTTCTGGAGGGGAGAGGAAGCAGAGCGGCGCCTCGCAGGCCCTGGCTCACCTCAATCCTCTCCCCGGTGGACAGCGCAGGCGAAGGCGTGCGCCGCGCGCCGCGTCATTGCACGACCACGGGGATCTTGCCGATCCGCGCCTGCCACTCCTTCGGCCCGGTCTGGTGCACCGAGGTGCCGGCCGAATCGACCGCCACGGTCACCGGCATGTCCCTGACCTCGAACTCGTAGATCGCTTCCATGCCGAGGTCGGCGAAGCCCACCACGCGGCTGGCCTTGATCGCCTTGGACACCAGGTAGGCGGCGCCGCCCACCGCCATCAGGTAGACCGAGCGGTGCCTCTTGATCGCCTCGATCGCGGCCGGGCCACGTTCGGCCTTGCCGACCATGCCGAGCAGGCCGGTCTGCGCCAGCACCTGTTCGGTGAACTTGTCCATGCGCGTGGCGGTGGTCGGGCCGGCCGGACCGACCACCTCGTCGCGCACCGGATCGACCGGGCCGACGTAGTAGATGAAGCGGCCGTTGAAGTCGACCGGCAGCGGCTCGCCCTTGTTCAGCATGTCCACCATGCGCTTGTGCGCGGCATCGCGGCCGGTCAGCAGCCTGCCGTTGAGCAGCAGCACCTCGCCCGGCTTCCAGCTCGCGACCTCCTCGCGGGTG
This sequence comes from Fulvimonas yonginensis, assembly GCF_037137055.1. Taxonomy (NCBI): domain Bacteria; kingdom Pseudomonadati; phylum Pseudomonadota; class Gammaproteobacteria; order Lysobacterales; family Rhodanobacteraceae; genus Fulvimonas; species Fulvimonas yonginensis. Next base: position 364,844 of record NZ_JBBBNY010000003.1, read on the forward strand.
ACCGTGTCGAGGTCCACGCGGCGCCCCTTGGAGGCGTCGTAGGTGAGCCTGGGCCAGTGCTCCAGCGACGGCGGTTCGAGCATCACCGGACCGGAGCCGTCCAGCGTGAAGTGCGCATGGCGGGTGGCCGCGCAGTTGGGGATCATCGCCACCGGCAGGTTGGCCGCATGCGTCGGGTAATCCTTGATCTTCACGTCGAGCACGGTGGTCAGCCCGCCCAGCCCCTGCGCGCCGATGCCGAGCGCGTTGACCTTCTCGTACAGCTCGATGCGCAGTTCCTCGATGCGGTTGGAGGGCCCGCGCGCGATCAGCTCCTGGATGTCGATGTGCTCCATCAGCGACTCCTTGGCCAGCAGCATGGCCTTCTCGGCGGTGCCGCCGATGCCGATGCCGAGCATGCCCGGCGGGCACCAGCCCGCGCCCATGGTCGGCACGGTCCTGAGCACCCAGTCGACGATGGAGTCGGACGGGTTGAGCATGACGAACTTGGACTTCGCCTCGGAGCCGCCACCCTTGGCCGCGACGATGACCTCGACCGTATCGCCCGGCACGATCGACATGTTGATCACCGCCGGGGTGTTGTCGCGCGTGTTGAGGCGCTTGCCGGCCGGGTCGGCCAGCACGCTGGCGCGCAGCTTGTTGTCGGGGTGGTTGTAGGCGCGGCGCACGCCCTCGTTGATCATGTCCTCGAGGCTCATGGTGGCCTCCCAGCGCACGTTCATGCCGACCTTGAGGAACACGGTGACGATGCCGGTGTCCTGGCACAGCGGACGATGGCCCTCGGCCGCCATGCGCGAGTTGATCAGGATCTGCGCCATGGCGTCGCGCGCTGCGGGCGATTCCTCGCGCTCGTAGGCGGCGGCCAGGCTGGTGATGTAGTCGACCGGGTGGTAGTAGCTGATGTACTGCAGCGCGTCGGCGACGGACTGGATCAGGTCGTCTTGCTTGATGGTGGTCATGGGCGGCTTCGCTGGGACGCGCCACCTTGCGCGGCGCATGAGCCCGCTATTGTGCCGCAGCCGGGCAGGACGGAAAAAGGCAACGGCCGCGCGAGGCGGCCGTTGCCTGTGCTCTACTTCGCTTTCCGTGGTTCAGAAACGGTACTCGGCCGATACCATGTAGGTGCCGATGTTGCCGTGCACCGAGACGCCGTCCTGCGCAGCCTTGGCATGGTAGTTGTCGTAATTGAGGCCCATGCTGAAGCTAGGGGCAAAGTCGTAACCCACGCCCACCCCGCCGTACCAGCCATCGCCATCGCCGTTTCCACTCAGATAGCCCCCCTGGTGGGTGCTGTTGTCGTAGGCGGACGCCTTGAGATCGCCCTTGGAGCGCAGCCAGCCTCCGCGGGCCGAGACGTACCAATGGCTCGCGAAGCCGTACTTGCCATTGATACCGAGCATCCACCCGGTGGCGCCAAGGTCGGCATGCGCGACATAGGTGCCGTCGTTGTAGTCGGCGGTGACCTTGCCCAGATCGACGTAACCGCCCTCGATGCCCAGGTCGAAGGCCTGGCTGGCGTGCCACATGTAGCCGAAACGCAGCGCGCCAGCGGTGTCCTTGTCGTCCAGCGCGTAGCCCAGTCCGTCGGTGCGACCGACGTGGTACTGCGCCTGGCCCACGCCGGCGTTGATGAAGAATGCACCGTTGCCGTTGCCGTTGCCATCGGCGGCGGCGGCCGAGGCGGACGCGACGGCCAGCGCCGCGCCGAGGGCGGCGGTCAGAAGCTTGTTCATGCGTGACTCCCTGTTCCTTGGTGTTGGTATCGGCACGTCCGGCCGGGGATGCCGGACGGCCGCGAATTCTAGCCACCGGTGCCCGTGCTGGCTGTAGGTGATCACCTACACTGGCTGCCTGTCCTTGCCCCATCGTTCCTGCGAGGTTCCATGCCGAGTTTCGAGTTCCTGCAACTGGACGTGTTCGCCGCACGCCTGCTCGAGGGCAATCCGCTGGCGGTGGTGGTCGGCGCCGATGCGCTGGACCGCGAGACGATGCAGCGCATCGCACGCTGGACCAACCTTTCCGAGACCGCCTTCCTGTTGCAACCGACACGACCCGGCGCCGACTACCGCGTGCGCATCTTCACGCCGCGCCAGGAACTGCCCTTCGCCGGCCATCCCAGCGTGGGCAGCGCGTACGCCGCGATCGAGAGCGGCCGCGTGCCGGAGCAGTCGACGCTGGTGCAGGAGTGCGCCGCGGGCCTGCTGCCGGTGACGGTGGAAGGTCGTGGTGCGTTGCGCAGGATCCACGTGCAGGCACCGCCGGCGGGCCTCGCAGCCGCGGAGGCGGCCGTGACGGACGCGATCGGCCACGCCCTCGGCCTCGTACCGAAGACCGTGCACGTCGTGGACAACGGGCCGCTGTGGTTGGTGTGCGACCTGGACGATGCGCGGCGCGTTCGCTCGCTGGCGCCCGACCTGTCCGCGATCGCAGCGTTGTGCCGGGGGTACGGAGCGATCGGCGTGAGCGTGTTCGGCCGCGAAAGCGCCGGTGATGCGGCCATGGCGGTGCGTGCCTTCTGTCCGGCCGACGGCATCCCGGAGGATCCGGTCACCGGCAGCGCCAACGCCGCGATCGGTGCGGTGCTGCACGCGAGCGGCGGACTGGCACGCTACGGCCGCCGCTACACCGCCAGCCAGGGACGTGAAGTGGGCCGCGACGGCCGCGTCGAGGTGCAGGTGGACGAAACCCGCGGCACGGTCACGATCGGAGGCCGCTGCGTGCTGGGCGTGTGCGGCAGCTTCACGCTGGATTGAGCGGCCGCCCGCACCGGTGCGCTCTTGCCTCCCTGCGCGCCGCCCTCCATGCTCCGCGCACTTCGCCAGAGGCCACCGCATGAGCGCGAACAAGGGAAACGACGGCTATCGGCGCAGCCTCGGCCCGTGGGACGCGGCACTGGTGGTGGTGGGCGGCATCATCGGCGGCGGCATCTTCCTCAATCCCGGCATCGCGGCGCAGCGCACCGGGTCGGGCCTCGCGCTGCTGCTGGCCTGGATCGGCGCTGGCGTGCTGACCCTTGTCGGCGCGCTGTGCTACGCCGAGCTCGGCGCGCGGCGGCCGCAGGCAGGCGGCACCTACGTCTACCTGCGCGAGGCCTTCGGACCGCTGGCCGGCTTCCTGTTCGGCTGGACCATGCTGCTGGTGATCTATTCGGGCTCCACCGCGGCGGTGGCGACCATCTTCGCCAGCTACGCGGTGGCCGCGTTCGGTCTGCCGGCCGGCACCGCGCTGCCGCTCACGGTGGGCGCGCTGGTGTTCGTCGCGCTGGTCAACCTGTTCGGCCTCCGCCTCGGTGCGCAGGTGCAGAACCTGTTCGCGCTGCTCAAGCTGCTGGCCGTCGCGGTGCTGGTCGCCTGCGGGCTGTATCTGGCCGGCGCGCACGCGCCCGCCGCGCTGGCGGCGGATCCGATGCGCACCGGCGTGGGCTTCATGGGCGCCGCGTTGCCGGTGCTGTTCGCCTATTCGGGCTTCACCTACCTCAACAACCTCGCCGGTGAAGTGCAGGCGCCGCAGCGCAACCTACCCCGCGCCTTGTTCGCCGGCATGCTGCTGGTGATTGCCGCCTACGCGCTGGTGAACCTGGCCTACCTGGCCGTGCTCGGCCACGCGGGGCTGGCGGCCAGCACCGCGCCAGCCGCGCAGGTGATGGACCGCGTGCTGGGCCCCGTGGGCGCGCGCCTGATCGCGCTGGGCATCGCCATCTCCACGCTGGGCTTCTGCAACATCACGCTGGTGGCCGGCGCGCGCGTGCTGCAGGTGATGGGTGCGGACGGGCTGTTCTTCCGCTTCGTGGCCAAGCTGCATCCACGCCACGGCACGCCCAACGTGGCGCTGGCGGCGCTCTCGGGCTGGGCCATCGTGCTGGCGCTCTCGGGCAGCTACGGCGCGCTGCTCGACTACGCCACCTTCGGCGACTGGCTGGCCTGCGCGGTGGGCGTGGCGACGCTGTTCTGGTATCGCCGGCACGACCGGGGCGAGGTGCCGTTCCGCGTGCCGGGCTACCCGCTGCTGCCCTTGCTGTTCGTGCTCGCGATCGGCGCGGTGGTGGTCGCCACCATGCGCGACAGCCCGCGCAACGCCGGCATCGGCGTGCTCATCATGCTGGCCGGGGTGCCGGTGTATTACGCGTGGCGCAGGCGCCGGGCCGTGGGCGGGCGTCCGGCACCGTAGGGCAGGCCTGTTCGCGGTTTTTTCTCGACGCCGCCGAAGGCATCGCGAGCAGGCTCGCTCCTGCACGGCGGGGCGCCCGCCAACTGAACGCCGGTCGCGGCCCGGCTGCCCCGTTCGCCGGGGCGATGCCACAATAAGGGTCCACGCGTAAGGAAACTCCGATGCTGCAAGCGCAAGCCCCGGGCCTGCCGCCCGCCACACCCGGCGAGATCACACCGGTCCCCGTGCGCGAGGGCATCGAGCTGGTCGTCAACGGCGAGCGCTTCTGGCATACCGGCGACCCGCTGATGCCGCTGCTGTGGTACCTGCGCGACGTGCTGCGCCTGACCGGCACCAAGGTCGGCGGCGCGCACGGCGAGGGCGGGTACGACCTGGTGCTGGTCGATGGCAAGGCGGTGTCCGCGATCAAACGCCCCATGGCCGAACTCGCCGGCGCGCGCGTGACCACGGTGGAGGGCCTCGCCAACCCGGACGGCAGCCTGCATCCGTTGCAGCAGGCCTTCATCGACGAGGACGCGATCGGCTGCGGCTACTGCACCCCGGGCTGGCTGATCGCCGGCGTCGACCTGCTCACGCGCAAGCCCAAACCCACCGACGAGGACATCGACCAGTTGCCCAATCGCTGCCGCTGCGGCTGCCAGACGCGGGTGCGCCGCGCGATCAAGCGCGCCGCGGGGGTGCCGGCATGAGCGGATCGATGCGGCTCTCGCGCCGGCGGTTCCTGCAGGTGCTCGCCGGCAGCGCCGGCGCCCTGGTGGTCGGGGTGCGCTTTGCCCGGGCGCGCGACGTGCCCGTTCCGCCGGGCATGCTGGGCGACGACTTCGGCGCACTCGGGCCGTACGTGCGCATCGACCGCGAAGGCGACGTGCTGATCGGCACGCGCGACCCGGACACCGGCACCGGCACCGCGACGTCGCTACCGCGGATCATCGCGGAGGAACTGGAGGCCGACTGGACCCGCGTCCGCGTGGTTCCGCTGGGGCTGGGCGTCACGGCCCGCAACGGCAAGCCGGTGTGGACCTACGGCCACCAGCGCAGCGGCACCGGCGATTCGATTCCCGCGGCCTGGGCCGACCTGCGCCAGGCCGGCGCCCTGGCGCGCTGGCTGATCACCCAGGCGGCCGCGCGCCGGCTGGGGATCGCCGCGGACCGGTTGCGCTGCGAAGCCGGCATGGTCATCACGCCCGACGGCCGCCGCTTCCCGTACGGCAGCCTGGTCGAGGCGGCCGGCAAGATCGACCCGCCGGCCGCGCCGCTGCCGCTGAAGCCGCCGCAGCGCTACACGCTGATCGGCCGACCCGCCGGCGACGTGGATGCGCGGGCGATCGTCACCGGCCAGACCCGTTACGCCATCGACGCGCACTATGCCGACGCGCTGGTCGCCGTGCTCGCCCAGTGCCCCTGGCCCGACGGCAGCCTGGCCAGCATCGAGACCGCGCCCGCACTCGCGGTCAAGGGTGTGGTCAAGGTGGTGCCGCTCGATCCCGAAGCCGGCGTGCCGCCGGGGCAGACCGCCATCGCGCCGGCCGTGGCGGTGCTCGCCGAGACGACCTGGGCCGCCCTGCGCGGCCTGGCCGAGCTCAAGCTCGAGTGGAAGCCGGGCCAGGGCAGCGCCAACGAGGACAGCGCCCGGTTCGAGGACCAGGCGATCGCGCTGCTAGGCACCGACGCGGCGCCGACCACGCGCGTGCGCGACGACGGCGACCTCAAGGCGGCCAACCGCAAGGCCGCGCGGCGGGTCGAGGCCACCTACGTGCAGCCATGGCTGGCGCATGCCACGCCCGAGCCGATGAACTGCCTGGTGCGCCTGGACAAGGACCAGGCCACCCTGGTGGTGCCGACGCAGGCGCCGCAGCAGGCCTGGGCCGTGGTGCGGCGCCTCACCGGCCTGGCGCCGGACCGGATCGCCATCGAGGTCCCTCGCGTGGGCGGCGGCTACGGCCGGCGCCTGGACCACGACTACGTCGCCGAGGCGGTGATGCTGGCCAAGGCGGTCGACAAGCCCGTGCGGCTGATGTGGACGCACGAGCAGGGCCTCGCGCACGACTACTACCGCTCGGCCACCGTGCACCGGATCAAGGCGGTGATCGACCGCAAGCGGCACGTGATCGCCTGGGACCAGCGCATGGCGAGCGCCCCCGCACTGGCCGGCCGCGGCGTGCCCGCCGACCGGTTGTGGAGCGGCGAAGTGGATGCCGGCCAGCTCCCCGCCGGCCTGCTGCCGACCTACCGCAGCGACTGGTACAGCCTGGCCTCGGCCATGCCGCGCGGCCCGCACCGCGGCGAACCGCACGTGACCAACGCCTTCGCGGTGGAGAGCTTCATCGACGAGATCGCGCACACGCTGCGCGAGAACCCGCTGGACACCCGCCTGCGCCTGCTCGGCGAGCCCCGGCAGATCCCGCTCGCGGGTGGCGGCACGCTGGACGTGGGCCGCCTGCTCAACGTGCTGAAGCTGGTGACCGACCGCATCGAGTGGAAGAACTGGCTGCACAACGTCAACGGCATGGGCCTGGCCTGCTGGCACATCGACGGCGCCTATGTCGCCCATGCGATCGAGGCGGCGATGCAGGGCGAGAAGCTCGACATCGTGCGCGTGGTCTGTGCGGTGGACGTGGGTCGCGTGGTCAATCCGCTGGGCCTGGAGGGCCAGGTCGCGGGCGCCACCCTGGACGCGCTCTCCAACGCGCTCGCCCCCTCGATCACCTTCAGGAACGGCCAGGTGCAGCAGCAGGGCCTGAAGGATTACCCGCTCGCCACCATGGCGCAGCTGCCGCGCGAGGTCGAGGTGATCACCGTCCCCAACGACCGCGCGCCCACCGGCGCCAGTTTCCTCGCCATGCCCACCGCCGCGCCCGCGCTGGCCAACGCGGTGTTCCGCGCCAGCGCCGTGCGCGTGCGGCGGCTGCCGCTGATGAAGGAGCTGCTGCGGCTGCTCTGAGCCGTGGATAGGCTTGGCCGCCCAAACGAGTGCCTGCCTGGTCGATGCCGCCGCCCTGAAGACGCAGGTCCGCCGCGCGTTCGACGATGTCGAGCCGCCGCCCTGGTGCCTTGCCGGCAGCGCCGAGGGTACCGAGCCGGCGCTGCTCGCCAGGGAATTCACGGCCGTGCTCGACCGCCACTGGAGCGAGCTCGCGCCCGCGTTCCCGGACCAGGCGCCCGGCGGTTTCGGCTCCGCGCTCTGGTTCTTCTCCGACGAGGCCTTCCGCTTCTATCTGTCGGCCTACCTGGTCGCCGCCCTCGACGGGCAGCTGGCGCAGGCCGACCCGGTGTTCCATCTCACCCATGGCTTCACCCAGGCCGGGACACGCCCGATCAACCCGCGCCGTTACATCGCAGCCACGGCCCGCGACTAACGCCGTCTACCGGTTCGCCGCGTTCACGCCGCGCCAGGCGTCGGCCAACCGCGCGTTCCTCGAATGGTCCGCCGCGCACCCGCGCTGCCTGCCGCTCGAGCGCCGACACATCGACGCGGCGATCGGCTCCTACTCGGCTGCGAGAGCGACCTGAGCGGCCGGGCCACCGCCGCCGCACGCGCCCGATGCGCAGCGCCCCTGCAGCGTTTCATTGGAACTGGTCGCTGGGCGGCACCCAGGAGCTCGACGTCCCGGCCGGCAAGGGTGCCGGCGCCGGCACCGCTTCGCAGCCCGGCGGCAGCGGGCCGCCGGCCACGCGCGCGGTGGCGCACTGGGCGGCGTTGTCCAGGTGGATGGACGTCGCCGGCGCCGGTGCGGACGTGGCAGCGGCGGCGCTGGCCGCCGGCATCGGCGCGAGCGGCTTGACTGGCGCCTGGTTGAGCCGCCGGTACTGCTCGGCGGTGCCGCCCTTGGCCGGCGGGTCCGGGTTGCCGCAGCCGAACAGGGCGATCGGGAACAGCGGGCTGACCTTGCACTCGACGCGCACGCCGCGCGGCAGGTGGAAGGTGTGCTCGACCGTGGTCTTCTCGACCGCGTGGCGTAGCGCGGTGTCGAGCGAGCTCTCGCCCTCGGGTGTCCAGGCATCCTCGAACCGGGTGGGCCGGTAGCCGATGTCGGGCGCGCGGTGCTCCATGATCTGCGTGTCGCCGCGCGGCTGCAGCTGGATGTAGCTGCCGAGCCGGCCGTGTTCGCCGCCTTGCGCCGCGCCCGGCTGCGCCTTGCCCTGGCGACCCTCGCCCTGCCCCGCACCCTGCCCCGCCCGCGGCGCGGGCTGGCCGGCGGCGCTCGGATTGGCGGCCGCCTCGCTCGCGCCTTCACGGGCGGCACCGGGGACGCCGGTGTCGCTGCCGGCCGCCGTCGCTTGCGGGGCGCTGCTGGGCTGTCCCGTCTCGGCCTCGGTCGCGCCGGGCATGGCCGTGCTGGTCGCGGTGGCCGCCACGGCGGAGGCGGCGCTCGCCGGCGACGGCGAGGCCGGCGCCGCGGCCGCCACCTCCGGGCGCGCGAGCGGGAGCGAGGCGGCAGGCATGGCCGGCGCCGGCAGGGCGATCGCGGGCGCCTCCGGCTTCGCCGGGGCGGGCACGTTGGCGCTGCCGACCGGCACCGCGCCGAGCTGCGGCTCGGCGAGCTGGATCGCCGGCGCCTGCACGCGCGGCCGCTCGCGCGCCACGATCGGCGCAGGCGGAGCGAGCTGAGGCGACAGGTCGATTGCCGGAGCCGCCTGCGCCGGTAGCGGGATGGCCTCCACCTGCGGTGCGGCGGGGGCGGCGGGCGGCTGGGGACGCACCAGCGGGACCGGACTGGGCGGGGCGTCCTGCGGCGGCGGCGTCCGCTCGAGCGCGATGCTCGGCGCCGCGACCGTGGGCGGCGCCTGCGCCGGCACGTCCGGCAGCGCCAGCGACGGCGGCGACGGCATCGGCCGGTTGCCCTCGGGCTGCGGCTTGCGCACGGGCTCGGGCTGGAACCGTGGCGGCACCGGACGGGCTGCCGGCGGCGTGTCGAGATGGACCTGCGGCGGTGCGCCGGCCAGCGGCACCGGGGCCAGATCCGGCGTCGGCTGCGGACGCGGCACCGCCAGGGGCGGCGCGGGCGCGGCGGGCGCGGCGATACGGATCGTGGCGCGCGGCGCGCTGACGGTGATGACCGGCATGTCCGGCCGTGCCGGTTGGGGCTTCGCCGGCACGGGCGTCGGCGGCATCGAGGGTGCGCGCGACGGCGCCACCGCGACCCGCGCGCCGCCGCGGCGGGCCGGCCCGATCCGTTTCGGTGGCGTGCCGCGCACCGGCGGCGGTGGCGGCGGCTCGGGCTTCTCGATCAGGCGCACCTGCAGCGGCTCGGAGCGGTGCACCGGCTCCTCCAGGTCGTAGGCCGGCCCCAGGATCGCGCCGAACAGCACCAGCAGATGCACCAGCGAGGAGCCAACGATGCCGGCGACGCGCAGGCCGCGATCACGCGGACGCTCGGCACGGCGACGGCGGTAGACGATGGCCCGCGCGGCCGCTTCGCGCGGCGATTGCAGCATGACCACCGGGCGCGCTTCGGCGGGCGAGTCGCTGGGCTTGTCCGCGGGGGGCAGGGGCATCGGTGCAGTGTAGCTTGGGGTCGGCTCGCGGATGCCCATGCCCGCGCACGAAGGCCGCTGTGCGCGAAGCGGTCAGGGCGGCTTCGGGCAATGCGCGGCCAGCGGCTTGCCGGCGCGTCGGGCCTCGGCGCATTCGGCGTCGACGGCGCGCGCCGGCGTGTCCACCGGGCAGCCCTGCGGCAGCGGCTTGCCGGCGCGGTAGAGCGCGATGCACTCGCCCGGATCCCGTTGCGCCGGCGCCAGCTCCTTGGCCAGCGGCGCGGCCGGCGCCATGTTCAGGCGTTCGTCGCCGTCCTTTTTCGAGGGAGCCGGGGGCGGCATGGCGCAGTCCGGCGTGGGCAGGCCGAACAGCGTCTTGCACTTCAGGTGCACGCCGTGGCCGAGGTTGACCTCCTCGTGCTGGCCGGTATGGAGCGTGCGCAGCACGCCGCGCACGCCCTGCCCCACGATGGTCTCGTCCGGCGGCGGGAAGTACTGCTCGAAGCGCGTGGCCCGATACTTCACCGGGCTGTCGTGGCGCATCACCTGCGTATCGCCCTGCGGCAGGCGCTGCACGTAACCGGGCGCGGAGGCGCTGCTTGCGGCCGGCGCCGGCAACCGCACCTGACCGGTGCGGTCGTACAGCTGCGCAGGCATGCGTGGCGCGGAGGCGGCCGCGGCCGGCTCCGGCAGGCGGACGGTCATCGCATTCGGCGCCGGCCGCTCGCGTACCTGCGCGGGGTGCGCCGGCGGTGCCGGCGCAGGCGGCGGCTGCGGGAGCGGCGACGCCCGCGGCCGCGCGATGAAGCGCACCTGCAGCGCTCCGTCCAATTGCGCGTGGACCACCTCCCGGACGGCACGGGGCCGCATCTCCCACCACACGATGGCGGCGAACAGCACGTGCAGCGCCAGCACCACGCCGAGCGCGAGGCGGAAGCGCCACGGCTCGCGCGGCGTCGGGCGTGCGCGCCATGCGCGCAGCAATGTGCGGGTTTCCTCGTCCAGCGGCACCAGGCCGCGGTCGCGGGGCCGCGGGGACTGCCAACGATGGTGCTCGACCTGCGGCGGGGAAACGATAAGGGGCTCCGTGGAGAAACGGGGGCGACACCGGTCTCCGCAAGACCTTCATGCAACCGAGAGGTTCCCCGGGCGGCGGCCTCCGGTAGGAACGCCCTTGCTCGCAGTGCGTCATGCCGGTGGCGGGAAAAGGGCATCGCGAGCGAGCGCGCTCGTGCCCGGGAGGAGGTGTGGCGCCGGCGTGACGAGCGCGTGAGGTGCTTCGCTGCAGCTTGACCGCGGGGCGTTCCCGCACAAGGCTACACAGGCGGCACCCGCCGCACCCCGCCATGACCGCCCCGCCCGCGCCGCCGCGGCGGCGCCGAGGACGACCATGACGGCCCGCCATCGTCAGCCGCCACGCGCGGCCTCGTGCGGCGCCGCTCATGCCGATGCGAGACCCGCGCCTTGCCAGAGGAGGGACGTCTCGTGTCGTACAACACGGAAAACATCCGCAACATCGCGCTCGCCGGCCATGCCGGCGCCGGCAAGACCACGCTGTTCGAGGCCTTGCTGCACGCCGGCGGCGTCATCCAGACGCCCGGGTCGGTGGAGCGCGGCACCACCCAGTCGGACACCGACGCGCAGGAAAAGGCGCGCGGCCATTCCATCGACAGCGCCATCGCGAGCATCGATCGCGACGGCTGCCATATCAATCTGATCGACACCGCCGGCTACGCGGACTTCCGCGGCGGCTCGCTGGCGGCCTTCGCCGCCGTGGAGACGGTCGCGGTGGTGGTCAACGCGGCGATCGGCATCGAGCACGGCACCCGCCGCATGATGGAACACGCCCGCCAGCGCGGCCTGGCGCGGGTGCTGGTGATCAACCGCATCGATACCGAAGGTACGCGCCTGCCCGCGCTGGTCGATGCCCTGCGCGAGGAATTCGGCCCCGAATGCCTGCCGGTGAACCTGCCGGCGCAGGGCGGCAAGGCGGTGCTCGATTGCTTCTTCCAGGCCGACGGCGAGACCGATTTTTCGTCGCTGGCCGCGGCACACCAGCAGATCATCGACCAGGTGGTGGAGATCAACGAGGCGACCATGGGGGCGTACCTCGACCGGGGCGAGGCCTCGCTCAGCCGCGAGCAGCTGCACGACGCCTTCGAGCAGTGCCTGCGCGAGGGCCACCTGGTGCCGATCTGCTTTGTCAGCGCGCGCAGCGGCGCAGGCGTGCCGGAACTGCTGGACCTCGCCGGGCGGCTGCTGCCCAACCCCGCCGAAGGCAACCCGCCGCCGTTCCTCAACGGCGAGGGCGAGCCGGTGACGGTCAACCCCGACCCGCGCCAGCACGTGATCGCGGACGTGTTCAAGATCGTCAACGACCCCTTCGTCGGCAAGCTCGGGGTGTTCCGCGTGTGGCAGGGCACGATCCGGCGCGACACCCAGCTGTTCGTCGACGACTCGCGCAAGCCGTTCAAGGTCGGCCACCTGTTCCGCCTGAACGGCAAGGCGCACGAGGAGATCGAGCAGGCGATCCCCGGCGACATCGCCGCGGTGGCGAAGGTGGAGGAGATCCATTTCGACGCCGTGCTGCACGACTCGCACGAGGAGGACCGCATCCACCTGGCCCCGATGGCGTTCCCGCAGCCGATGTTCGGCCTCGCCCTCACGCCGCGGCACAAGGGCCAGGAGCAGAAGCTCTCGCAGGCACTGGCGCGGCTGGCCGAGGAGGACCCCTGCCTGCGCACGGAGCACCACAAGGAACTCAACGAGACGGTCGTGCGCGGCCTGTCCGAGCTGCACCTGAAGGTGATGGTCGAGCGCATGCGCGAACGCTACGGCGTGGAGGTGGACACCCACCCGCCGCGCATCGCCTACCGCGAGACCATCGCCGGCCGGGCCGACGGCCACCACCGCCACAAGAAACAGACCGGCGGCGCCGGGCAGTTCGGCGAGGTCTTCCTGCGCGTCGAGCCTCTGGAACGCGGCGGCGGTTTCGAGTTCGTCGACGAGGTCAAGGGCGGCGTGATTCCCAACCAGTTCCTCCCGGCGATCGAGAAGGGCGTGCGCCAGGCGATGGAGACCGGCGCGGTGGCCGGCTACCCGATGCAGGACGTGCGCGTGACCGTCTACGACGGCAAGTACCACCCGGTCGACTCCAAGGAGGTGGCCTTCATCAGCGCCGGCAAGAAGGCCTTCATGGACGCGGTCGGCAAGGCCCGCCCGATCGTGCTGGAGCCGATCGTGGACGTGGAGGTGGCCATCCCGGAGAGCAGCGTGGGCGACGTCACCGGCAGCCTGGCCGGCAAGCGCGCGCGCATCATGGGCACCGACACCCAGCGCGGCGGCGAGATCCTGATCCGCGCCCAGGCGCCGCTGGCCGAGCTCACCGACTATCCCACCGAACTGAAATCCATGACCGGCGGCCAGGGCCGCTACAGCCTCGACCTCAGCCACTACGAACCGGTCCCGCCGCCGGTGCAGAAGCAGCTGGCGGAGGCATGGAAGCCGCACGTGGAGGAGGACTGAGCGCGGACCGGCCGTGCCACGTTCCCACGGCTGGCCGAGGAACGCCACCACCGCCTGCAGCATCCGCTCGCGCCCGTGCCGGTCCAGATGCACCATGTGCGTCGCGCCGGCCAGATCCAGTCGCTGCACGCTGCGCGCGTGGACGGCGGCCACGTCCTGCGGGCGGCTCCAGAAGTCCAGTTGCGAGCGCACCACCAGCACGCGCCCGGTGATCGACGAGGCGTCGTACAGGCGCCGCCCGCTGGCCAGGTAGAAACTGTCCTCGAGCGCGTCCATGGCGCACGGAAGCTCGCCGGAGAGGTGGCGCCCGCCTGCGGATCGCTGGCCAGCGCCGCGCGGCCGTAGGCCGCCGCAACTGCCGGGTCGCGCCATGCATCCTTGTCGGCGACCGGGATGGAGCGCTCCCAGGCCGGGTAGAGCTGGTCCTGGCGGTGGCGCGCGCAACCGCTCAGGTCCGGCGCGAGGCGGGCGGGGTCGTACGGATTGGCCAGCGAACTGCCCGGGCCGATCATGGCGTGCGCGGACGCGCCTCCGTAGAGCGCGTTCAGCATGACCAGATGGGCCACCCGTTCCGGGTGCAGGGACGCGTAATAGCCCGCCCAGGTGCCCCGTCGCCCAGCCGAACAGGGCGACGTGCGCGTGATGCGTCCGTCGCATCGCCGCGCGCGCGACCGCATCGACGTCGCGCACCAACTCGCAGGCGCGCGAAAGCGGCGCACTCTGCTCCGGGGCGGGCCATCGCCGGTGGGCGGTCCGAGCCGCCGTAGCCGCGCGCATCCATCACGTAGACCGGCCGCCCGGTCCGCAATGCCAGGTCCTGCGCGAGCGAACCGCCGGGCACCGCCAGATCGAACGAAGCCACCCCGGGCACCCGCGCGCCGTGGATCAGGATCAGCGGCTCGCCCTTCGCCTGTGGCGTACGCACCTCGCGCACGTGGATGCCGACGCCGTCCGCAGTCACCACGCGGAAGTCGTGCCGCTGCACCGCATCCGCCCGCGCGGACAAGACCAGCAGGCACCCCGTCGCGCCTGCCAGCGACCACACACCGGTTCGCCACCTCGCGCCGTTCGCAGCCCGCATGCCGGCGCCTCTTCAAGCCCGCGAAGGCCGGATCATGCCAACGGGTCGCAGTGCCTGTCACCCGGCGATGGGCGACTAGGTGTGATCTCTCAGTAGGTTGTTCACCCGGGGCGATCCCGGAGATTCTGGAGGTGCGACCCAACCAGCACACCAGGAGCCCCGGATGAACCTGCATAAAC